>JBBSXW010000082.1:0-15538 GCA_038045665.1 Nanobdellota archaeon | reverse complement strand
TTGCTATCAGATAAGCGAATCCTGAGTATAGTATTATCATCATTACTATTATTATCATCAATGTTCTTTATAATTAACGAAGCAATCAAAATACAGCCAGAAATAACAAAAGAAAAGCTAGATGAAATAATAAGCCTGCCAGATGGAAAAATCCTTACAGAAAGAAAATATGCGCCCTGGATACTGGCGTATAAAGAAGCTGTCATCGCACCATCCTTGTTCGGAGACGATTCATCTAAACCAGAATGGGAAAACCTTTTTTCAGGAAAGAATTATTCTTTATTAGAAAAATACAAGCCAGATTACATCTACTTAGATAACGACTTAAATCATCCTTGTGTGCACAAAAAAGATTACTACTATTACTATCAATGCTAGGTGTTTATTCAAATGGTAGTAGCATAGTTTTATATATTTCTTGGAGCATTTAGGAAGCATAAAAGCGGTGACGTGGTATGTTTCAATTTGCAGAAAGGAAATTAATAGTTAGCATTAGCATTTCAATAGCGCTTATTCTATTATTAGTAATCGCAGGGCCTGCCGAAGCTGTAAGAATTGAAGCAGACACAGAAAAAGCAAATTATAAAACAAATGAAGAAGTAATCTTTAAAGTTTCAGTAGACGCAAACGTAGAAGAAGACATTCAAACATTAACCATAATATTAAACGGAAATGAATTATGCACGTTTGATAAGGAGGCAAACATAATTTCAGGATGCGATGATATAGAAGTGACTTTAGATGAAAAAATCGGCTATCCCGATACGAGATTTGATTATACATTAAAACTAACAGGTCAGAATGAAGGCAGATACAAAGGCTATGTCAGGGTAAATGAAGCAAATAAGCTTTCACGACTAATAAATTTCTATATAAGGGAGCAGCCAAGACCTGCAGTTGAAAGAAGACTTAGCTTAAGAGGAGAAAACGGAGATATAGAAAATATATTTGGAGAGGCAGGGTTTGAAAATGAAAGAACCTCTTTAGCTATCTCCCTCAGGGAAGTAATAGACGGAGAAAATACCCAGGGCGCAGGCACAATAATCTTTACAACAATAGGAAAAAAAGATGACAGTACAAGAGCAGAGCTGAGATTAAGAATGGACCCTATAAACATAGAGGAATTCTCCAACAATATGATAAAATTAAAAGGCCAGGCAGGCATAGATTACCACAGAACCAAAAAAGGCATATGGTCCTCAGGAACAGGCTGGATTGGCAGAGAAGATCCAGTAAGAATCAAAAAAGACATCAGTAGCGTTGAAATAATCATTGATATAAACAATGAAGTAGTTGATGTTATAGGCAATGCAGAGGAAGAATTTGCTATAAGTGATATTGACGTAACTTCGTTAAGGATTAGGTAAGTGATTAAAATAGTATGATATAAAACACTAATCAAAATAGTTTTCTTTTATCTTAACAATACTTAAAAATACCAGCAGTTTACCAACCTTTCTCATGAAGTATAAATTAATTTTAATACCTTTATCATTACTTTTATTTTAAATTATGCATTAATCTCTAAAGGTAGCAAATTCAGAAAAGTTATCTCTAGAAAATCTCCCTCTACATCATAATAAATATCAATTGGTCCTTTCATTATTGGCTAAGAATTAAACTTCTTTTAGTTTTATTTGTGAAAGATCAAATCCAATGGGAAGATCAAATTCTATATCTCTTGAATGGGTTCTCTTTCTAAAATCTAGAACACCCAAACTTTTGGCTTCTCCACTTTTCTTATCAATCCTCACAAAGACGCCCGGTTTAATCTCTTCCGCGTAGCATTCTGTAGGTGCACCTATAGAAATCTCTAAGAAATCTCCTTCTTCATCATAATATAAACGTGTTTTGCTTTTCATCTTATATACCTAATATAATATGCTGTAATAATAAAACCTTCGCCATTTAAATAATTAACTATCACCAATAGGTATTTATCTTGATCCTTTCTATGCTTATAATATTTGTAATAGTAATGCTTTGTTCCTTCATAAGGTTGTGTTATTTTTGTAGTAGCTTCTATGGTTTCTTTTGCTACTTCAGCATTTTCAATTTCTGGATGGTCATGTTTAATGTGATCCCATTGTTTTTTAGTTAGTCTAATCTTTCTTCCTGTTTTATCTACCACTTCAAAGATTTTATCCATTAAAATCTAATCAAATTTCATATACTTATATAATTTTTGAATAAAAAAATAGAAAAGGCCTACTTCTAAATATCAAAGCTTACTTGCTCAACATAAGAATTCCCAGCTGCATCCACGATCATCAAGTCCAAAGTATAATGCCCGGGCCTAAATCTCTTAGATTTGCTGCAGTCTATTTTATTCCTGCATAAGTTTCTATACATGTCAGATCCAGCTTCTTTATACTCAAAATCACCAATTTCAGTTGCTTTCAAATCAAAATTAACAACATCACCATCAATTCTTGTACTTGATGCTCCAAATCCGTCCAAATATCTAGGAACTTCTGTATCAACTTTCCAATTAACAATTCCGCTTGAAACTTCATTATAATTATCACTTACTGTAAAATAAGCAGTTATTTCTTCTCCATTATACTCAGAAAAGTCAACATTCACATCACAACTCTGCCTCTTACCAGAAGGACAGTCCTCTAAAGCAATCCTTCTATCATTACCATTCAGACCGTAATATAAGTTTATCTCTTGCAAATCAGTTTCATCATATTCAACACTCACCAATCCTTCAGCGTTCACCCATTTATTCTTCGTAGGTATAATTTTTTTTGCTTTAGGTTTTTTTGTATCAATCGCAAATATCACTCTCTCAGAATCTAAACCGCCCGCTTCATCTTCAGCATAAATAGTTAAATCCCAAAGCCCATCTCTAAAATTCACAAGTTTATTGCATAAGGTTCCAGAGTTGCACAAATTCTTATTCCTTCCATTATCGTCATTGTTATCTCTGTAATAAAACTTTACTTCTTCAGACGCTATCAAATCAAATAATACGCTCTTTGCATCATATCCAGATTCAAAGGGAGTAGCCATAGTTAATATAGGATCAACAGAATCAACTCTCCCAGTATGCACTTTGCTTTCATCACTATTGGCACTATCATAAACAACAAACCTATACTCAACCTCATCACCTTCATAATTGCTCAAATCAACATTCACATCACAAGTCTGCCTATCTCCAGCCTGACATCCCTGTACTTCTATAATATTCCAATCAATCTCTCTAACGCCCCTGTATTGAAATTCAACCTTTCTTAAATTAAGTTCAGTATACTCAACAGAAAAATCTCCATTTAAAAAAGCATTACTGCTAGGAGTTATGCCCACGACCATGGGGTCTTTACTGTCAACATAAAAAACTACCCTTTCCTCATCATTAAGCCCATTGCTCTTCACAGCCCTAATACTAACATCATTAATCCCTTCTTGAAATGTTCTTTTTCTATTATAGCTAGTAACAGTGCCACTAGTAACCGTTCTCCATCCGCCGCCATTAATATTGTCCTTAATGTCTATTCTGCCTTCAGGCTCAACATCAAGCGTCAAATAAACCCTTTTATTTCCATAAGTTTCTCCATCAGTCGGATTATGCAAAGTTAAAACAGGAGCTTCTTGATCCCTGCTATCGTCATTTAGAAAACTGCATGCTTGGTCAAAGCAATGCCTTGGATTTACTCCAGGAACACCGTTATCTGTAGTGCATATCTGGCACAAATCGCTTCTACAAGTATACATACAATCCCCATTAGGATCATCCTCACATCCAGGCGGGAGACTTTCTCCTCTATGCAAACAATACAAAATATATGCATCTACACTACTTAATGATATAACAGTAAATAAAAAAATCATAAATATTATCTTTGATTTTATTTTTAATCTCATTTTTTAGTATTATACAAATTTATATTAAAATAAAAAAAATAAAAAAAGGGAAAAATCCCTTTTCATTTAAACTGCTTCTCCCCAGAACCAGATTGCACCCTCGTTGAAATTACCTACACATGGCTCAGGTAATCCCAACTTGAATGTTACTGAAACTTCAGAACCAGGGCTTACTACATTTCCTGCGTGATATGGCACGCCATTAATGTCCAAAAGTCCAGATTCATCCAAACCTGGGTTTCTTATTATCTCTGCATCGTTGTAGAAATCTCTGCTAAATGCTTCTCCATAAACTATTGGTACATAGCCTTCTACATCAGCATTGCTTGCACCAGCAGTTGAGTAAGCTCCGTTAACAGCAGAGTAGCATAGGTGGTCAGCGTTAGAGGAATCAGTTATGCCTTCTGTTCCAGCTTCGCATGCAAGTCTTGCGTGAGCTCCATCATGTGCATCAGCAGATCCAACTTCAGAACCGCCATCAGCAACTATGTTGGCAGGCGATCTTGCATTGTTACTTAGCTTTAACTGGTTAGTGTCTGGGCATCTTGCACCGCTGTTGTCTGGGTCATAAAAGTCTGTACCAGAGATAAACATATCTAGCAATACTCCGGAACCCTCTTCAGCATCATTGCCAACTAACAAAGTGCTAGAGTAAGCAAGGCTTCCTGGTCTTACATTGTCAAACTCTAAATCCCCGTCAATCGACAATGCAATTATAGGGTTCAAGAACCAGAAAATGTTCTCGTCTAAAGTATCGCTGCTGTCTGCAGATATTGCTTCAACAGTATAGAAGAATTCTCCTTGCATTGAGTCAGGTGTTTCTACAGTAAATGTACACTTGTAGAATGCCTGTGTGTTTCTGTCAAATTCCTCGTGATCAAAGTTCTCTTGCCCAATTCTTAATTGGCAAACGTCTGGTATTGTCCCGTCTCCGTCACCAATGCCTTCCATTCTATCAACAGTATGAAAGTCAACTTCTTGGCATTCAACTTCAATGTCATTGCCTTCGCCCTGCGTTGGTCCAAGAGTTCCAACAACTTCCTCTACTTCCTCTATCTTGTTCTTGTCCATAACAACAACAAGAGTTTCTACTTGCTCCCCTTCGAAAGCATAGTTGTTCAATCTCTCAACTAAGTTGTCAGCACAGTCAGTTCCTCTACCTTCTTCAACGCAGTCTTCTAAAAAGACCCACTCGCCACACTGCTCTATAATTACTGGAAATTCTTCAGTTCCAATGTTCATACCTATACTTCCGCCAGTTTCATCAGCATAAAGTAAAGGTACAGTAGAAATCACTAGCAATGCTGCAACTAATAAACTAAAAAATCTCTTTTTCATGCCTTATACCTCCTCATTGTTTTTTGTTATCCAACCCGCATAGAGTTGGGAATTCGCCGGCAAATTCAGCAATTTGCCTTGTCTTAAAAGACCATGACTACCCACGTTTGAGTTATAATAATAGAAGCAGGTGAGAGCAGATTTCTATATAAAGATTATCACTCTATAATGTATACATCATATAACAGAAAAAAAGAGACAGTACATTTGTATAAATAAGTAGTAAATAAATAATTATTAATATGCAACTATGGCTTAGTTAATAATTGCTCTTCTAAAGGCTTCATCAATTTGTTCGGCCTTCCACCCTCTCTTAAGCAAAACTTCTCTAATTTCTCTGTCAGGCACGCCTCTGCTTTTATACGTCTTTATAAAGTTAACTACAGAAGTTAGTTCGTCATATTTTAATGTTTCAAAAAAGCTTTTCTTTTGTTGTCCAACCAAATGTCCAGGAGTCTTTCCACTGCTTTGCACAACAGTAACCTTCCCTCTTTTTTTCTTAGACATCTTCAATAGAACAAGCACCGCCACTATAATTAAAATCAGAATTACAACAATACCAATAATAAGGAAAATAAGTTTCTTTGTTGAACCACTATCTTTTTTAATATCTATTTGTACTGTTGGTTCGCCTCTGTCAGTTCTTCCGTCTATTCCATCACCGGCACCATCACCGGCACCAACTACAACATTCCACTGGACACTTTGAGATAAAATTCCGTCAGAAACAACTACCCTAATGTTATAGCTCCCAACTTGATCAGCTAAAAACAAATATCTATTCAAATTGCCTTGAACTATAGCGCCATTAACACTCCATGCATATGTTAAAGAATCATTTTCAAGATCATTCGCAGTGACTAAAAATTCTTGAGAATCCCCCTGTGCCAAGTTTACGCTCGAGCTTACAGGATTTCTACTTATAATATTGGGGGCGGTATTACCATCAAAATCATTAAGCAAATCCCTAACAGTGAGAGTAACATTTCTGGTAGTTACGCTCAATATCGAATCATTAGCTGTAATAATAACTTTTTCACTGCCCTGCCAGTTAGTTTCAGGCGTAAATATAATCTTGCTGCTAGTGAACAAAGTTCTTATATGGCTCATCTGGGTAGCGCTAAAGTTTAAAGCATCGCCATCAGAATCAGAAAAATAGTCAGCAATATCAAAAGTTTTATTCTGATTAAAATTCCATATGTATTCACTATTAAATTGTTGCACTATAGACGGAGCATCATTAATAGAATTCACCTTAACCCTGAAGTTATTGCTGAATAATTCAGTTCCATTGCTGCTTCTAGCAGAAACATTTGCTTCAACATTTCCATGCCAGTTTTGAACAGGTTTGATAGTTACATTAAAACCGCTGTCAATCTCAAATCCAGCACTGTTGCTTCTGTTTGTGTAAAAAGTAAAGTCAACATTTCCAGACCAATCAAAAACATCTTTCAATGAAAAAGCATTTGGCTTGTTAACATCTTCATTCAAAATAAAATTTGGAATTACAAAATTCTTTTTGCTTAAAAATGGAAGCCTGTCAGATTGGTAAACCACAAACGTAATATTATAATCCCTATGCACGTAGATGGTATTTGAATTATTATAGTCGCCAACAATTGTGCTATTAAACACAGTAATAAAAGCATTCTGATCAGTATCAGAATCAGCAGGGTATTTCCAACCGCCACTTACAGGATCTGGCAAAGCATAAGGAAACTTCAAATACCTCACAACCTCAGGATTTGGGTTAGATTTTACAGCACCATCCCCTCTCATATATTTGCTTCTTGCAGGAATCTGCCCATACAGAAAGCTTTTTCTTGCACCAGGGCTAGAAGGCAGGCTAAATCCACCATCAGAATTGTCTATAAATAACATGCCTGCAGTTATCCTAGGATTTTCTCCAGAATGAGTCATATATATATAATACATAGTCATATTCCCATTTGAATCAAAAGTTACGTTATAAACATCAAAATTAGTGCACTTTCCTAAAGAAGTTGCTTCATTAGAACCAGCGCCAATTGCATTTGAAAACACAGGCACCCTGCCGCCCTCACTTATAGTTTTCAGTACAGAATTCCATAGATTTTGATAAAGAGTTGTTCCGCAGCTCTGATTTTGTAAATTTGGTTCAAGAACTGTCCTGCCAATAAACTCATAGTCTATTTCTTGATTAACTAAAAAGAAGATAGCAATAAGAGCCATAAATACAAAAAGTATATTAGCTAACCACCTCATTTTTAGAAAAATACGGTTTTTATTCTTTTAATACTTTATTACTTTCCAAATCTCCTTTGCCTATTATTAAATTCCTCTATGCACCAAACAAAATCTTCTTTACTAAGCTCAGGCCACAGCTTATTCGGTAAAAATATAAGCTCAGAATAGCTACTTTGCCACAAAAGAAATCCGCTTAGTCTTGTTTCACTAGTTCTTATTATCAAATCAGGGTCACTATTCATATACATGCATTTGCTAAATTCTTCCTCATTAATCTCTTTCACCTCACCATCTTTAACTTTTTCAAAAAGTTTTTTAGCAGCATCAACAATCTCAGCCCTACCACTATATGCCATTGCAAAATTAACAAAAAACTTATCGTGATCTTTTGTTTTTTCCATCAGCTCTTTCATCGCATCATAAACCTTTTTAGGAAACATCTCTATTCTGCCAATGAATCTGAATCTAATCTTATCCTTATAAACATCCGGATCATTAATCGCTCTTTTAAACTCTCTTTCAAAAACTCCCATCAGATAGTCGAATTCTTCTTTTGGTCTATCAAAGTTTTCAAGAGAAAAAGCAAACAAAGTAACTTCCTTTATTCCGTATTCTTTACACCACTCAAGAAACTTTCTCATTTTCTTTGCTCCCCACTCGTGCCCCATCCAAGGTTTCGCCATAAGTCTCTTACTAAACCGTCTATTTCCATCAACTATACAGCCAAGATGTTTTAGCTCTGTCATAGCGATTAAATCACAATATAAACACTTTTAAAAACTTTACCCCTTTCCTTTCTTCTTCCTACTAAACCACTCTTCCAAAATAATAGCGGCTATAGGCGATATCAATATCAAAAATACAAGAATCACGCCACCAATAGTAAACAGGTCAGCCATAACAAAATCTATATTAATAAAGACTATTTAAATTTAATTAATATGGGGAAGTTCTCGCCAAATTATAAAAAACTCAACAGTAAAGAAACCAAGGTTTTCCTAAAAACATTAAATAACCAATTCGGTTTTACAGGAGAATTGCCTTATCTCTTTTTCCAAAAAAAAGACAAAATTTACATCTTAAGCAAAGCATTCGGCTCTATAAACCCTGAGAATTTCAACATAAATTCGCGCGGCCTTTACATCGCCATAACAGAATCTAGCGGCATAAGGCTCTCCATAGAAGGTTCTCAATTAATAGGGCCAAGATCAAATAAAAATATAATAAACCTAGATTCCCCAGATGAGTGGCTTCAAGGCAAAGACATAGAAAACAAACACAATCTAAAGTCCTATGCAATCATCAAGTATAAAGATGATTTCATAGGCTGCGGTTTTTGTAAAAAAGACAAGATTCTTAATTACATCCCCAAATCAAGAAGACTTAAGTGACCTCTTCCCACGCCATACTTCTATATATTTGAAAACAACAAAGGCAAAGCTGCCCCAAAGTCCAAGTATCAAATCCTGCATTGTATCATGTATTGGCGTTACAACAACCTCATATTTTACTTTTTCAGCAAAGTCAAAAAGATAAACTCCCTGATGCAAGGTTCCAAACAAAACATCTGACAAATATTCTCCAATTTCAAACAGACCAAGCATTCCAAACACCAAGCCAACAGTCATAAGCAATTTCCATTTTAAAGTAATATTTAATCTGTTTAGTATAAAAAACACAATTGCACTGATTAATATTGGGCTAGTAAAGTGGATTATCTTATCATAAATAGGAATCCTATAGTAAAGTCCGAAAGGCACAGTGCCGCCGATAACAGTTCCCATTATAAAAATAAGAAAAGTAAATATATAGTATCTTTCAGGAAATCTTAAGCTAAATGCTTTATCAATATACCCAAATAAAATTAAAGCAACAATGGTAATGATGAAAGGCACAATAATCGAGAGATTCCTGGAAAAATATAGCAGCAAAATAAACACAGACGAAAGCGCTATAACTATCCTTCTCTTATTCTTCAATAGAATATACCTTACTTGTGTCATTAATTTTTATTATACCATTTATAATATAAATATTGCTAAGCCTTTTTTTGTTCGGTTTTCCAAACATAAATTATCAATAAAACTACCCCAGTAGTATTATAGCTATCCGCCAAATTAAAACTCGGCCAAAATCCCAAGGCTATAAAATCCCTAACATATCCTAAAACTATCCTGTCGATTAAATTACCTATTGTTCCGCCAAGCAAAAAAATCATTCCATAAAAACCAAGACCGCTAAATCTTTTCCTATAATAAATAAATAAAAAAATAGCCATCATGCCGATTATTATAAACAAAATCTTGTATCCTTGCAGTATGCCAAAGGCAGCACCATAATTCCTGCTGCTTTCTAGTAGATATTTGCTTAGTTGATCAATCAATACCAACACAATAACGCTAAAAATCAGCCTTTTCATCAAAAGATTTAAATAGAAACTTTAATATATAAACCTTAAGCTATAAGAAAATGGAAGAGGTAAAAAAACCAGGCTTCTTTGCAAAGCTGACTGAGAAACTAGTTGGTTCAAAGCCGCCAGAGGAGCCAGAACAAGAAAAAGCAGAAGATCTTATAGAAAAAAACAGAGCGAAAATTTTCAGCGACAATGTAGAATGGAATCTAATCCTCGAATCAATGCAGAGCGGAGTTGAGCCGCATTATTTCTGGATATTAAGGTTCCTTAGAACTCAAGGCGCTTTTGGTCTTGGTATAACTGAAGTTCTCAAAATAAAAGACATCTACACCGCATCTGAAGCATCTTCATTCTGGGGTTCACAAGAGCAAAGAAAGGGGCTTCAGCAGGATAAAGTATCCCAGTACATGGCGACAATTGGAAAAATGATAAAGGATACATTCCAAATCATTCGGGAATTAAGAATCCTTGATGAGCGTTTAACATTTTATGATGAGTACAATGCTTATAGCAAAGGAGACAAGTCAAAAGAATCAGGGGCAGTAGCATTAAAGGGCACATGGATAGATCTTGTTGAAGGCGGCACAAAAAACCCAGCTTCAGTCTATGGTCTAGCCTCCCAAGTTGGCTTTGCGACATTGCCGGATCTTTTTTTTATAGTCCACCCAAAGTCAGTAGACGACGTAGACAAAGAAGTAAATAAACTAAAAAGCAGAGGAATTAACAGAAAAGTCAGAGAAGTTTTGGGAAGAAAACTAAAGCAATTTTTAATATGGAAAGAAAAAACAGAATCTGAATTAAGGACAAGGAAAAATTTTGTTCTGAAATACTTAAGGATGCACGCCAATAACGTAAAGCTCTACACCAACTGGGTAAAACCATACTTAAAAGCAATAAAGCACCTGCAATCAATGTCGTCAGAAGGCAACCCAGATGTTTCTTCCGCATTTGAGACTTCGCAGGTAGAGCTGGAATTATTAGCAAAAGTAACAGAGTATGATGAAACAACCTCTGAAGGATATGAAGTTAAGCACGAATACAAAAAATATTTTCCATGCATAAGGATAGTTTTCAACCATGTTTCATTACCTCAAATGGCATTTCAAAGGGAATACCAAAGAGGGCCAGTTCATGCAGGCAGAACAGAAATTAAAATTATTCCTTATGTTCTAACAGAAGAAGAAATAAAAAAATACCAGGCAGCTGTAGAAAAAAAATCATTTGAAGACTTGGAAGATCTAATACCGTCTATAGAAGGCTCGTTAAGCGCAATAGGAGAAGAACTGCAAAAATACCTAGAGCAAGCAGGAGAAATTCAAAAAGAAAAAAAACAAGAGAAAAAAGAATCAGAAGGTTTTTTATCACCGTTTTCTTCAATATTCAAAGGTATTAAGGAAATCTTCTCTAAAGGCGAATCTAAGGATCAATATAAAAAACCAAGGTCAGGTGAGAAAGCGGCAGCCCAGGGCCAGGCAAAAATGTATGCATTTTTAATATATGATATATACAAAAAAGCTCACGGAATGCTTTCTCCTTAAATTTTTAATATGAAAATTGAAAAATTACAAAAATCTCTCAAAAGCCTGACCCACAAGCAGAAATTAGATGTTCTCAAGCCTCTTCTCTTAAAAGAAAAAAATAAGAAAAACAAAAAGCAAATACAGTTTCTAATAAAAAAAATAGAAGATGAAAAATTAATCCTTGAAGAAGAGATTGAAAAGCTCCAACCTAAGCAAGTAAAAGAACAAAAAGAAGAGCCACTTGAGCAAATAGTCCAAGAATCTATTGAGGAAAACCCAGAATTAAAAAAGCAAACTACAAATCTAAAAATTTATGGCGCGGAGGAAAAAAGGCCCGAACGCCTATATGGCATAAACAACGTAAAAGAAAACATAAAATATCTAAGTTCCGCAGAAAGAAAAGAACAGGAGTATAAGTTCCAACCAGAAGGTTTAAATGTTAATAGATTCACTCAAGACCTGTCTCTAGATGAGTCAAAAAGGCTCGCAAAAGAAAAGAAAAAATACGAAACAGGCGCAATATAAAAATGGAAGAAAGCTATTGGAATACAGATTATTGGCATTCGATGGATAGATCTAGAGGCAAAGAAGACATAATAAATATAAATCCCTCTCAAATAGGCATCTCTCACGGAATAGGAGACCCACTGCAAGGCCTAAAAAGTAATATTTTTGTCGGCGCATCTCAAGTAGAGCTTGGCTTCATGGGTCAAGGCAAAGGCTTCCGTTCTCAGCCAACAGGATGGACCCCTGAATCAGTTTCAAGGCCAGAAAGAGAGGCAATAAAGCAACTAGCTAAAATAAATGAAGTGCAATTATCAACGCATGCAACCCCAAACGTAGCAATTTCTGGCATAGGCGAACAAGGTTTTAGCGAGGATCAAAGAGAAAGAGCATTATTTGAGGTAAAAAAAGCAATTGACTTTGCAGCAGATACAGCAGAAGGCGGTCCAGTAGTGTTGCATGCACAGGAATTTCCAAGGCCATTATTTGAAAAATACAAGGAACAAGGATTTCTTCAATACCCAGAAGAAGAAGAAAAAGCTCCAGCACAACTAGTAGACACGTCATCAGGAAGAGTCATACCATTAAGAAGGGATACAAGGGTAGCAATTCCAAAAGGAGGATGGGATACTCCAAAAAGAAAAGATGATGGCACAGTAGAATTTGAAGTAAAATCCCTAAATGATTTATATAAAGAATCCTTAAAGAAAGGCGAAAAAAAAGTTTTTGCAGAGTTCTATACAGATTACTTAAGGAAAGATCTAGACTTAAATAAAGGAGAAGAGAGAAGGTGGGCCATAGATGCAAAAGATCATGAAAAAGAAGCCAATGAAATTCAAGGAATGATAAAATCTATTGAAAAACAAGCGCAACAATATCCCAAAGAAGCAAAATATTCAGCGATTCAATTGGCAGAGCAAAGCAAATTGGCTCCATCGAAAGGTTCATCAGGATATCAAGAGTTCTTACAAAATCCACTGGATTATATAAAGAAAGCAGAACACAAACTAAGAGATAGAGCTAGTTCATTATATCAAATTTCACAGTCATATGGAAGCAAATATGAAGAAGCCAAGGATCAATTTGAAAGAATAAAGCCAATAGAAGACTACGGCATAAAACAATCTTCTGAAGCCGTAGCAAGAGCAGCAATGTACGGCTATAATCTTGAAAAATCAAGAAATCTTGAAAGGCCAATCACAATAGTCCCAGAAAACTGGACCCCAGAAGTTTATGGCGGTCACCCTGAAGAACTTAAAAAACTTGTTCAAGAGTCTAGAAGAGCGATGACAGACCAGTTAGTAAAAGAAAAACATATTGACAAGGAACAAGCAAAAAAAATTGCACAAGAGCATATTAAAGCAACGTTTGATATTGGTCATTTAAATATGTGGAGAAAATACTTCCAAGGTTCAGATAAAGAATTCAAGCAATGGGTAGACATGCAAGTACAAGACCTTTTAAAAAACAATATTATAGGTCATGTTCATATAACAGATAATTTTGGATATCATGATGAGCATTTAACGCCAGGCGAAGGCACAGCTCCAATAAAAGAATTTTTACAACGATTGGAAACGCAAGATTATAAAGGCACAATAGTAGCAGAGCCAGGAGGCCAGCCAGAAGGAAAAATATTCCAGTCAATGACAGGTGCATGGGGCTTATCTAATTACTCAATGTACAGGCTTGACGGCATGTCAAGATCATGGTCAGATATTGAAGGCTCATATTTTGGTAAAACAGAAGGCCCTAGATTTGTAGTTGGCGATTTTGCGCCATCTAAAGACTGGACATTGTGGTCAGAAGTTCCGCTGGAATAATAAAATAAGAGGTGATTGAATGAAGTTTCCATTACAGTGGAAAGAGAAAAAGAATGCAAGGAATTTTGTTTCTAGTGACCTTGATGTTGCAAGAAAATTTGCAAAAATAATGTATAATGAATTTGGAACTTTCATTTCAGGATTAGTTGTTTTCGGCTCATCAATAAAAAACCCAGCAAATCCAAAAAGAGATGTTGATATTTTAGTAATACTCGACGATGTTAAGGTAAATTTTACAAAAGAATTAGTCCAAACATACAGAATTCTAACAGAAAAGGCAATAGCAAGTGTAGATCCAAAAAGGCTTCATATTCAGTCTATGAAATTCACAAGTTTCTGGGAATATGTTAGGGCAGGCGATCCGGTAGCCATAAACATTCTAAGGCATGGAGTGGCATTAATAGACACAGGATTTTTTTATCCATTACAAATACTATTGCAGCAAGGCAGAATACGCCCAAGCAGAGAATCAATTTATACCTACCTAAATATGTCGCCAGCATCAATGCACAGGTCAAGGCAGCATCTGCTTACAGCAATAGTTGACCTATACTGGGCAGCAATTGACGCAGCACATGCAGCATTAATGTCCGCAGGAGAAATTCCCCCAACACCAGACCACGTCGCAGATATGTTGCAAAGAATCTTGATTAACAATAAAGAAATAGCAAAAAAACACGCCAATACAATGAGAAAACTCTATAATATCTACAAAAAAATAATAAGACTAGAGCTTTCAGAAATCTCTGGCTCTGACTATGATAAATTCAAAAAAGAAACAGAAATATTCGTAACCGCAATGATAAAATATATAGAAAAAAAGAAATAAAAAAAATTAAGCAGCCAATCTTCTCTCTAACTCTCCAGTTTCTTTTGCTGTTTTATCAAGAGCTTCAAGGCGCAATTTAAGAGTACTATATTCAGCACCTTTTTCAAGTGCACGTTCAAGTTTCTCTTCTGGCTTTTCTTTTTCTATTTCGCTACCCTTCCATGCATAACCAATAGGAATCAATGTATTTTGATCGTAAACCTTCATAGTTTCACTAATCAATTCATCAGCGCCCTTTGCATCATTATTGTCCAATGCAATCTTCATCCTCTCTACACCGTTTCTTATTCTAAGTATCGTTGCCTCTCCTAACCATTTTGGTAAATGAGAAAGTACCCCCTTCAATGCTCTATCAACACCGTCTTTATATATGGCTAGCTTGGGATTATGCCTTTGAGTTGCTTGATAATGAAGTTCATATTTCTCCGCTCCATTCTTGTCTTTCGCCATTTTATCTTTCAACCTCCTTATAATTATTCATGATTTTTATATCTTTTGGTGTAAAATCTAATCTAGTCTTGCACCTAGGACAAGCCTTGGGTTCTTTAACCCTGCTTTCCCATACATAAGTACATTTTAAGCATTTCATTTTCTCTTTAAGTCCTCCAATATGTTATCCATAATTTTAAATGAGTTAATTATTTCTTTGTTTAATTCTCTAAGATTCCATGCAAAATATCTTAATTCCCCATTTGTTGCTTTCTTATTTTGCCTTTTCATTTGAACCACCCTCTCTCCTTATCTCCTTGCGTAAAATCTCTCACTACCGCCCTAGTGCCTAAATGACCAATAAGAATGCCTATCTTATTTGGGAATTTTGCAAATTCATTAAGTACAATATCATCGACAAATTCTCTGACTTTATCTTCACTAGCGCCCAATTCTAAGTATTCTGCATAAAATTTCTTATCCGGATCATTATCAAATATAGGATGTACACTTATCCCATCTTTAGAAACCATTCTTAGTAATTTGCCGTCATCTTCAATATCCGCCAATGTTCCTTTGTAAG
>JBBSXW010000081.1:0-13398 GCA_038045665.1 Nanobdellota archaeon | reverse complement strand
CTATATTTAACAACTATCAAGTAACGTCAACTGCGCCTAAATGATAAATTTAAATATGCCCATAATTTTACTGTGGTTATGAACTTACTAAAGGGAAAGGGCACTCATACAACAGTTAGAATTATTTTCGGATTAATTCTGATTATATTTGGGCTGAATGGTATCAAAAATAATAGAAATAATTAAATATAGAGTAATACTCATTATAAATAAAATGTCAGAAAACAACGGGATGAAAACAAGAGTATTATTGATGCAACCACCCTATACGATCTATAAAAAAGATTATAAGAGGTGTATGCCTCCATTAGGGCTTGCGTATATTGCAGCTCTGCTAGAAAAAAATAATTTTGAAGTTAAGATTCTTGATTCATATGTGGAAGGGTTTGAAAATGAGAAGGACAGAGGGCAATTCGTTCTTGTTGGTTTAGATGATGAAGAAGTTTATAAAATTATAGAAGATTTTAATCCACAGTTTGTCGGAGTTTCTGGCATGTTTTCAACACAAGATGAAAATGTATTGAATGCCTGCACCTTAGTAAAGAAATTCAATCCCAATATACCGATTTTCGTTGGTGGCTCGCATCCAACATACTCGGTCAGAGATGTATTGGCAAATAAAGATATTGATTTTGTAGTTTTGGGAGAAGGTGAATTTACAACACTAAATCTAATTCAAAAATTAATCAATAAAGAAGATATTTCTGCAATAGATGGTTTGGGTTATAAAAGGGATGGAGAAATATTCGTAAACTCAAAACTAAATTATATTCCGGATTTAGATGTGTTACCAGATCCTGCAAGACATTTATTAAATATGGAAAAATATATTAGAATTAATCTTCCACAATCTCCATATACTATGAAAAATAGAGTAACTCAAGTGGTTACTTCGAGAGGTTGTTCTGCTAGATGTACGTTTTGTACAACAACAAACTTTTGGGGAAATATATTTAGAGTGAGATCTGCAAAAAGAGTTGTTGATGAAATAGAGATGTTGATTAATAAGTATGGAATTGAAGAGATTCATTTCTGTGATGATAATTTTAGTTTAAACAGGAGAAGGGCACATGAAATTATGGATGAGATAATTAGAAGGAATTTGAAATTCGTTTGGTGCACTCCTCAGGGAATCGCAGTCTGGTGTTTGGATGAAAGCTTAATTGAAAAGTTCGCAAAAACAGGTTGTTATCAGTTAACATTTGCTATTGAAAGCGGGAATCAATGGGTGGAAACCAATATCATGAAGAAACCTTTGATTTTGAGTAAAGTTAAACCTTTAGTGGATAAAGCGCATGAGCTTGGAATTAGTATTCACGGTTTTTTTGTTGTTGGTATGCCTGGCGAGACAAAAACACAGATAATGGAGACATTTGAGTTTCCGAAAACGCACGATTTTGATTCTGCCTCGTTTTTTATTGCTACACCATGCTTAGGTTCTGAACTTTATGAAATATGTAAAGAAAGGGGACTTTTAAAGGAAGGATTTAAAGTTGATGAGACAAATTACAGAATAGGCAACATACATACTGATGAGTTCACCCCCCAGGAATTAGAGAACCTTACTTTTGCCGAGACTGAGAAGTTTAATAAGGGTCTTGCTGAAAGAAATGCTGAACTTTATTATAAGAAGTACGGAGAGGATGGATTTTCTTTCGAGGCTAAGAGAGGTTATTTTAAAGTTAAAAATAAAGCACCTATAGTGAAATTGCTAGATGTTTAAATGGGTTTGTTTATTTTATCAAAACAGTAAAATAAAACCGGTTATTCTTTGGGAATCTGAAATTTTTTTGTAAAAAATGCCTTTAAGGGATTCTAAATTATTTATTTATATTAAAGGATATAAATCTTTAAATACCTTTACTAGTGACACTAGTATATTATGAAAAAAATAGTTTGGGCAAATAAGTCGAATGGTCAGTTATGTATTACAATCCCCAAGGGCTCTGGAATTAAAGAGGGGGATATTGTAACTGTTGAAAAAGAGAAGATCAAAAAAATAGTTTTTTCTTCAGTAACAGCTGACTTATTTAATTACGGGCACCTTAGGGTATTAGAAAAGGCTAACAAATTAGGAGATTTTCACATCTGTGGTGTCTTGACTGATGAAGCGATAAAATCATATAAAGGAGAGCCAGTATCAAATTTAAAAGAAAGGACCGCAATAATATCTGCTCTTAGGTGCGTTGATATGATTACAATACAGCACAATTTAGATCCAGGAGAAGATTTAAAAAAAATTCATGAGCAGTTCAAAGATGCTAAAATAATTCTTGTTTCCAGCCCAAATTGGAAAAAAGTTCCAGGGAGCGATTTTATCAAAAAGATAAACGGAGAGATTGTGCAGTTTCCTTTCTACAAAAAATTATCCAATGAAAATATTGCCAGAAAGATTTTTAAGAGTTATAAAAATGAGGTTAAAAAATGAAAAAAGTATATGTTGCTATGAGCGTGGATCTTGTACATCCCGGGCATTTAAATATTATTAATGAGGCAAAAAAATACGGTGAAATTATTATTGGTCTTTTGACAGATGAGGCCATTGCTAGTTATAAACGTCTCCCATTTTTAACTTATGAACAAAGAAAAATTGTCATGGAAAATATTAAAGATGTAAACCAAGTTATCCCACAAGAGACCATTGATTACGTTCCTAATTTAAAAAAATTAAAACCGGATTATGTTGTGCATGGTGATGAGTGGAGAACTGGTGTCTTAAAGGAAACAAGAGAAAGAGTAATCCAAACTCTTAAAGAATGGGGCGGCGAATTAATAGAAGTTCCTTACACCAAAGGTATTTCTTCTAGTAAACTCTACGAATCTATGAAGGACATTGGTACTACCCCAGAAATTAGGTTAAAAAGCTTAAGAAGATTATTACAGGTTAAACCTATCGTTCGATTTTTAGAAGCGCATAATGGCTTAACAGGGGTTATCATTGAAAAAACAAAAGTTGTTGAAGGTGGAATTCTAAAGGAGTTTGATGGTTCATGGATTAGTAGTTTAACAGACTCAACAGCAAAAGGTAAGCCAGATATAGAGCTTGTTGACTCTTCATCTAGGATAAATACAATAGAGCATATCTTGGAGGTAACTACAAAACCGCTTATTGTAGATGGAGATAGCGGTGGTTTAACTGAACATTTTGTTTTTATGGTTAAGACTCTTGAGAGATTGGGGGTTTCTGCGGTTGTAATAGAAGATAAAGTTGGACCCAAAAGAAATTCCTTGTTTGGGACAGAAGTAAAGCAAATCCAGGAAGAAATTGAAAATTTTTCTTATAAAATCTCTCAAGGAAAAAAAGCACAAATAACAGATGAATTTATGATCATTGCAAGAATTGAGAGTTTAATATTGAAAAAAGGAGTTTGGGATGCAATCATAAGAGCAAAGGCCTATATTGAAGCAGGGACAGATGCAATAATGATTCACAGCAAAGAAACTTCTCCTGATGAAATTTTAAAATTTTGTGAGGAATATAGAAAATTTGATAATAGAGTTCCTCTTGTCGCTGTACCAACCACTTATAATAAAATTACTGAAAAGGAATTAATTAACGCTGGAGTGAGTATAGTTATTTATGCTAACCATTTATTGAGAAGTGCATACCCAGCCATGAAAAAAACAGCAGAATCTATTTTAATTAATGAACGATCTTATGAAGCTGATGAACATTGCATGCCTATAAAGGAAATTTTAAATTTAATACCTGGTGGAAATACGAATTAATCATCACGAATATAGACTGATAATTTTGGTGGCGTAACATGATAAATTGTAAGGAATTTTACAAATTGCTTGTAAAAAATAGAATAGATTTTTTTACTGGGGTACCTGATTCGCTACTAAGAGATTTTAATGCTTATATAATGGATAATGTATCAGAAATCAGGCACATTATAGCAGCAAATGAGGGGGGAGCAATCGCTTTAGCTAGCGGATATCACTTGGCTACTGGAAGAATAGGTTTAGTTTATATGCAAAATTCTGGGCAAGGAAATGCCGTGAACCCATTGATATCATTAGCCGATCCAGATGTTTATAGTATCCCAATTTTGTTATTAATAGGATGGCGTGGTGAACCTGGTGTAAAAGATGAGCCACAGCATGTAAAACAGGGAAAGATTACACTATCTTTACTAGAAACATTAGACATTCCTTATAAAATACTTCCTGATGCTATTGAAAATGCAAAGTCAACATTAGAATGGGCTGTTAATTCAGCTATTGAAAGAAAAGGTCCAACCGCCCTTGTAGTAAGAAAAGGAACTTTTGAAGCTTATGAACTTAAAGACAAAATAGAAACAAATTATGAACTAGATCGTGAAGGCGCACTGAAATTAGTTATAGAACAGATTGATCCTTTAGAGATAGTTGTTTCTACTACCGGCATGACTTCAAGAGAATTGTTTGAATACAGGGAAAAAATGGGGCAAGGCCATGAGAAAGATTTCTTAACCGTTGGTTCAATGGGTCATTGTTCTCAAATAGCTTTAGGAATAGCATTAGAAAAATCTGAAAGACAAGTATATTGTTTTGATGGCGATGGCGCAGTAATTATGCATATGGGGTCTTTGGCCATAATCGGGCAGATGAAACCTAAAAACTTTAGGCATATAGTCTTTAATAACGGTGCCCATGATTCTGTCGGAGGACAACCGACCGTAGGATTTAAAATTGATATTCCGGCGATTGCCAAAGCCTGTGGATATAAGGAAGCTTGGAAAGCAGAAACAGAGAAAGATATAAGAGAAAAAATGATGCTTCTTAAAAAAAGCAAGGGTCCTTCCCTTTTAGAAATACTAATCAATAAAGGCGCTAGAAATGATTTAGGAAGGCCTACAACAACACCTATACAGAATAAAGAAAGTTTCATGAAATTTTTGAGAGATTAAAATGAGGCAGCAAGAATATTCAGGGTTTAATTCTATAAGAAAGCTAGGGCCTATTTTATCCAAACATAAGCCAAAATCAATTTTTCTTGTTACTGGAAAATCTTCTTATGAAAAATCTGGCTCGAAGTCTATTTTAGTGGAATTATTAAAAGAATATACTATAACTCATTTCGATGATTTCGAAACAAACCCTAAGTTTAATGATGTTAAAAAGGGGCTTGAAATTTTTAAAGAAAACAATTGTGATTTTATCATTGCTATTGGTGGAGGTAGTGTAATGGATATTGCTAAACTAATAAATATTTTCGCTGCAAATACGGGAGAACAAATACGCTATATCAAAAAGGAAAGAAATATTGAAAATAAGGGTAAGATCCTGGTGGCCATACCAACAACTTCTGGTTCTGGAAGCGAGGCAACCCATTTTGCTGTAGTTTATGTTAATAAAACCAAGTATTCACTAGCTCATGAATTCGTTCTTCCAGATTATGCTATTATAGACCAACAATTAACTATGAGTTTACCACAACATATTACTGCTTCTACAGGCATGGATGCGTTAGGTCAGGCGATTGAATCTTATTGGTGCATTAATTCAACTGACGAGTCAAAAGAATATGCGAGACAAGCAATTAAGATTATAATGAAAAATCTTGCCAGTAGCGTAAATAACCCTACTGAAGAAACAAGGGAGGCAATGGCAATAGCAGCCCATTTAACTGGAAAAGCAATTAACATTTCTAAAACCACCGCTAGCCATGCAATTTCATATCCAATAACATCTTACTTTAATGTTCCGCATGGCCATGCAGTTGCATTGACGCTTGCTAAAATGTTGGTATACAATTCGCAAGTTACAGAAGAAGATGTTTTGGATAAAAGAGGTGTTGCTTATGTTAAAGAAACTGTTAATGAAATTGCTAAATTAATGGGAGCAGAAACAATAGAAGAAGCAAGTAAAAAAATAATAAATTTGATGAAAGAGATAGGTTTAAAAGTAAAATTAGGTGAACTAGGGATTAAAACAGATGAAGATGTAGAACTGATAATTAAAAATGGCTTTAATCCAGACAGAGTTAAAAATAATCCTAAAAAATTGGCTGAAGACAATTTAAGAAAGATTTTAAAGGAGATAAGATGAAGGCTTTAATTTTAAACTCAGGAATTGGTAAAAGGCTTCGTCCATTTACAAAGGAAAATCCCAAATGTCTAGCCAAACTTCATGGAAAAACTATTCTTGAATATGAAATAGAAACCTTGCTATATTATGGAATTAAGGATATAATCATAACCACAGGTCATTTTGAAGAGAAAATAAAGAAAGTCATCGCAGATAAATTTCCTGAATTGAAAGTAACTTATGTAAATAATCCTAAATGTGAATCCACAAACAACATCTACTCCATCTGGCTGGCTAAGAGCTTAATAGACGATGACATTTTGCTGATGCATGGAGATATGGTGTTTGATAAGGAGCTATTGGGAAGGCTTTTGGAGTACACTCACCGCACAAGTGTTCTTGTCAACAATAAAATCAAGGTTCCAGAAAAAGATTTTAAAAGCAGAATAAAGGACGGAGATGTTAAAGAAATCGGAGTTAATGTGTTTGGAAAAGCTGCTTTTTTTCTAGCACCAGTTTATAAATTTTCAAAAGAGGATTTTAATGTGTGTTTAAAAGAGATTGATAGACTTGTTAAAAAAGGAGATGTTACTTTATACGCGGAAGACGCCTTTAACAATATATTTGATCAAATTAAACTTTATCCTGTTTACTATGGAGACGAATTTTGTATGGAAATTGATAATTATGATGACTTAGAGATAGCAAGAAAATTTTTAGCAAATAATAAAACCTATTGAGGAATTCTATATAAGCAAACTCTTCCTTTATTTGTTATTTCTTCCAAACCACATTCTCTTAATTTCCCGCAGTCTTCATCATACCCAATGGTATTTTTTATTTCGAATTCTCTTAAAAGGTTTTCAAAATCAGAACACTTCATTTCATCAAAATAAGTTTTATATTTAAGTAACGATGAGATGTATTCTGGCGAAACTTCAGACCCACCAAATCCACCAGCAGTTTCTAATTTATAAAAAATTGGGCCATAGGAATTATAGGCATGTCCATACGAAGTTGGGTAAATGCTACTTAGAAAAAAATACTTGCCTTCTATCAAGGGGAACATGGCTAGGGTATCTTCCTCTAACTGAGATGGAATAATAAACATAGGAGTATGTATTACGCTAATGATCACACTTAGGAGTGGTACAATAATTAAGCTAGTTATAAGGATTTTTTTCAACAAGTTTGGATAAACATTTAAGTTGCTCTTAAATAAAAAGAACAATGAGAAAAAAATAAAAAAGAACAGATAAGAATACGGATAAATATGTTTTAAGACTGGTAAGAACGGTACAATTCTGAACAGGACTAATAAATTCAGAATTAAGATTGGTGCGAAGAATAAAATTTTTTCAGTAGTTTTATTAGATTTCCAATAAAACCAAAAAATCACTAATAATGCAAGAGGTATAATAATTGCTGCTATATTTGTAAAGATCCAGGATTTATCAAAAGAGAGGAGTCTGCGAGATTGTACCACCTCAAGAATAGTATTATTAGAAAAACTTTTTATATATGGCACCCACCAAAATGATGAAGCTAAAAGACCAACCAGCATATTTGTTATGATAAAGCTTCTTTCTTTATAGGTTTTAATCAATAATAATGCCAATATTAAGAAATGGGATAAGATTGTGACAGTAGGATGGGAGAACATTAAAACAGTGTAAACTGGGATGAAAAATAAAAATTTCTTATCTAGTTTATGCTTTCTATACCAGAAGATGATTAAAGTTAAAAATAGAAAGACTACCCAAGCGAACATTTCTGACATTCTTCCAAGTCTTATAAAATTTCCAATTGTTATTGGATTTGCGAATAAAAATAAGAAAAATGCAATTGTCTTTGTGAGACCAAATTTTTCATTTCTGGATAAAAAGAACAAAGCTAAGAACGATAATAAAAATATTAAAAGCAATGAAAGATAAGTAGTGATTTGTACGTTGCTAGTAATAATGTAAAGTGGGTAGGAAAAGAAGACCCAACCGGGATTGTAAGCTAAGAATGTTGTGTAGCCGCCGTACCAATAAGGACAAAGTGCATGAAATCCGCATTCTTTCAAAAAAAATAGCATGCTCATATGGGCGCTATAATCATTGAAATAATCTAAAGGAAAAATCCACATAAGCTTAGCTTGATCTATTAGTCTATAGATAAAGTAAAAGCCTAAGAAAACTATGGCTAGATACAAATGTTTATTTGGAATCTTACTTATTGACATGATTTACCCTCTTTATTATCTATTGATAATAGTTTTGTATACCTCTTCCAGTTTGCGTGCGTTTTTTTCCCATAAAAATTCCTTTGACTTTTTAATGTTTTTTTCTATGAGAAAGTCCATTCTTTCCTTATCATTTAACACTTGCATTAAAATTTTTTTTAATTCTTCAATGTCTCCAAAATTATATAGAAAGCCATTATCTTTTTTAATAAGAAATTTTCCACCTTCAGTTTTTGTTGAGATGATTACATTCCCTCTGGCCATGGCTTCCAACATAGATATTCCAAACGCTTCCCATTCAGAAGGCAAAATAAAAATCTTAGAGACGTCCAATAATGCATATTTTTCATCCGTACTAACCCTGCCAGTAAAAATTATTCTATCCATTACTCTTAATTCTCTAGCAATTCTTTCTAATCTATCCATGTCTCCAGCATCTTCCCCAACTATTACAAAAACTACATCAGGAAAATAAGGAAGAACCCGTATTACTTGGTCTAATCCTTTATATTTTTGCACCCTACCGATATAACTAATTACTAATTTATTATCAATTCCGTACTTATTTTTAACATTCACATCAATTCTCTTAAAGGTATCTTTAGGAATGCCATTCGGTACAAAAAATATATTTTGTTTTTTAAATCCAGTTTTAACTAACCAGATATATTGAGAATCATTCACTTCTATTGCTCCATCATATAACATATTTAGAACTTTTTCAATAGATCTTAATATGAATTTGTATATATTTGCTAGTGAATTATAGTCTTTTAGAGCCATAAATGGGCCATGGGGCGTATTAATAAGTTTAGTTCTAGAAAATAACTTTTTAAGGAATACTATAAAATCGTGCCAAATAAATCCCAAGGAATGTACATGCAATACATCTAAATCAGATTTTAATACCTTGAAAAGTAAGCCAGGATTCAAGGCTATATAATACCTGTATCTAAACCAATTTTTACTCCTATGCACATGTATACCATCAATAATCTCCTCTTTTTTTTTCAAAATCATGCCATTTTTCCTATCTGAAGTAAAAATATGTACTGCGTGTTCTTTTGCCAATTCCCTAGCTAAATAGTAGCAATTGCTCTCCAACCCTCCCATAAATGGGTAAAAATAACTTGTTAAAAAACCAATTTTCATTTTACAATTTAAATCTAAACAGCATTACCAAAATCCTTTTAAATGTTTTTGGTTCGATAATTTAAGGTTTACTTAAAATTTACAGTTTTCCTATATCGAAGTACAAGCTAGAGAACGTCAGGGAAACAGCAAAAAGAAAACTTCCTTTGGTGTGGGTGTTTGTTACCTAAAACTATAATCAATTTAACCATATATAGAATCTCAAATGAACAAAATAAAATTTGCAGTCATTGGATGTGGAAAAGTTGCTCCGACTTATCTTTATGTATTGCAGCATAACCAGAATTCAGAAGTAGTTGCTTTGATTGATAGCGACGAAACTCGTTTGCAACAAATAAGAAAAGAATTCAGAGTCGGTTCTACTTATAGATGCTACCTAAATGCTCTCTCTAAAGAAAGTTTAGATGCTGTAGTAATATGTACTCCGCATTATTTGCACCACGACCAAGCTGTTGTTTGCGCAGAAAATGGGTTGGATATTTTATGCGAGAAGCCATTAGCTACAAATATGCAAGATCTCGAGGAGATGATAGAAAAATGCAAAGAGATCAGGTTTGGAGTAATGCTGCAAAGAAGATTTTATCCAAATTCTATAACTACGAAAAAAATTATCGAGGAAGGTTTAATTGGGGAGGTTACGAAGGCTTCTCTCGCTTTCAGTTGCCATAAGGATTCAACGTTTTACCAAGATTGGAGAGGAAGAGCGATAAGCGGTGGGGGGGTTTTGATTAGCCAAGCTTTGCATAGGATAGATCAGTTAACTTATTTTTTCGGCAAACCAACATCTGTGAAAGGCATAACTAGGAAAACAAGAGATTACATAGAAGTAGAGGATTATGCTAGAGGAACAGTATTTTTTGAAGATAATGTTGTTGTAAATATAGAAGCAAACAACTCAAGCGGAGATCCAGAAACAAGATCTACGATAGGTATAACTGGAACCAAAGGAAATATATTATTATCTGACGATAAAGTTGTCAAGTGGAACGTGCCTGATTTGGAAAGACCAGGAGATTTAGATATTAATGAAATTCCTACAAAATATCGCCCGGCTTACTATGGTCCAGCTCATGAAATAGTAATTAACGACTTTGTTGATTCAATAATACAAGATCGTCAGCCAACGTTTAGGGGAGAAGATTCATTAAATGCTATGAAAATAATCTTTGGTTTTTACGAATCTGCAAGAAAAGGAGGCGTAGTAGTTGATTTAAGATGAACTATATTTTTGATTTATTTGGAACTTTGATTGATTGTGACATGGACAGATATCGTTGTATAATGAGTGAGTATTTTGGATTGACTATAAGGGAATATGAAACAAGAGTGCGCCCCTTTATAGATAATAGAGAATTCCCTTCTGAGGAAGAAGCCTTGGATGGTCTATTGCAACACCTAAGAATAGAAATTTCTGAAGAATCCAAAAGAGACTTCTTAAGTAAATTAAAACATTGGAAAGAAAACCTTTACATCAAAGAAGAAGATCTTAAGTTACTAGAACAATTAAGAGAATCTGGCGGGATTGTCGGAGTACTTTCAAATGCAAGTACATTTATTGAAGAAGTTATAAACAAAACAAGAGTATATCAATATGTGGATCTTGCGGTTTTCTCGCATAAAGTGGGAATAAGCAAGCCGGATAGGAGGATATATAAATATGCCCTAACATTAATGAATTGTAGACCAAATGAGGTTACTATGGTTGGCGACCAACTAGAAAAAGATGTTTTAGTTCCGATTAGTTTAGGGATGCGAGGGATTCTTTTTGATCCAAAGGATCAACATGTGGATTATGAAGGTAGTAGAATAAAATCACTTAGAGGACTGATAATTTGAGTCTCTTCCTATTTTTTTAAGTAATTCACAACTTCAGAAACATGAACATTAATCAAAGAATCTATCACTTCAAGATTATTATCTAATTTTAGATAAGAGACATATCCATTCTTATGTTGTCTGCTATTTTCAAATTTTATTTCTTCTTTAAGTAAATAGTTCAAAAGTAGCATTACAACCCCCCCGTGTGTTACAACGAGCACCATTTTATTTTCTATTTTATTAACCGAAAGCAAGAATTTTTTTATTCTCTCCAGAAGCTGTCCATTTGTTTCGCCATTTGGACATTTACATTCATATAAATGTTTAACCATGGAGTTATAGCTGTTGTCTTCATAACCAAGATCTTTAAAGAGTTGTTTTCCTTGATGAGCTCCGAAATTTCTTTCTCTCAAAAGCTTGTCTTTTTTTATCTTTAAATGCAGAGTATTTTTTTGAATCTCTTGCGCACATTGCATTCCCCTAGTCAAGTCGCTTGAAAAAATAGCATCGAATTTTATTCTTCTTAAATGTTCAGCAATTTTCTCCGCCTCTTTCAATCCTGTTTCATTTAGAGAAACATCCCGATGGCCCTGCAAAATTCCTTCTTTATTATCTTGAGTTTCCCCATGTCTAACAAATATAAATTCTTTCATCTTCTTAAAACTTCTAATATCTTATCTAAGAATTCTTGCCTATAAGGATGAAGGGTACCGTTTGATCTGACATTTAATTCTTTAGTTTCGGTGTTTATTGTGACAATTGGTAAATCCGGTCTTTCTTCTAGGTCTTGTTCTATAGGATCAGTAGAACTTTTAATCATATCATATAAATCCATGCTCGCCGCTTTATGTTCTAAAAGTTCTGGGTGTTCTTTCCTTTTTTCAAATCTTCTCTCTAGTTCCTCTTTGCTACTAACCACACATTCAACAATATATACATCTCCACCTTTTTCTTCAGTAAGAGCATATGTAGCAGCTCTTCTGTTTTTCTTGTTAAAATTACCGTCTAATATGATGCATCTTATTGTATCATTCCTAAGAGAATTTTCCAGTCTTGTTGCCACTTCTCTATAAACTGTTTCTCGCTGTTCAGCAGAATATAAGTCGGTTAAACCAAATTCATTTCTTATTTGAAAAGTAGAAATTAAATCTACCTTTGTTTCAGTTTTTAAGAAGTCTCTTAGTTTTCCAGACATAGTTGTTTTACCTGTTGCAGGCGGTCCATAAAACATAATCACCGACTTTCTGTTCAACAACGGTAAATTTTCATATTCGGCCATTTCTCAAACTCTCCAATGCAATATTATATTCGTCTGTTGTGTTTACTTCCCTAAAAAAGGAATCTCCAATATCTAGCCCGTAATAATCTAAATCTTTTACAGCCTCTCTTATTATCCCATAAAAAGCCTGGTTTTTATCCTTGAGTTGTACATATGATTTGATTTTACCCAGTTTATAAATTATAGCTTCGTTAGAAAACTTCGCTACCCCAACCGCCTTACCGTGCGCACCAGAAACATTAGATTTATCCATATGAATTATCTTATTTTCTTTGTCAAGAATGACTTGTTCCATACTTTCGTTTAAAGGTATTTTCTTATCAATACATATAATGTTTTTTCTTTTATCTTCCAACACCTTTCTAACTAGTGCCGGAAAAAAGATTAAGTCAGAATGAAGATGAAAAATTGACTGTTCATTTTTTATGTGTTCTCTTGCCAACCACCAAGAGTACGAAGTATTTGAATCTGCATACTCATCATTCTCAATAAAAACCACTCTCCAATCCTTAAAAATCGGATGCTTCTTAATAAAATCCTTGATCATAAAGCCTTTATAACCAACAACAATAACAATATTGTTAACACCATTTGCCATCAATGCTTCTAATTGATAAGCAAGTATTGGTTTATTATCTACCTCAAGGAGGCATTTAGGTTTATTCTCTGTAAGTTTCTCCAATCTTCTACTCATACCAGCGGCTAAGATTATAGCTTTCATTTTATATTTTGTAAAATTCTAAAACGGAGTAAAAGCCAAATTTATAAAGCTTACTTATAAAGAGCCATACTGAAATCCCCAACTAACCACAATATGTTGAGATTTATAAGGTCATTTTATCCCTTGCTTAAATATCTTTCTTATTATTATATTCCAAAGAATACAAAACTTTTTAATGGTTTTTTT
>JBBSXW010000080.1:5351-10615 GCA_038045665.1 Nanobdellota archaeon | reverse complement strand
TTCAATTTAGGATTTGGCTCATAGGAGGTTCATAAATTCGTCTCTTGTTAATTTAGCTTGTCTAATAATTTCAAGCAAGGTACCTCTATCAATCTCTTTATGATTTGGAACAACTGTAGCAATCTCACCTTCTAAAGTTTTCTTTTTCATAATCACATGGCTTCCTTTTTGCCTAACAACCTCAAATCCAGATTTAGAAAGAGCTTTGATAACTTCCTTACCTGACAATCTGGGCAGTTTTGGCATTATGTTTTACCTCAAAATTTACTACAATTGTATCTCCTTCAGAAATTTCCTCAGGAATGCCCATCTCATCAATGTATAATTCAACAGCCTCTTTTAAATTTTTCAACGATTCTTCGACGGTATAGCCTTGGCTAACAACATCTAATTCAGGACATAATGCAACAAATTGCTTCTCTCCTTTCTTTATAATCGCAGTAAATGATCTCATAAAAGATTTGATATTATTATAATTTATAAATCTATTGTTCGCCATCCCAAACTTTCTCGCTTCGCTTGAACTTTTGCTTCGCAAAAGGAAACTAACACAGATTATGTGCAATCGGGCTACGGGGCGCAAGAAAACTTTTATAAAGAATATAATCAAGTACTAAAAAATAGATGAGAACTATGAAAACAGTGCTAAACTTTATGGAAGAAGACCACGATAGACTAGACAATATATTCAAAGAATTCAAGAACATAAAGAATACCGATAAAAATAGAGCTAGAAATTTATTCCACGAGTTTAAGATTGGTCTACAAAAACCTATTGTCTGGGAAGAAGAAATCTTGTTTCCATTATTTGAGAATAAAACAGGGATGCATGATACAGGCCCAACTGCAGTAATGAGAATGGAACATAGAAAGATTAAAGATTTTCTAGAAAGAATACACCACGGTTTAGGTAAAAACATTCAAACTAAAGATTTGGAAGATGGATTGATTGAGGTTCTCACTGAACATAACGACAAAGAGGAGAATATCCTATATCCTTGGATAGATAATTCTGTGAGTGAAAAAGAAAAAGAAGAGGTATTCACAAAGATGAAAAACTTGCCACCTGAGAAATATAATAAGTGTTGTGAATCATGATAAAAATAAAAAGAATTTATAACAAACCCGAGAGAGAGAAGATGGATTTAGAATTTTAGTAGATAGACTCTGGCCTCGCGGACTCTCAAAAGAGAGAGCAAAAGTTGATTTGTGGCTAAAAGATGTTGCACCAAGTGATAAATTACGAACATGGTTTTCTCATGATCCAAAAAAGTGGGATGATTTTAAAAGCAAATACAACAATGAACTGAGAGATACAACTGAACTAACCAACAAAGTCAAACAGATAGAGAAAGAAAAGAAGATAGTTACGCTTCTCTATTCAGCAAAAGACGAAAAGCATAATAATGCAGTTGTCTTGAAAAAAATCTTACAAAAATAGCGCCCCTTCGCGACTTTCTCAAAAATCTTCGATTTTTTCGAACCACATTGCATTTTCGGCTCTTCGAGCCTCGCCTCGACTTCGTCTCGGTCAACTAACACTAATCCGCAAGAACTCTTATCCTAATCCCCAGTCATCACCCACAGAAGGCGTTCTCTTTAATCTGTATTTTCTAGCGAGAATTTTCATTTTGTGATATTCAGAGCCCTTGCTGTCCATAATTTCTATAACCTTCCTTACAACGTAATGTTTCCAGTCTGGCTTGGTTAACCTATTTGGGGTTATATAAATAAAATCCACTTTAAGTTCTTTAAACAACTTGGTCTTCCTTCTTACAGCCTTCTCATATTCCGGCTTGCCTTTCATACCCAAATACTCTATTACAATATTTAATTTGGGTAAGAAAAAATCAGGATACCATATCCTAATCTGGTTCTGTTCGTCTCTTAAAGCAACCGGATACTCATAAAGAAAGTGTATCCCCTCGATTATTAAAAATTCCGCTATTAATTTCTCTCCGTCAGACTTATACCCATCTCTAATTTTAATCCCTCCTCCGTCGACTTTTTTAAAAATAACGCTTAAGCCTATTTTTATAATTTACTCTATCTTAACTAATATCCCTATGTGTTGTGTACATAAATGCAGCGTTTTTATCGTATTTCTTCAATACCCTGCCAACCTCCTTAAAAATCATATCAGAAGTTAGTTTCTTCTTAGGTTTAATCCACTTCTTTATTTCTCTAGTAACCATTTCACTTATTTTTTCTGCTTTTGTATGCTCAACATGCGCACTTAAGCAGGCTGCATAACAACTCCCGTACAGTTTCTTTTCGTCAAACGGATGTATATGCCCCTTCCTTTTAACTAGATGTATATCTCCCATTTTTGCTCACCCAAAATTTATTGCTCCATTTGCAATTAAAATCAATAACCAACCCATTCCAATCAATAATAATCCTATAAACAATCTCATAAATCCCCTGCTTTCTTGCTTCCACTTCTTAATCTTATGTAATTTCTTTCCAGCAGACACTAAAATAAGTATAACAATCAATGGTGAAACAAATATTATATTATAGATAATTAATAAAATAAGTGCTGTAAAATCAAAATACTGCGACAATAACGTAATAATAGCCAGGTAAGGTGCACCTGTGCATGGCAGTTCTACCCCAGAAACAAAAGCTCCTAAAAACATCACCCCAATAACGCTTGTATTATTGCTAAAGTTATGAAGCTTTTTAGCAAACGCACCGGGAATTGTTAAAGAAAACCCCCTTCCGTACCAATAAAAATCCTTAATCTCTATAATCCCTGCTCCAATTATCAAAACGCCAACGCTTATTGACAAGTACTCTGTAATATACAAAGGAATATTAGCTAAAAAATACATCAACCCCAGTCCTGCCAGAAAATAAACTAAAAATACTGCAAAAATATAAACAGATCCTAAAAATAGCATCCTTTTGATAGATTTTTTTGCTGCCAAGACGACAGAAAGCATTAGTATTAAGACACCAATAGCACAAGGATTAATCGAATCAATTGCAGCTGTAGTTACAACAACTCCCAAAGTCGGTAAATATGCCTCAACTGCCAATAATATCACCTCTTTCTATAGCTATTTTATAAGTTTCGCATATATTTTCAGTTCTCTCTTTAATCTCAGAATCAAATTCTATTATAATACAATCTCCTGGCGGAACATTTTGGTATGGCGATGGAGTGTATTCTTCTAAATTTGTTATTTTTTCTTGATAATATTTATTATTTTTAGTCCTGTATACGAATGCCTGTATCTCGCCAGGTTCTTCTTTGCATAGTCCTCCATTGTTTATTGTCAATAATCCCTCTTCAGTTGGAAGAACAAATCTATCAGAATGCATTTCGCCACCCAGAACATGAAAAAAACGATCTAGGTTCACTTCTTTTTCATCAACAACCACTCCCTCAATATGAATCCTGTTGTCCCCATGTTCGTGAAACACAGAAGTTCCTACCCTGTTTGCAAATCCTTTGGGATCAACTATGTCAACTTTCTGCCCGCAGTTCCAGATCTGAAAATCAGCATGCCAGTGAACAGGTCCTTTTGTCTCTGATAAAACATTTAAGTAGATGGTTGAACTAGCTAAAAAAATAGTCACAATAACAGTCGAAATAACAATGCCTAAAAACAAGTAGATTTTATATTTTTTTAGTTTTTTTTCAAAATAAATAGAAACCAATGTAATCCCAACTATTATTAAACCGCCAATATAAATAAAGTTGAGTTGTAGGTTATATAGCTCTTGATGAATATCTATTTCATCCCCATGACTAAGCACAGGATATAGAAATAGTAAAAATGCAACAATAATAAAGAAATACCTTTTCATCTTCACCCCTCTATGCTTTTAAATATAAAAGCAAAGGTATAAAAACATTTCCAAAACTATATAATTATTTAGTCTATAAGAGGTGCTTGTTATGAAAAAACCAAAAAAAAAGAAGGCTTCTGCCATGAAAAAGAGCAGCAAGAAAAATATATGCAAGTTCTGCTGATGTAAAAAACCTGATTGATAAAGTAGAAAACTCTGATGCCTTTAGAACGTGGGATAAGAAAGATCATTATTTGGTTAATTGTTTCTATTTAAGCGTAAATGCAGTTAGTGGCGAAATAACCAGCAAATCTTTTACTCGGCTCAGTAGTATGGCTAAAAAAGCCTAATATGCCCATCCTTTTTGTTTAATCAGCTACCTTATAGCGTTGTTTAACGTTAGTCTCCTTAAAATAATATATTATTTAGTAGCGATAACTTTAAAATACAGGGCATTTTCTAAAGTCACGTTAATTGTTAGTGTTAGGAATGGAGGTGTAACTTATGGCTAAAAGAGCTGCAAGGCGCTCAAGAGCGAAAGAAGAAAAAACGGCAGAAGAATGATCATTACCTAAATCTACAAAGTATTTTTTATTTTTTTATTGTTTATTATTCTTTAGTAAGCCTTTTCCAGTTTTCCTTATACTGCTGGAATTTCTTTTCAAATTCTTCCTTACTGGTTATTTTTATGCTTAATGATTTTAATTTTTCTTTCAAATTCTCAAATTCCCTTTCTTTATCATTGTCGGAGCACATCTTTTCCAGCTCAATAATATATCCATAACCCTTAGTAAAATCCAAGCAAACATTAATATCATTCCATACAAACTCAAGTCTTTTCCTGAGCCATTTTATCATAACGGTATAGCCAAGCAATAAAAACAGTTTCTCAAGATTTTCAAATTCATCTCTCTTAAATTTTATCTCAATCTCTTCTCTATGGTTGTCATGAATCTTGCCTTTTTTCAGCCATATCTTTGAAAAGAAATTATTTCTCTGTATCCTCAGGTCTTCATCACAGTCAAAATAATAAGTCTCTTGGTAATCTTCTTTTACAAATTTACCATTTTCTTTAAAGAAATCCAATAATTTTTCATACTGCTCTTTTGAAATAAAACTTCTAACTTCTGCTTCTATGTTCATATTGTAAAGAACTATTTTCTATTATTAAAACTTTTGTAAATGTTACCAAAGTTTCAACGTCTTTCTCTTACTTCTCAAGCCTCTTATTATTTTTACTTTCTTCCCGGATTTCTTTGTAAAAAACCTAATAATTTCGTTGTTTGCTTCATTATTCTCTGCTTTACCTTTTACATTAATTATAAGAACTCCGTTTCTCTTTTCCAAAATTTCTGTTTTTCTTTTCCTAGGATGAACAATTATTTCCATTGTTAAAGATATCTTTGAAATTCTTCTCTTGTAACCTTAAGATCTTTTTTAATTATTTTATTGAGAAGTCCTGG
>JBBSXW010000080.1:2827-5251 GCA_038045665.1 Nanobdellota archaeon | reverse complement strand
ATTTTGCCAAAGAACTACACCTCTATTTGCTGGATCCCAACAAATTCTTCTTTGAGTTCTGATTCTTGCTCTGTTTCGAGATATGCTTTAATAGCCTCTTTAGTTCTCTCTATTAATTGGTCTATTGTTCTAGCTTGTGTGTGACACCCTGGAAGTTCAACTACATCAGATATAAACCAACCTTCTTCATCTTTTTCTATAATAACATTGAATTTTCCCATATTTAACTATCATAAATCTGATTTTATAAACTTTATCTATCTCCACAACCCTAAGGCCTCTTCTTCAACAAAATGCAATTTCCCAGGAACAATAATGCAATAAGGCGGTTTCCCGAAATCGAAATCAATAACATTAATTAGTTTTCCGGCCTTTATAGTTTGATCATTACTCCCCATCCTAGCACACCCAACTACTAAAGTATCTTCGCTTAATCCATTATCTTTCAAATATTCCAATCCTTCTTTGACTGTTAAATATCTACTATTGTCAGAATCTAAATCCAATAGAAACAAAGTATGCAATCCATTTTTTTTATTAATTAAAAAATTCTCATAAGGGCTTTTAATCTGTTTATTATCGAATGGTATGCTAACAACCTTCCCAAAATTATACAAGCTCAATCCCGTAACCCCAACGGCAGTAATTATTGAAGCACCCAAAATAACCTCAACAGGAACATTATTTTTCTTAGCCCTCAAAAATAAGTCTATATGCGTAGTTGCAGAATGAACATCTCCCTGTACTAAAAAAGCAATATCCTGTTTTCTTGCCTTTTCAAATAAATTTTCTATCTTTTTTTCAACAAAATCCCTCTCAACCAATTGTATTTTTCTGCCGTAAAACCTTTCAAGATCATCTTTAGAGATTTGCATCTTAGAGGTATAGTTCTCTAGATAAACCTCAGAGGCTTTTTTAACTATCTCAAATCCCTTTACAGAAACATCTTTTTCATCACTTAAGCCTAAACTGATTAAGTAAAGCATAAAAATTTAAGAGGAATGGTGTTTATATTATTTGTTCTTACCTGTTTTACCTTATAGATCATCAGCGAACTATCTTACAGCACAACTTTATAGAAAATTATTCTACTACGAATGAAGTTCCTTCTGAAATGGTGGGTATTGATTTAGAATTAGGAATAAATAAATGGTTGGATTTGATTATGTTAAGCAAAAGTAACTACTATCATTTGTTAGGGAAGAGGGCGTATTATCTATTTCTATGTTTTTGGAACCGTCCATGAAATCTCCTATTATCAAATGGTCTCCCATGATGCTGTGACCTTACAAATTCTACGTGTTCAAATTCTGGAAGTTTCATTTTCTGAATTAATAAGGACCTGTCTTCAAGAACCCTTTTGAAATTATCATAGTCTTCTGAAGATAATAATGAAATAACTTTTCCTTCTTCTCCAGCCCTAGCAGTTCTTCCTATTCTATGAACATATTCTCGTGATGTTTTTGGTAAATTATAATTTATTATTAAATTAAGATTTTTTATATCCAATCCTCTTGCTGCCACTTCGCTTGCTACTAAAACATTAAGTTTTCCATCACGGAATTCTTCCATTACATGATTTCTTCTGTTTTGTGTTATTCCCCCATGAAGCGCCTCTGATTTTATGTTTTGCTTGTTTAAATTTTTGTTTATAATATCAACCATATGCCTTCTACCACAAAAAATAACTATCAATCCCTTTAAATTTGTTTTAATTATATGGACAAGCAAAGAAAATTTATTATTTTTATCAATATCATAATAATGTTGTATAAGCTTTTTCTCATCTACATAAGACTGCATCTTAACTTTTTCTGGGTTATTCATATGGCTTCTCGCAATGTTCATTATTTCTGAAGGCATTGTTGCACCAAAAAACAGCTTTTGACAGTTTCTTGGAACCCCCGAAACTATTTTCTTCACATCATCGACGAATCCCATTTCAAACATTTTGTCTGCTTCATCAAGAACAAGTATTTTTAAACTATCTAATTTTAAAGTTCCTCTGGAAAGATGGTCAAGCAATCTTCCGGGTGTGCCTATAACAACATCTGTGTGCCTTAAATGTTCTATCTGGGGGTTGATAGATACTCCGCCATATATTCCGACAATGTATGTTTTTCTGTATTTTGTGAACTTTCTAAATTCTTTGGTAATCTGGTTACATAGTTCTCTTGTAGGAACAACAACTAATAATTGAATTCTTTTTCCAGGTATGACTTTTTCAAGAGCAGGAAAACCAAATGCTGCTGTTTTTCCTGAACCAGTAAAAGACAAGCCGATTACATCTTTTCCCTGCTGGATAATGGGAATGCATTTTTCCTGTATTTCTGTGAGTTCTGAGAATCCCAAATCAAATACTGCCTTCTCAAACTCAGGCTTTAGGGTTATCCCTTTTGCGTTCATAATTATAATACTCCTGAT
>JBBSXW010000080.1:0-2727 GCA_038045665.1 Nanobdellota archaeon | reverse complement strand
CTGGCGCATTAACCTTAAAAGGCTAAACCTTCTTAATTATATAAAAAATCTCATTATGAAATCTTAATACCTTATGAATCTTTACAATTTTCTCAAACCATTCCCTCCTGGGTTCCCTCATTCGTTTCCCAGTAACAGTCCTGGTAGCAAAGCTCACGACAATATAATCAGCATTAATCTTGTCTAAAACTAGCTTAACATCTCTTCTGTCTAGATAATCAAAAACCTTAAAAGCAAAGCACACATCGGCACCAATCTTAAAATCAAAATTTAAAATATCAGAATTAACTACACAACCTTTAATTTTATTTTTCTTAAAATATTGTTTAACTTTTTTTAAAACTTCTTTATTCTTATCTAGAGCAATATACTCAATATCCCTATATGGAAAATAAACAGGATTTAATCCGCACCCAATATCCAATATTTTCTTAGGCTTCCCAGTAATAGAAAAAATCTTATCATAAAGTTCCCTATTAAATTCTCTTCTCTCTTTAACAGCTTCTTTCTCTAGCATTATTTCCTTATCAAATAATTAAAGCACCCACCAGCAACAAAACCTATCAAAAAATTACTTCCTATATTAAAAAACAATAGCACTAAAGGAATAAAAAACAATCCCAATAGATAAATATGCCCTTTTTTAACTCTCCTCATCATGCTTCCGTATGGCAATCCATAAAGAAAAACCAGGCTGGACATCCATATCAAAACCTCGCTTGAAAATAGAAATGCAAGAACCATAGAAATTCCAAGAAACAAATACTCGCTAATAAACACTCCAGCAATAAATCCCAAAATAGCCAAGCTAATAACAATTAAAAAATTATCAGCAAGATACAAAACGCTGATTATTATAGAAATTAAAACTATCCTTTTCATCCACACAAAGTATCTCGCTCCAAACTTCCCGAATTTTATTTCCTCAGTAGCTAGTTTGTTTAATACTATTCCAAGGATTATCCCTAAAAAAGCAATTACAGGCACTAAGTAAACTAGTTCCATCTTAAGGCACCTTTACTTTATTAGGGTAAACTACAGGCACATTCCTGTCCCCAACTAAAAACACCAGCTCAATTAGTTTAGTTTCAGCTGGTATATTAACATCTATGTTTTCAGCCTGATAAGCTTCTATTGGATTTTTTATCTCAAGGGTATTTAATATATTCCTCTCATCCTCATAAGCTCTAAAAATTATGCTGTTAATCTTATACTCGTCATTATTGCTGATCGTAAGAGTTATAGGCTTTCCTTCTCCACTAGCAACTCCTCCAACAACACCCAAAACCTCTATTTTTATATCCTGAAGCTTTATAAATTCCTGTTTTTCCTCTGCAAATGCAACGGTTTCTTCACTAATATTCTGAACCCACACTGCTATAAAAGCAATTAAAGTTACTGTCATCCCGACAAGCAGGACAACAGAAATCAACGGGCTTATAGCTTTCTTCATAATTTATACTCATTGAAAATATGATTATATAGTTTTTGGTTAGCTTTATTTTTTAGCAGCTTTATGGACTTTCTTTTCTTCCTTGTTCTTTGACAAAACATGCGACTTTGCCAGTCCAAAAGCAGTAAGAGAAGAAACTATTATACCTAAGCTTGTTGCTATCAATACCAAATGCTCTTTTATGCTGTCTGTAAATTTTTTAGGAGCAGCAAGGTCTATCTGCAGTTTAACATCATCCAAACTTCTTAAAATAATTGAAACTTCCCTGTCAAACCCTTCCTTAGTTAACTTACCATAATTAAGCTCCAATTCCTTTATATCATTTTTTATATTATCTAAATCAGACTCCAGATCCGAAAGCTTATAGTCTTGGGATTCCTTGGTAAAATATTCTTTTTCATAGCTAGACAATTTGTCCCATAATTTATTTACTTCTGCTTGAGCATAATCATCATCGACATAGACCACTTCCTCTGTAGGCAGTTCTTCAGGCGGCTCTACATAAATCGTTTCTATCGCTTGGCCTAAAAGCTTTTCATTCGAATACGCTTTAATTATTATATCTATATCGCCGTAATTTGTTATCTGCACTATCGTATTAATAAAATCTGTTTGTTCCTTGGCTAAGCTAATCATAGACCTACTTGTAGTTTTTACTCCATCGCCGCTTATCTGGACAGATATGTCATTAATATCCTTAAGCCCTATATTCTCTAATTGAATAACAAGATTGTTTTGCCCCTGATTTAGATTTTTCGTAACCAGTCTTCCTATTTTTAGTTCTTCCTTTAACTCCAGAGTTTCCAAAACTATTATATCTTCAAAACTAGAACTTGTTAACTCATTAGTCGATTTAAATTTTATAGATTTGATAAGCTCACTAGGATTAGCTATTACATAATTGGTAAATGTAAATCTTTCAGGCACTTCAAATTGTGCCACAGGAAACTCACAGGTATTTTCACATTCTTTTACCTCGTTTTGGGTTTTAGTAAATGCAACGCCATCTGCAAAGCCATTCACTGTTATACCATAGATGACCGGCGCGGCCATAGCAAAAGCAGCAAATATCAGTGTCATTGCCAAGATTAATATAAAAATTTTCATAGGAAGTTTTTACAAGAACATGGTTTTTAAAGCTTATTATCGATAGCGGATAAGCGCTATATCTCCATATTTCATGTTAACACTACAAATAACAATATAAGCGCCATCATAACTGAAATACTCAAAGCAGCAATTTTTAACCTTATTTTCAGTTCGCCGGAACTGGG
>JBBSXW010000079.1:0-5548 GCA_038045665.1 Nanobdellota archaeon | reverse complement strand
CCTTGTAAACCCTGCTTAATTCTAAACCAATTAGACTTCCGAGCAGAACTTTATCATATCTTTTAGATAAATTTTTTATTATAGGCAGCTTCGTTTCTAGTTTAGATCCGCCTATAATTGCTATTGAGTTTTTTTTTGGATTTAGGAATTTTCTTATAATTGATATTTCTTTTGAAGCCGAATTGCCTATAAAAGAAGGCAAATATTTTGTAATGCCCACAACAGAAGCATGTTTCCTATGCATTATAGAAAAACCATCGTTAATGTAACGGTCTGCCAGGCTAGACAATCTTTTGCTAAATTCTGGAGAACAGGATTCTTCTCCATCATAAAATCTTATATTTTCTAAAAGGATTAATAATTCATCTTGAGGAGGATTATCTTTTTCAGCAAGGTCAAAGTGCGTTATGCCTAATCCTAGCTTTTCTGATAATAGATTTATTAAGATCTTTGTGCTAAATTTTGGATCCTTGCCCCTTGGTCTTCCTAAATGAGTACAAATTATTATTTGTTTTGCTTTTTCTTTAATGAGGTATTTTATGGTTGGTATTGCTTCAAGAATTTTAGTATCATCAAGGATTTTTTTATTTTCTAATGGAACATTAAAATCTACCCTTAAAAATACTTTTTTATTATTTAGATCAGCTTTTATCATGTACGCATAGCCTATGTTTTTTTTAATTTTAGGATATTTCTTGGTGGATCCAAGTCTGCCCAAGACCAGGGCCTATCCTTCAAAAGATGGATACATTTAACACTTGTATCCGCATAAAGTTCAATATTCTTATCCCTAATGTCTCTGCAGAAAGGCATGTCATCAAACTCATCAAACCTGGGATCAATTCTGAATTTAATCTTTTTCAATATTTCTTTTGCAATAAGTACGCAGCCCAAGCCGCATGCATTTATTTTTAGCAATCTATTTGAATTTAATTCTTCATCAGACAGCGTTCTCATTCCATATCCTTTGATTCCTGTTTCAATAAATGCCAGTGAAATTGGTTCATTTAGACCAGGATAATGGTTAAAATATATACCAGTGACTACCTCTTTGTTATGGCTTATAAACTTCTTGATTATGTCTAAAGGCGGGATTACGTCTTGCTCTAGGCTTAAAAAATAATCATAATTTTTTTCTAAAACTGCTTCTCTCAAGGCATTTCTGCTATCAATAATTCTCTTTTTTGGAGCATCGCTGTGCTCTATTCTTATTACATTTATGCCCCTTTCTTGAAGCTTTTTAGAAAAATCATCTGCCTTAGAATTGTCAGCAAGCAGAACGTCATAGTTAGAATAGTTTATTTTTCTAATTGCATCGAGATATCGATCTGTGCTGTACTCGTGATAATCAGATACTGGGCAACCAACTAATATCCTTGGATCCATTTTCAAACCCTTAATAAATACTAATTTTTCTATGATTTATTTAAAGATTGCTATTGGCAAAATTAATATAGCTTTGTAGTGATGGGATGAAATTATGGAAGAGATCAAACAGGAAAGTAAAAAAAAGAGATTTATAATAGGAATTATCAAAATACTAATCACTTTAGCAGTAATATTTGTTGTGATTGAGGTATTTTTAAGGATATTTTTTCCACAACCTGTTTTTAAGCATACTGTGCTGGAGGCTAGTCCGCAAATCTTTGAGGAGAGTGATGACCTAGTCTTTGAGTTGGAGAAAGGTAAATCTACGAGGCATTTCAATACTATTGAAGAGTTTAATGTGTCTATTAATATAAATTCCTTGGGGTTTAGAGATTCTGAATTTACAAAGGAAAAACCCAATAACGTTTATAGGATTCTATTTTTAGGCGATTCTAATACTTTTGGATGGGGGGTTGAAATAGAAAATGTGTTTACTGAAGTGCTAGAAAGAAAATTAAATCAAAACCTAGATGGACGTTTTGAGGTTATCAATGCTGGATGGGCAAAGGGCAATAGCCCAGATAACTATTATGTTTATCTAAAAAATAAAAAATTTGAATTGGATCCAGATTTAATTATTGTGGAATTTTCTATTTTTAATGATTTTGAAATTCATGAATGGGAAATTGATAATGATGGGCTGCCAATAAGGGTCTATGATAATAGTTTTTTTATTGATGAATTCGGTAGAACTAGAGCCGTTAATAATATTACGAAAGGTGGTTTTAAGGATTTAGTTTATAGAACTAACGTGTTTTTAACTTTTCATTCTCACTTTTATACCTTATTTAAGAATTACTTTAGGAACATTTTGAATTATTTTTGGGAAGGTGGAGCAGAACCCGGCCTATTTGGGAAAAACTATACTGAGGAACTTAATCACAATATTAATCAAACTACCAGGCTTATTCTAAAAATGGATGAATTAAGTAAAGAAGACAATAGAGCCTTTGCTCTGGTTATCATACCAAGGTCCGTTCAAGTACTTGAGCCTAAAATAAAAGACAAATATGGAAATTTATTAAACTGGTCCAGGCCAAATGTAGAACTTACAAGATTAAGAGAAGAGCATGATATAAAAGTTTTAGATCTTACTCCGGAACTCAGGATATACATAAAAGAAAATACTGAGCAAATTTATTTCCAGCATGATCCGCATTGGAATGAAAGAGGAAATGAAGTTGTTGCAAATATGATTTATGAATGGCTGCTTGATGAAGGTTTATTACCGGATACCAATACTAAATGAGTTTTATTATCATTTAGTCAACGATAAACAAGAATAGAAAATTTTTTTAATTATGAAATTGTAAGATTTATTGTGAAAAAAATCATTTCACTCAAATTGAAGTTAATCGCTCTAATAGTTTGGGCTTTATTTATTTTCTTCATGTCAATATCAAAAGTAACATATCCTGAAGGACAAGGTGGCTCAGCCTTTGAAGTAAATAACCACGTAATGGCGTACTTTGTTCTAGCAGCACTTCTGTTTTTTGTCTTAAAGGAATTTAATGTTAAGGCCGCATATTTAGCAACAGCGCTAATAGCCTTTTTCTACGGTTTCGGGATGGAAGTTATACAGGCCATATTACCATGGAGGAGCTTCAGCATATACGATTCTATATTTAATCTAGTTGGTAGTTTTGGCGTATTCATTTTAAAACCATATTATAGATTTAGGCCTTGGAATAGGCAAGTTATATAAATTTCCTATATTTAATAAGATAAATGATCTCGATCATTATAACTGCCTTTAATGAAACTAACACTATAGGCAAGGCTGTAGAATCAATCTTAAAACAGAATATCAGAGAAGATTACGAAATTTTAGTAGTTGCTCCAGATATTGAAACAGGAAAGATTGTAGAAGATTATAAAAATACTAAGTATATACAAGATCTGGGAATTGGAAAGCCAAGCGCATTAAATAAGGCCTTCAAAGAAACCAGAGGAGATATCTTAATTTTAACTGACGGAGATGTTTTTTTAGATAATAAAGCAATAATTGAAATTTTAAAACCTTTTGAAAATAAGAAAGTAGGAATTGTAAGCGGAAGGCCAATAAGCCTAAATCCCAGGGAAAATAAATGGGGTTATTATAGCCACTTATTAACTGATTTGGGGGCTCATGAAACCAGATTGAGAAGAAGTCGGGCTGGCAAAATTATCGTGTGTTCTGGCTACCTATATGCCTTTAGGGGCGGGATTATTCAAGAGATTCCACCAGAAGCTTTTTCAGAAGATGCTTTAATTTCTCATTTAATTTTTCAAAAGGGATTTGAAACCAGTTATGCCCCCTTTGCCAAAGTTTATGTGAAATATCCAGATAATTTTAAGGATTGGATCAAGCAGAAAATAAGAAGCACTGGAGGATATAATCAGCTTAAATATTTTATAGACGATAAGAGAAGGATGAGATCTTTTTTAAAAGAATCCTTAGGAATATTTAAAATATTTAACTACCCAAAAACCACAAGGGAGTTTTTTTGGACTATAGAACTAATTTTTATCAGATTGTATCTATGGGTATTAGTCTACAGAGATATCAATCTGAGAAAAAAGCCATTTAATGATATATGGGTGAGAGTAGCAAGCACTAAATGATTTAATGGTTTTTGATCTTTCTCGATCGAAACTAACCGGTTGTAATTACGTGTTCAGCCATAATTGGAACATGCGCCTCCCTCATTATTTCTCTTTCTATTACAACCCTACTTCTTTTTTCTCTTCTTGTTGTATAGAATTTATAGATTTTATATTCTAATGGGAAGTAAAAAAACCTATGTTTAAATCTAAATTGAGCAAGTTTATGAAAAAAATATTGTACGGTATGAAATTTGTCTATATGCCTTTCTCGATACACATCTGATATATAAGGCAATATAAAGTCTTTTAAATACATAACTTTGTTGTAAAATTTCTTTGTAATCCAGGGAGTTATTTTATTATGCAATTCAAAATCAGCCCAACCTTGTAAATCTATTGGCGGCTGTAGGCCAAGTTTAACTGACCTTTCAAATAGTTCATTTGCCGGATATGGCAGGTATATAAATAGCAAGAAATTATTGTCATTTCTTATTTTAATTATCCTTTCAATCATATCCAAGGTTAAATTGAGTTCCTCGTCTAAATCTTCCTGCCTTTCTGGTGGCAATCCAACCATCAAAGATATAGTTAGATCAATGCCGTATTTTTTAGTAATTTCTACAGTTCTGATAGTGTCTTCCACAGTGGCAGCCTTATTAATCATATCTAATATCTTTTGTGAACCAGATTCTGCTCCAATTAGTATGCCGGAAATTCCAGCTTTTTGCATTATTTCCCATTCTTCATCTGTGAAGTCGTTGAGAATGTGTGTTCTACCATTAAGGTTACTGAATTTTATTTTATAGCCTCTATCTATAATGCCCTGACAGAAGTCTATAACCCTTCTTTTATTTACAAAAAATAGGCTATCATAAAAGATCATTTCATTAACATCGTAATTTTTAACTAAGTTATCGACATCTTGGAGCATCCTGTCTACTCCTACTGCCTTCCATCTCCTGTTGCTTACAATCTTTTCAACGCAGAATTTACATGCAAATGGGCAACCTTGAGATGAAACGTAATGTATTAACCTTGTACCATCCAGTCTTTCTAAATCATCAACATACTCTTTTGTCTTTTCAAATAGATGATAAGGTATTGGGGGGAAATTATTAATATCTTCAAATTCCTTATTGGGAGTTTCTATCACCTCCCCATTTTCCTTAAAAAGAATGCCTTTAACATTTCTTAAATCTGTTTTGTTTTCTAGGGCTTTAACTAATTCATAAAAAGTTCTTTGACCTTGGCTTTTTACAATGATATCAACATTGGGATCTTTTATAGTCTCGTGCGGCAAGATTGAAGCATGCCAACCTCCCCAAACAATTAGCATATCTGGGTAATGTTTTTTTATTATTTTGGCAAAATCAAGACTTTCTTTTATTTGATAACCAGTCATAGAGGAAATTCCAAAGCAAAGTGCTCCCTCTGTTACCTCTATCATCTCTTTTTTAAAAGATTCATCAGGATAGCGGTCTACATTAACAAACTTAAAATCATAATTGTCTTCTTCTTCATGAAACATTGATGC
>JBBSXW010000078.1:0-19113 GCA_038045665.1 Nanobdellota archaeon | reverse complement strand
CGCAAGGCAGATCCTCAAATCCGAATCTTTTCATAGCTTTTTTATCTGAAATTTTAGAAGCATGTATTAAAAATTCTCCCATAAAATGAGTATTCCATTTCCTCAATTCAATCTTTTTCTTGCCTTGAAGAATAAGTTCCGCAAAGGGCTGTTTTAAAGAGAGTGCTTTCATCTTAACCGCCATTAATAACTCTATCTAAGCATACTGTATATGATAAAACTATTTTAAATCACTCCGCGCTTTTAACAATCCTGCTAACATTAGCAACCTTGTCCCCCTCTTTCAATCTAATTACCCTTACTCCTCTAGTATGCCTTCCTATCCTAGATATTCCTTTAACATTAAGCCTAATCGCCTGTCCTTTATCACTCACGCACAATATCTCATCATCTTCAGTAACAGTTTTAATGCCAACGACCTTTCCGTTTTTTTCGCTTATCTTCATGTTAATAACGCCCTTCCCGCCTCTGCTAATCAGCCTATATTCGCTAATCTTAGTTCTCTTGCCAAATCCATTCTCAGTAACGCTTAACAAGTCCCACTCATCATTTCCAACTTCCATTCCAACTAATTCGTCATTAATCAATTTAATTCCCCTTACTCCAGTGGCATTTCTTCCCATCTCCCTAACATCTTTTTCTAAAAATTTCACAGCCCTTCCATTCTTGCTTCCCAAAATAAACTTCATTCCAGCACCACATAATCTAACAGCAACAACCTCATCATCTTCACGCAGGTTTATAGCTAATATGCCGCCTTTTCGAGGATTGCTAAATTCCTCTAACTTAGTCTTCTTAATTATCCCTTTCTTAGTTGCGAACATCAAACCCATATTCTCTTCAAAAGTCTTAACAGGCAAAACAGCATTCATATTTTCTTTCTCTCCCAATCTCAGTAAATTAATTAAATTTGCTCCGCGTGCGTATCTGCTTGCTTCAGGAACCATAAACGCCTTTAGCCAATGAACTTTTCCTTTATTAGTAAAAAATAAGAGCTGGCTTAAATTGCTGGTAACAAACAATTCCCCAATATTATCCTCTTCTTTGACAGTCGCAGCCCTAATGCCCATGCCGCCTCTCAATTGGCTCTTATAGGTATCTAGAGGAACCTGTTTAATATACCCAGATTGAGTCACAGTTACAACAATATCCTCTTCATTAATCAAGTCTTCATCCAAAACAACTTCATCATCACCGCCAGCAATAATTTGAGTTCTTCTTTCATCCCCATACCTCTCAATAACCCCTTTAGTATCATTCTTAATTATCTCATAAACTTTGTTTTCGTCAGTAAGAATGCTTTTCAATTCATCAATCAATTTCAATAAACCCACGTATTCTTCTTCTATCTTTTTAGTTTCTAAAGAAGTCAATCTCTGCAGTTTCATATCCAGAATAGCATTAGCTTGCTCCAAGCTTAATTTAAAGCCATTAACTAAAAACTTTCTGGCAACATCAACATTCTCGCTTTCTTTTATTCCTTTGATAACAGGGTCAATATTTTCTAATGCAATCCTTAATCCTTCTAGAACATGTGTCCTCTCTTCAGACTTCTTTAAATCAAACCTAGTTCTTCTCGTAATAACATCAAACCTATGTTTTATAAATTCCTCAATTAAATTTTTCAAATTTAAAATCTTAGGCTCTTGACCAACTAAAGCAAGATTAATTACTCCAAAACTAGTTTGCAGACTGCTCAACTTATACAGCTGATTCAAAACAACCTCGCCATTAGCATCTTTTTTAAGTTCAATAACAATTCTCATTCCTCTTCTGTCGCTTTCATCTCTAATGTCATCAATGCCAACAATTCTTTTATCTTTAACCAGCTCAGCGATATTCTCTAATAGCATGCTTTTATTTACCATGTAAGGAATTTCACTAATAATTATCTTACTTCCCTCAAATTCTGCTTTAGCTCGCACAATTATTTTACCTTTCCCAGTTCTGTAAGCGCTATTTATGCCATTTTCACCTAAAATAATGCCGCCCGTAGGAAAATCAGGACCCTTTACAAACTTCATTAAATTACTAACGCTACATTCTTTATTTTCAATAAAATAAATAACCGCATCGCAAATCTCTTTAATATTATGCGGAGGAATATTAGTAGCCATTCCAACAGCAATTCCAATGCTGCCATTAATCAATAAATTTGGAATCTTGCTTGGTAATACCACAGGCTCATCTGTGGTGCTGTCATAATTTGGAATAAAATTAACGGTATCTTTTTCAAGATCGTCTAATAATTCTTCAGCAAATTTGTCTAACTTACATTCTGTGTATCTTTGCGCCGCTGGCGGATGGCCATCGATAGAACCCCAGTTGCCCTGGCCTTTAACTAGAGGATATCTCAAAGAAAAATTTTGAGTCATCCTTGCCAAAGCATCGTAAATTGCAGCATCTCCATGGGGGTGATAATGAGCTAAGCAATTTCCAACAACATTGGCAGATTTTCTAAATCCTTTATCATGGAACAATCCAGATTTATACATTGCAAATAAAATTCTTCTATGCACCGGTTTAAGTCCATCTCTTACGTCAGGAATAGCCCTGCTTATTATGACGCTCATAGCATAGTCCATATATGCCTGCTTCATCTCATCTTCAATCAGTTTTTGTTGAATTTCTTCTGGCATTTTATATATCTAAATTCTTGACCTCTTTGGCATATTTTGAGATAAATTCTTTTCTAGGTTCAACTAACTCGCCCATTAAAATAGAGAATATTTCATCCGCTTTAATAGCATCTTCTACATTAACCTGTTTCAATTTTCTTATCTCAGGATTGAGAGTGGTCTCCCAAAGTTGCTCAGGATTCATTTCACCCAATCCTTTATATCTCTGTATACTTATGTTGTCTTTTCCATTCTCCTTCAAAAATTCTTCCATCTCTCTCTCATTATATAAATAATAGACTTTCTTATGCTTTACAATTTTGTACAAAGGAGGCATAGCTATGTACAAGTAGCCCCTATCAATCAAAAGTCTCAGGTATCTATAGAAAAAAGTTAACAGTAAGGTGCATATGTGTTGTCCATCTATATCAGAGTCTACGGTTATTATAACTTTGTGGTATCTTAATTTATTAATATCAAGATCATCACCAATACTTATTCCCAAAGCAGTAATTAATGTAACAATCTCTTTATTGGAAAAAATCTTGTCTAATCTCGCCTTTTCCACGTTTAAGACTTTTCCCCTTAAAGGCAAAATCGCTTGAAATTTTCTGTCCCTGCCTCCAATGGAGCTGCCTCCTGCAGAATCCCCCTCCACAATGAACAACTCAGCCTTGGCAGGATCTTTTTCCTGGCAGTCAGCTAATTTTCCAGGCAGTCCCCCAGAAGCCAACACGCTCTTCCTTCTCGTCAATTCCCTCGCTTTCCTAGCAGCCTCTCTTGCATACGAAGCAGAAATGCATTTTCCAATTATCAATTTTGCATCTTTTGGATGCTCTTCAAAATATTCGCTTAATTTCTCAAACACAACCCTATCAACCAATCCCTTAACACTACCATTTCCTAATTTAGTCTTGGTTTGCCCTTCAAACTGCGGATTGCTTAATTTAACAGATATTATTGCAGTCAAGCCCTCTCTAACATCTTCACCTAAAACTCCTCCAGAATTCATTTTATTTTTCTTAATATAGCTATTAATAGCCCTTGTTAATGCTGTTAGAAATCCGCTATAGTGTGTTCCGCCTTCAATCGTATTAATATTATTGGCAAAACTATAGATATTCTCTCTATAACCATCATTATATTGTAAGGCAACTTCAACATCTAATCCATCGACTTTTTTTTCAAAATAAACAATTTCACCCATGCCATTTTTATTCTTATTCAAATGCCCAATAAAGCTTACAATGCCGCCTTCATAATGAAATTCTTTCTCATTCCCATCCCTTTCATCTTTAATCTTAATCTTAAGGCCCCTATTTAAAAAAGCCAGTTCTCTCAATCTTGTAGCAATAGTATCAAAGTGAAAATTCGTATCTTGGAATATTTCACTATTCGGCATAAACGTAATCTTTGTTCCCGTACCATCAGCTTTGCCAATCGCAATTGCAGGCGTTTGCGGCACTCCTTCTTCATATCTTTGTTTATAAACAGTATCGTCTCTTCTTACCTCAACCTCTAACCATTTCGACAATGCATTGGTTACAGAAATGCCAATCCCGTGCAACCCGCCAGACACTTTGTAAGTTTTATTATCAAATTTTCCGCCAGCATGCAATGTTGTCATTACAACCTCAACAGCAGATCTTTTTTCTTCAGGATGCTCATCAATTGGAATTCCTCTCCCATCATCCTCAACAGTTATACTTCCATCTTTATGGATTATAACAAAAATATTTTTGCAATAGCCAACAGCAGCCTCATCAATTCCGTTGTCAATTGCCTCATATACAATGTGATGTAAGCCCCTTAATCCAGTATCTCCAACATACATAGCTGGTCTGCGCTTAACTGCCTCTAAACCTTTCAATACAGTTATATTTGCAGCTTTATACTCTTGAGTCATCTTACTAATTTTCCTTTATTTTTTTCCTAAAAATCCCCCAACAAAAAGTCGTTATTTCTAACAAAATAAGCCTTCCAATCTTTAAAAAGCTTTCTGCCCCAAAAACCTCAAGATTTTGATACTAGAAGGCTTGTGCTATTAAAATATTTTTAGGAAAAAGTCCTTTAAAATGTATGATTTGAGTGGGAATTTTGGCATTATAGAAGAATATTTTACTCGTTGTATTTCGATTCTATTGCGTCTATATCAAATTCGCTAGCTCGATGTTCGTCGGCATCATCAACAACTACGCTTACCACATAGTTGCCATTTACATTAATATTTCCTATATCCAATCCTAGTTTGCCATTGCCACGCTCAATATCACTAGCATAAAAAAATTTTGTTATAGCTTCATCCAACCCGTTATTAATGCCATACGTGACCTCTAGATTAAAACCATCTTGCATAATAAAGCGACCATAATGAATGATAATATCATCACCAGGACCATTTTTTGGAACATTATCTTTGAATATATATGTCTGCTTCACCCACGGAAAATCTGATGGTGTTTTAAATGTAACATATTTCATATCAGGAGCCCCCAAACCAAAGGACGGATTCAAGATTTCTTGTGAGGTACCAAAACTATCCCCAACCTTATCAACGTAAGGATCGCCCCTGTCAACATCAGAACCAGAACATTGTAAATTGTTTCCGTTCCATTTAATTAAGAGAAAATTATTACTCCCCTTGCAAGATATTTGGTCGAGTATTGGGTTTCCATAATTCGGAGGTAAAAACTCCCCAGTATTTCTATTTGGGTCAGTAACAGTAAATGTCCAATTATCTTGCACATTTGCTGGGAAAGCAGGTTTGAATTCATTAATGTCGCATGACTCCCTTCCATATAATTCAAAATTTGGTAAAATTGGTGTATCCTTTACTAAATGTCCACTAGGAATGTAAAAATCAAATGAATTTTCAAATCCATGTGCCACGAAAAATCTTACATGATCCCCGCTAGTGTTCTGCAACCGAATCCAATCTGTAGCAATATCTTCTAAGCAGGGAGTTTGATCTTCACCATTATTTTCATCACCGCTTACTCTCGTAAGCTCAGTAGCAAATCTTTCTATAGCATTCAAGATCTTTCTCTTTGCAGCCGAACCGTCCTTTAAATAACTATGTAAAAAACTATGAGATTTTAATGGATGATAGTCAGAAAATGATGGGTCTGTATTCGCTACAGGGCTTCCAGGCACAATGGCATTTATTATATCGTCCCTAATCTGCACTGTTTCAACGGCATTATTTCCTAGCGGATGGGAAACTAAAGCAGGAGTGCCAACAGATACAACTCTATAATCATCTTTATTGGAGCCATCTAACAGAGTAATAGTTTGTCGAATATACAAATTGCCTTGCGAATGACCAAGGAAGATTATTTTATGCCCCTCATCAAATGCCGTTTTCACCACATTATAAAGCCAAGTAGCTTGTTCAAGATTAGGACGATACAAACCCCAGACCTCGGCTTCCTGCACCCCAGCCTCGGCAAGGTCAACAAGAAGCCCATCCCCAGAACAAAGTGCTTCTAGCGAGTTATAAAAAGGGGCTAAACGAATCAATGGGCAAACCTTTACACCATTTATTTTGACTTCAGAAAAACTTTCATTATAAAAGCCTGTTACTCCCAAATCAATATCCAACTCTTTTAATGCTCCGCGCAAAGCATACAATTGATTAATATAGTCTGGTATTGTTGTGGTTATGCCGTTAACATAAAATACAATCGGTTTGTTTATAGCTTGCGGCACCAATTTGTTTAAAAATGTGTCTGGCAAATCAAAAACAATTACATTTCCATCTAGTTCTCTGCTAGCGTCTTCTAGTTTGTCCATTCTTCCTGCAGTTTTTATGTTTGATGCTAAATCCTGCTCTACTAAACTCATCGCTCTATCCGCACCATATTTTGCATACCTCTCTCCTATCGCAGAGAATAAATCATCAATGCGATGTCTTGCATCACTCGGATTTTCTAATAAGTTTTCTAAAGAACTAGTAAAATTATCGTCACCGTCAGTATCACCATTTCCCCCAGATCCAGGTAGTGTATCAGGACATCCATCAGTATCCTGGTAACCATTAAAAGTCTCTTGCTGAGTCACGCATCCATCAATACTGTCTGATATCCCATCGTTGTCAGCGTCCCCGTCCCGCTGCGGACACCCGCTAACATTAAAGCCAATAGCAGCAGAAGCAGCACCTATCAAGAGTTTATTTTTAATTTTCCTAAACATGGCCTATAATAGCTTAAAAAACTTAATAAAACTTTCTTAACTCTAAAAAGTAATGAAAACAGTCATTCTAGATACCAGTTTTATCTTAAATGCCATAAAAAACCATATCGACATAGAGCAATCGTTAAAAACGCTCTGCCCATACCATATAAATATCTCAATTTTAGACAAGACGCTTAACGAGCTAGAGAACAAGCCGCTGTCAAGTATAGCAATAGAAATTGTATTAAAATTTAATATCATAAAAACAAGCAAGCAAAAATCAGTAGACGATTTAATTCTAGATTACGTAAAAACGCATAAAAACACAATTATAGCCACACAAGACAAAGAACTAAAGGAAAAGCTTAAAAAGGCAAAAATAGCAATCATTACCATAAGGCAACAAAAGCATCTTATCTTTGTCTGAGGAATGCACTATGTTTTATGAAATAGAAGCCAGAAGCCACGTTCGTGTTTCTCCAAGCGATTTTACAGAAGAGCCAAAAAAAGCCATCCTAAAAAGGCTTAGTGAACAATTTACTAATTTTGTATCAAAAAATATAGGCATAGCTATTGGAGTAACAGAAGTAATCTCAATTGGCGACGGCGTGATAATTCCCGGCGACGGAGCAGCTTATTACGATACAGTTTATAAGTTATTAATCTTCAAGCCGGAATTACAGGAAGTAGTGCACGGAACCCTGACAGAAATTGCAGACTTTGGAGCATTTATCAACTTAGGTCCAATTGATGGCATGATCCACATATCACAAACAATGGACGATTATGTGAGTTTTAGTAAAGTAGGCGTCTTAACGGGAAAAGAAACAAAAAAAGTTCTTAAAGTAGGAGACAAATGTCGTGCAAGAATAATTGCTATCTCGCACAAAGAGATTCAAAATCCAAAAATAGGACTTACAATGAGGCAGCCTTCGCTTGGAGCATTAACTTGGATTGAAGAAGAGTTAAAAAAACAAAAAAAAGAAAAAAAGGAAGCAAAAGCTGAGAAGAAAAAATGATCGTTGAAGCCCACGTAAATGGATTTTTTGGAAGATTAGAAAGATACGTAAATGATAATTGGAATGCAATGTTAGAAAATGGCCAAAGGAGTATTGTATAAGGAATAAAAATATTAATAAATACAATTTTTACTTTATAAGCAAAATGGAAATAGAAGAAATAAAAAAGCAGTATAAAGACGAATGGGTACTTATTGAAGTCACAAAGATAGATAAACAGGGAGAACCGTCAGAAGGCAAGGTCATCGCACACAGTAGGAATAGGGATGACACATATGAAGCAATGAAACAATCCAAATCTAAAGATATTGCCCATTTTTATACTGGAAAAATTCCAAAAAAAGGTTACGCGGTTGCATTCTGATGGGTAAAATAAATTTCAACAAAGAATCTAATGTCATTGATGTCCATATTGAAATAAAGAATGGCAACAAAACACTAAGACCAAAAATGGCGTTAGATACAGGAGCAACATTTGTTATGATTCCTTTAGAAATTGCTGAAACTCTAGGGTTGCATCCAGAATTATCACAGGAGAAAACAGAAATGATAACTGCATCAGGCGTAGAAAAAGTTCCAATTGTAACTCTAAAATTAGTGCGTTTCGCTGGAAAAGAAGTCACCAATGTTAAAGCCATAGTTCATGATCTGCCTCAAAAAAGTTATGTTGATGGCTTATTAGGTCTAAGTTTTTTAAGAAATTTTAACATATCAATAAATTTTAAAGAGGGTTTTATTGAACTAAACTAAAATGGCCAAAAAAGTATGTAAAAAATGCAAAATCTTTGTAGAAGGGAAGGAATGCCCAATCTGCAAAGGAAATATATTTAGTGAAAACTGGAAAGGAAAGCTTATTATACTGGATCCTGTAAAGTCCGAGATTGCGCAAAAAATAAAAATACATGCTAAAGGAGAATACGCAATAAAAGTTAGGTAAAATGGGACAATTAGCAAGCTATATACAAAATGCAAACGAAAATCATTCAGGAAAAATCTAATAATTTTTTTGATAGGAAAGAAATAGAAATAGAAGCTACCTACGAAAAAGCAACTCCTAGTGAAGCAGAAATAAAAAAACAAATTTCAACAAACCTAAAAGTTAATGAAGAAGTAATCCAAATTAAAAAAATACATCAAGTCTTTGGCGCCAGAAAGGCAAAAATCTCCGCCCACATTTATAAAACTCCAGAGCAATTAAAAAAGATTGAGTTTAAAAACAAAAAGAAAAAGGAAGCCAAACTAGAACCAAAACAAGAGGAAAAGAAATAATGGCAGGCAAGAAGAAACCAAAAAATAAAGCCCCAAGCAGAAGATATAAAAAATATCAAATAGTTGGAGATATGGTGACTAGACAAAAAACCTGTCCAAAATGTGGTCCAGCCATGTTTCTGGCAACCCATAAAGATAGGTATACATGCGGTTTTTGCGGCTATTGCGAATTCAATAAAAAATAAACTTACCACTATAGAATTATTAACTAAATTTTAAAACCTCGGATTTATTAAACTCTTATGCCATACAGGGAAACGTTAATGCAATTGCTAGAGTTCCTAGATGTTTATATTGGCAATTTTCTCTTACCGAGATTGAAATTAATCACCACAACACCATTCACGCACCCGGACCTTCTTTGGCTCGTAATACCTTTGATCTTTGTTTTATTCGCAATTCAGTTATACTTCGGCAGGAACAGAACAGAGCAATTGGGTTGGAACACGGCCTTTGGCAATTCAATTTCATTGTTTTGGGTCATTGTTTTACTGTTAAGATTCACCATTGCAGATGCGCGCATCTCAGAACTCTTCCAGGGTCGCACCTCTAAAGAATTAATACTTATTGGCATATTAGCTATATGGACGATATTGTTATTAGCTTCAGACTTTTATCACGCATTACCCAAAAAACTGGCATTTTTGCTTTCATCCTCAATTCCAATCAATACAATGGCCTTTTTATTCATAGTAATAATCTTGGGCGATGTACCAATTGATTGGACAACTTTTGTAGCAGGGTTTGTTCTTCTTATCCTAGCTGCAATATTCTTCAAAGTAATGCGTTCCGTGATAAAGCCCTCACCATCAGCAGAAAAAACACTGGAAAGGAAGGCCTTGGAGAAAAAACGACATAATGAGTTAAGAAAAGAGAGAATCAAAAGAAAAATAGAAAAAATAGAAGGAAAAATTAAACAAGAAGCGAGAGACGTAAAAAGAAAAATAATGAAATCCTAAATTAGATTTAGTATCACAAAGCCCAGCATTTATAGCTAAATTATAAGTAGCTTTAGCATCAATCTTGAAAAGAATATACCTAATTGCAGTTTCATAAAATCCCATACCATTAAAAATAATCTTGAAAATAAATTATAAAGATTTGCTTAAATATAGTTAACTATTTAAAACAAAAAACTCTTATAGCTAACCATGTACAAAAAGATAAGGCCATACAAAAACGGTTATTTAAAAGTTTCAGATGGTCACAAATTGTACTATGAATTATGCGGGAACAAAAAAGGAATTCCAGTTATCTTCCTCCACGGAGGGCCAGGAGCAGGCATATCCTCAGATCATAGAAGATACTTTAATCCTAAAGCATATCATATTATCTTGTTTGATCAAAGAGGCTCAGGAAAAAGCAAGCCATTTGCATCTTTAAAAGCGAATACAACAAAGAAGCTGGTCCAAGACACAAGAGCAATATTAAAACTCCTAAAAATAAAAAAAGTCTTCTTATTTGGAGGTTCATGGGGGTCTACTTTAGCCTTGGTTTATGCAATTAAATATCCAGAAACAGTCTTGGGAATGTGCTTAAGAGGAATATTTCTCGCCAGACCTATGGACGACAGATATTTCTTAACCCAGTCTAAATTTGTTAATCCAGAGGCTTACCATAGATTAATGAACTTAGTTCCAAAAAGATACAAAAATAACGTTCTTGCTTATTTTCATAAGCAAATGCTTTCAAAAAATAAAGCAACCAGAAAAAAATATACCTACGAATGGTCTTTCTACGAGATCTCTATTTCAAAATTAAAAATAACTCAAGATCAAGTAAAAAAATCTCTTAAAAAGTTTTCATACAAATCAATGTCACCAATAGAGGTTTATTACTTGAAAAATAATTGTTTCCTGCCAAAAAATTACATATTAAAAAATACAAGCAAAATAAAAAACATTCCAATATCAATAGTCCATGGAAAATATGACTTAATTTGCCCGCCAGAAGCAGCCTATGCGTTGCATAAAAAACTAAGAAACTCAAAACTGCATTTTGTACTAGCAGGCCATTCATCCTCTGAACCAGAAATTCAACAAAAATTAGTTTCAGAAATGAATCGGTTTGCCAAAGTAATATAAGTAGATAACAAATGATTTTTATCCTTTAAAATGGAACACACAGGTATAACAATAATAGGCGCAGGTATTGTTGGTTTAGCAATAGCTTCAGAACTATCAAAAAAAAGAGAGATAGTAGTTATAGAAAAACATGAAAGGGCAGGAAAAGAAATCAGTTCGAGAAATAGTGAGATTATTCACTCCGGTCTCTATTATAAAAAAGACTCTCTGAAAGCCAAGCTATGTGTTGAGGGAAAAAATCTGCTCTATGAGTTATGCGAAAGATTTAATATCCCGCATAGAAGAACCGGGAAGTTAATAGTTGCGGCAAATATTGCAGAAATACCTTGCCTAGAGAGACTTCTTGCGCAAGGGCAGGAAAATGGTGTTTTAGATCTTGAACTACTAACAAGAACGCAAGCTGGAAGGTTAGAGCCGAACGTCAACACATGCGGAGCATTATTCTCCAAATCCACAGGGATTGTTGATATTCATAAATTAATGGATCTTTTTCAGTTTCAGGCAACTTCAAACGAATCAATTATTGCATATAACTCAGAAGTAACAGGAATAGAAAAATCCCCTAGCGGTTATGTATTGCAAATAAAAAGTGGTACTGAAACATGCCACTTGGCAAGCCAAGTGGTAATTAATTCTGCTGGCCTGCACGCAGATAAACTAGCAGAATTAGCTGGAATTGATATAAAGGCTTCAAGATACAAAATTCATTTTTGCAAGGGAGAGTATTTCATAGTCAGAAACGCTAAAGATCGCATAAGGCATCTTATCTATCCACTTCCAGAAGAAAACCTAAGGGGATTGGGAATTCATGCTACTTTGGACCTTGACGGCGAGCTAAGGCTTGGACCAAATGCTTTCTATGTTGATGTTATTGATTATGATGTAAACCCCGACCACAGAAAAAAATTTTTTGAATTTGGAAAGTTGTATTTTCCATTTTTAAAAGAAGATGATTTGCAGCCAGGATTCTCTGGCATCAGGCCAAAACTTCAAGGACAGGGTGAAGGTTATAGGGATTTTGTTATTGCCAACGAAAATGAAAAAGGATTGCCAGGTTTCATAAATCTCGTTGGTATAGAATCCCCAGGCCTAACTTGTTCACCAGCTATTGCGAGATATGTAAAGAATATTATTGATGCGGTTATATAAAAAAGCATCAGCACACTTTTCCATGTTTTTGAAAATATTTTTGATGGTGCTCCTCAGCTTTAAAAAACTTGCCGGCAGGAACAATTTCAGTAACAATTTTCTTCTTGTAAGTCACTTGCACCTCTTTTCTAGACTTTTCAGCTGCTTTTTTCTGCTGTTGGCTGTGGTAAAATATTACGGATCTGTATTGGGTTCCTATGTCAAAACCCTGCCTATTTAGTGTAGTTGGATTGTGATTATTCCAAAATACTTGCAATAAGCCCCCATACGAAACTTTTGAAGGATCAAACTCGACTTGAACAACTTCAGCATGTCCTGTTCTATCGCTGCAAACCTCCTTGTACGTGGGATTTAGATACTTTTTCTCATCCCCACCCATATAGCCAACAGTTGTAGATAAAACTCCCTTTACTCTGGAAAAAGCGTATTCAACATGCCAAAAACATCCAGCTCCGAATGTAGCTATTTCTTTCTTCATTATCTTAAATTTAAATTCGAAATTAATAAACCTTATCTATAACCTAAAAAACTAAATTTTTACTAAAAATGAATAAAACAGAGTTAATGCGCAAGAGATGCAAGCCGTGCGAAGGCAATGTCCCCCAATTAACTATATTGCAATCAGAAGAATATCTAAAACAAGCTAAAGGCTGGACTCTCGAAGGCAAAAGAATTACAAAAAAATTCAAGTTCAAAAATTTTAAAGAAACAATGAAATTCGTAAATAAAGTGGCAGACCTGGCAGAAAGAGAGGGCCATCATCCAGATATGGAAGTTTCTTATGGGTATGTAATTATTAACCTAACAACGCACGCAATAAATGGACTGTCAGAAAATGATTTTATTCTTGCTGTAAAGATAAACCAGTTAAATTTTTAAATATTACCCTTTGCACAATCATTATGATATGTCAAACCGCGCTCGCAAGATTAAAACAGAAAAACCATGATAGGTTTCTAGAAAAAATAGTGCGAGACGGACTTTATCGAAGAATTAGTGTTTTAGAAGATCAACAAGATTTAAAAACGAAAATTTGGAAAGAGCCATATTTTACTACAAAAGGGATTGTTATCAACAGAGACCTTATTGGTTTTAGGGAAAATTTAGGCCAACCAGATCTGCTAATATACGTTGAGTCACCAGTGAACAAGGTTATAGTCCTCGAGGTAAAGTTAAGCAATAATAAAGACTTAATTATGAAAATGATGGAAGAATTAGAGAACTACCGTGCGTATATAGATTCACATAGAAATGATTTGTACAAGTTTTTAAATGAGGGAGGAATTAATCCTATAGACATAGATAATTTACAAATAGGATTCAGCGGAATTGTCTCTACACAGCGTGGCCGCAGTCTAAAAGAGGTTACGTACTTCGAATTGGGACAATCTTAATTTCTTTCATATCTCCCCATCAATACAGCTTTCTCAATAATATGTCCTTCCATAGCTTCTAACAATTCTTTTTTTGTGGAACCTTCTTCTAAATCCAGCTCGGTATCCAAGGCAAATAATTTGAGAAAATATCTATGCTCTCTATCAGGAGGGCAAGGCCCGCCATATCCTAATTTTCCAGAAGTAGTCATGCCCTGCACACCCCCAGGTTCACTACCTTCAGCAATTTCTTTAACGTCTGGCTTCATATTAAACACCACCCAATGATCCCACATTCCATCTTTTCTAATGTGTTTTGGAACATCAGGATCTTCCATAATTAATACCAAACTTTTAGTATTTTTTGGCACATTTGAAATGTTTAATGGAGGAGAAATGTTTTCACCATCACAGGTATATTTGCTAGGAATTTTTCCTTCATGTTTAAAAGCAGAGCTTGATAACTTCATTTTTATCCCAATATAAATTATTCAAAGTATTTATAAATTAATCCATTTCATTCGCAGCAATGGTAAAAGTCCTAGGTGTCGATGAAGCCGGGAGTTTCATTAGTTAAAATTAATTAAAACCCGAAAGGTCCTGTCATCGGCCCATTAGTATTAGCAGGAGTAATGTTAGAAGAAAAAGAAATAAATAGAAAACTTAAAGGAGCAAAAGATTCAAAAAAATTATCTAAAAAACAAAGAGAGGCCCTCTACAAAAAATTCATTAAGACAATAACCTACAAAATAATTATAGTAGAGCCTTCAGAAATTGACGCAGCCTTAATATCCCAAGAACTAAACCTAAACTGGCTAGAAGCACACAAAACAGCAGAAATTATTAATGAACTAAATCCAGAAAAAGCATATATAGACTGTCCCTCTCCAAATAAAAAAAAATACGGGGATTATTTAAGAAAATTATTAAGCAACAAAGACGTCGAATTAGTAGTTGAGCACAAAGCTGAAAAATATCCAATAGTTGCCGCAGCAAGTATAATCGCAAAAGCAACAAGAGATAAAGAAATAGATGAATTGCAAAAAAAATTCGATACACCAATAGGTCCAGGCTACCCAAGCAATGTCATAACTCAAAAATTCCTGAGAGAGAACTGGGATAAGCACCCAGAAATATTCAGAAAATCCTGGATTTCTTGGAAAAATCATAAAAATAAAAAAGAACAAAAAACTTTAGATAGTTTTAGCGAATAACTCGTTAGATTACCACTTATCTATAGTTAGAAAATATTAATAAAGCACTTAAAACCAGATTAAAATAAATAAAGGGGGGAAATTAAATGGGTCTGTTTAAGAGAAAATCTGTTCCTGAACTAAAGCCACAAAAAAGACGCGATTCTTTTCCAGAATTTCCAAAATATGAATCTTCATTGCCAGAAATCCCCAAATATGAATCTGCATTAGAAGACTTTCCAAAATTTAAATCATTGCCACGGCCAGAATTTCCTAAACCGCAATACCAAAAAAATGAGCAATTCGAGATTCCACGGAGAATGCCTGATAAAATAGAATTACTCTCTCCTGAAAAAGAGGAGTTTTATCCTAGGATGCTAGATCAATTTAATCCCATGCCTTCGTCTCATCAATCTCCATCTGAGTCGAATCAAATCTTTGTAAAGCTTTCAGACTACAGGAAATCATTAAACAATCTAAGGGAAATCAAAAGAATGCTTGATGAAGCAGAGAAACTAATGGCAGACATACAGAGATTAAAGTCAGAAGAAGATAAGCAATTGTCTCAGTGGCAGCAAGAAATAAACGAAGTCAAATCAAAACTTATGGATGTAGATAAGGATTTATTTGAATACCAATGAAAAGCGAAGTCAATGTTAGATTAGACAACAGTAAGCATAAAAGAAAATTAATCCTAGAGTCAGCGAGAAGCATGGCCTTAACTCTAAAAGATTATAGGTATTTACAGGAGATTAAGCAACTGAAAAAAAGAAAGATACAAACTCTTCAAAGGCTGATGCGCGAAATAGATGAAAAAATTAAACAAATAGATCTCAAAGATATTCAAGGATTTAGGCCAAAAGAGCAAAAAGAAAAAGTAATAGAAGAAGAGCAAGAACCAATACTTAAGGAAAAATATCTTGTCGGTGACCAAATATCACAAGACCTGGCAGAAATAGAAAGAAAACTTAACTCTTTATAATGCTAAGAAAATTTAATAACGAGCAGTTTATTGTTTTCTGAAATAATGAAAAAGAAAATAAGTTATCCGCCCTTGGTTACTACAAGGATGAAGAAATAAAAAACTGGATAAAAAATGGCAAAATACGCAAATTCAAAAGATAAATTAGAGTACAAACTAACTGATAATAGAGGGGCATAGGAAACTGTTAATGGCAATTGGCAATCTCTAATCATTCTAATTAAGCTTAAAAGAAAACTTAACTCGTTACAGCAAATCTTTTAAATTATTAAAATACAAAATAATTAATGAAAGCTTCTGAATTAAAAAGGAAATACATAGAATTTTTTAAACAATATAATCACAAAGAAATTCCAAATGCTTCTTTAATCCCAGAAAACGATCCAACAGTTCTTTTTACAACAGCAGGCATGCACCCATTAGTGCCTTTTCTAGCAGGTCAAAAACATCCGGCAGGAAAAAAATTGGTAAATGTGCAAAGGTGCATAAGAACAGGCGATATCCATGAAGTAGGGAACGATTACCATTTAACTTTCTTTGAGATGCTTGGAAACTGGTCTTTAGGAGATTATTTTAAAGAAGAAGCTATCAAAATGAGCTATGAATTCCTCACAAGCAAAAAATGGCTTAATCTCTCTCCTGAAAAATTAGCTATAAGTGTATTTAAAGGCGATAAGGACGCTCCAAGAGACGAAGAATCTGCAAAAATTTGGATTAAACTAGGAATGCCGAGAGAAAGGATAGCTTATCTGCCAAAGAAAGATAATTGGTGGGGCCCTGCAGGACTAACCGGACCTTGTGGCCCAGACACAGAAATGTTTTATTGGAATTCACATAAACCAGTGCCAAAAAAATTTAATCCTTCAAATAAAAACTGGGTTGAAATCTGGAATGATGTTTTCATGCAGTATGAAAAAACAAAAGATGCAAAATACGCTCCACTAAAACAAAAAAACGTTGACACCGGAATGGGTGTTGAAAGAACAGTAACAGTTCTTCAGAAAAAAAACTCAGTTTACGAAACAGAGTTATTCTTTCCAATTATCAATAAGATAAAGCAGCTAACAAAAACAAAGAACAAAAAGTCAATTAGAATTATAGCAGATCATCTAAAAGCCTCAGTATTTATCCTAGCAGAGAGAGTTCATCCGTCAAATCTAGAGCAGGGCTACGTCCTCAGAAGGCTAATAAGAACTTCAATCAGGCATGGTAGGCTATTGGGGATTGAGAGTGACTTTACAACCCCAATAGCAAAAGAAGTAATTAAAATCTATCCAGAATATGAGATATTAAATAAAAACAAAGACTTTATCTTTATGCAATTGAAGAAAGAAGAAGAAAAATTCAAAAAAACATTAAGTTTAGGATTAAGGCAATTTGAAAAACTAATCAAAAACAAAAAAATCACAGGCAAAGGCGCATTCATCTTATTCTCCACATACGGCTTTCCCCTAGAAATGACCGAAGACCTGGCAAAAGAGCATAAAATAAAACTAAATAAAAAAGAATTTGAAAAAGAATTCAAAAAACACCAAGAATTATCAAGAACTGCAACCAAAGGAAGATTCAGGTCTGGATTAATTGATGCATCAGAAACAACAACCAAGCTCCATACAGCGACGCATTTGCTCCATGCAGCCCTAAGACAAATTTTAGGTAAGCATGTTCAGCAAAAAGGATCAAACATTACTCCAGAAAGACTGAGATTTGATTTCTCGCATGATAAAAAATTAACGCAAGAGGAAATTAAAAAAATAGAAACTCTTGTAAATAAAAAAATAAAAGAAAGTTTGCCTATAGCAAGCGAAGAAATGACTCCAGAAGAAGCAAAAAAACAAGGCGCTTTAGGATTCTTCGAGCACAAATACGGAGATAAAGTCTCAGTTTACACAATAAAGGGTTTCTCAAAAGAGATCTGTACAGGTCCGCATGTAAAAAACACAAAAGAAATTGGAAAATTCAAAATCATCAAAGAAGAAGCTGTAGCGTCTGGAATAAGAAGAATAAAAGCAATAATAAAAAAATAGTTTTTATCAATAACCTCCGAGAATTAATACGTTATTACCTTCTGCGTTTTTGATAACAGTCTCTACAGAAGACTTCTCTGCCTTCTACAGGCTTAAAAGGAACTTCTGCTTCTTGACCGCAACTGGAACAAGTGATCTTATGCATCCTTCGTTCCCCAAACTGCTGTTTTTGAAACATTTACTTTCTACTCCATTTAATTAGTTATACCCTCGGAAATCTTATAAAAATCCATAGTATACTAAGATAGAACCTTATTTTGCTCTTTATAAAACTATGTTTTTTAATCTAGAAATTGTAGCAAAACCAGCTTTAAATAGTACATAGATTTATTAAAATAATATGCAAGTCGGTTTAGTAGGAAAACCTAGTGCCGGCAAATCAACATTTTTTAAGGCCGCCACATTAGCAGAAGTAGAAATAGCCAATTTTCCTTTTACAACAATAAAGCCCAACATGGGAATAGGCTACGTAAAAATAAAAGATCCCGCGATAGAATTCAATAAGAAATCAAACCCAAGAGAAGGCTATATTTTAGGAGACTTTAGATTTGTGCCAATTCAAATAATAGATGTAGCTGGCTTAGTAGAAGGGGCTCATCAAGGCAAGGGTTTGGGATTGGAATTTCTCAATGATCTGAACCAAGCAGATCTCTTAATTCATATTGTCGATATCTCTGGCTCAACAAATGAAAAAGGAGAGCCAGTGCCACCCATGACACATGATCCAACTAAAGACGTATTATTCTTAGAAAACGAATTAGATCACTGGCATTTTAATATCTTAAAAAAAGGCTGGGAAAAATTTGTAAAAACTATAAACCAAGATAATCAAAACATTAAAGCAGCATTGGCAAAACAACTCTCAGGACTAAAAATTACAGAAGAAACAATAGAAGACTCAATAAAAGAATTAAGATTAACCCACCATCCTTCGGAGTGGTCGGACAAAGACCTTTTCGATTTAGCCTCTCTTTTAAGAAAAAAAACCAAGCCGATCTTGATTGCAGCGAACAAAATTGATATTCAAGGCTCTGAAATGAATCTTCATAAGCTTCAAAAAAACTATCCAGGTTTAAAGATAATATCTTGTTCAGCAGAATCAGAATTAGCATTAAAAGAAGCTGCTAAACATAATTTAATCAAATATACCCCAGGCGAAAGCAGTTTTGAAATAATATCCAAAAGTATTAATGAAAAACAAAAAAAAGCATTAGAATTTATTAAAA
>JBBSXW010000077.1:0-14162 GCA_038045665.1 Nanobdellota archaeon | reverse complement strand
GGTGGGAAAATATATTTAGATGGAAAAAGAGTTTATGAAAATGGGGAGTTTTTGTGATAATATAAGAATTGTTTGAATTTTTGTTATTTATTGTTTGCCATATATTTTTTTAAATTTTCTAAAAATATAGATAATTGACGAAGTTTTAGCAAACTTAAATTTTTCTTATTCTATAACTACCAAATTAATGAGTAATAGTATAGTGTTCTGATAGTTATCTATGCTGTTCTGCTTTCGGATGCTCATGACCGAGATTCCTTCTTTTCTGCAAACTCTTGAGATGTTTATATTTTTCCTGTAAGAATTTTTTTTCGTTTAGTTTATGCTTTGTTATTAACATTGCTGCGTAATTTCCGCCTAAGAAATGCGGCATTACTACATAAGTTGCGCCAGCATTATAAAGGGCATGCGCCTCATCTATGCTATGCGATATTACGATGATTATTGCTTTTTTATTAACTTTTCTTGTTTTTTCTATGACAAGCAAATTAGAGTCGGTGTTTGGCATGGTAGAAGCTATTAATTTTACTTTATCCAAGTTTAACTCATCTAAGAATTCCGTGTCTGATGCGTCGCCGTATTTACAATCTAAGCCGGCTTTTGATAATTCGTTTATCGCTTCTGGATTGTAGTCTATTATCAGGAATTTCTTTTTTATTTTTTTAAATGCATGCACGAAATCATAACCTACTCTATTGTAACCGAATAGAATAATATCGTATTTTTTTATTTTTATTTTTCTACCTAACCTAATGCTTTTCCTTTCAAATACAGACAGGTATTTTGACAGATAAGGGTATATCTTTGATGAATAACTTATGAAGTAAGTTGAACCGGCAATTGTAATCAGGCCAATTATGGTTACTAACGATAAAATGTCATTTGAAAGATGATTTAGCCTTACGCCGAGAGCGATTAGGATAAGGGAGAATTCGCTGATTTGAGCAACTGTTAGTCCAGCATCAAAACTCACTCTTTTTGGATAGCCAAGAATCCCCATTAAGATCATTACAATGAGAGGATTGCCTATTAGGATGAATAAAGAAAAAATAATTATTGGCATGATATAGTTGCTTATGTCCCCGAAAGCCATTTGAGAACCAAGAAGGACAAAGAATAGGATTATGAAGAAGTCGCGCAATGGTCGCATTTTTGAGCTGATTTCGTGGTTATATGGTGTCATGGATAATGCCACTCCTGCGATTAATGCACCAATCTCTATTGAGAAACCGAGATAGTAAGACAATGATGCTAGTCCTAAACCAAGGCCTATTGAAAAGAGGAATAAAAATTCCTGTGACTTTGCAAAGAAATTTCCGAGCTTGGGTAGCAGGTAATAAACCAAAAGAAAGAAAATCCCGAGCAAAAAAATTCCATTTGCAACTGATGCGGTTATTATGTTTAGTAGCCCATGCTTGTTTGAGAATGATGCCGCAATTATCAGGATAAAGATTGCAATAAGGTCCTGAACTATTAAAAAACCAATAGATATTTTTCCATAAAGTGCTTGTAAATCTTTTTTATCCGATAGCAGCTTCATAATTATTATCGTGCTGCTGAACGTTAAAGCGATTGATATGTACAGCGATTCAATAGTTGAGAACCCAAGCAATATTCCGATGTAGAAGCCAATTACAGAAGTGAATACTACTTGACCTACGCCCGTAATTAGAGAAACTTTGCCTACTTCTTTTATTACCTTTGGGCTTAGGTTTAGACCAACAATGAACAATAGGAAAGCCACTCCAATTTGAGAGAAGGTGGTTATTGTGTCTTGCGTAGTAATTAAATTTAGGAAATAAGGGCTTGCTAGAATGCCTGTTATTATATAGCCGATTATCAATGGCTGATTAAGCAGCCTCGTTATCCCTGCAATGATTGTCGTTATAGCAATTATTATACTTATTTCAATAAAAATCTCTAAGGACAATTTGGCACCTCTTTTGGTAATTAAAGCAGGAACATTTTATTTAAAGTTTTTGTAGATACATTTATAAATTTCCTAGCATGAGACATATGTAAAATGAGGTTGCTTTTGCATCTGGCGGTCTTTTTATTGCTTATTGGAGCAGTTTATAGCGTTAGATATGAAGTTAATGGAAATGACTTGAGGTTTGGCTTTGGAGATGAACAACTTAAAGAAGGGATCATTGTTTTTGAAACTGATACTGAGCCTCTTTTAGTTTCTATTGAAAAATCCTTTGCAATAAGGAATTTTGTTGATGTAATCTCTGTTAATGATTTGAGAGTTAGCAAAGATGAACCTCTTGTTGTGAGACTAAATGCAAGGTATCCTGGCAGGGATGTTTCAGGATATCTTAATATTAATCTGCTTTATGAGAAATTGCCTGAGGAGATCAACTATTATGGAGACGATACTATCAGGGTGCCTGTGGCTTTGACTTCTGATGGAGAATCTGTAGCTAAGATGAATGTAAAGCTAACTGAGGAACTTTTGCCTGGAGAAGAAACGACACCTTTAGACGTTGGGGTTTTACTGCCAATAGTGGTTATTGTTTTATTGCTATTCTTATTTAAGAGAAAATGGAGCAAAACTTAATCTTGTTGGAGGCTGGAATTGGGACTGTGGCGGTGTTAGCTTTTCTTGTTTATTATACAAGGATGGTTAAAAGACGGCTTAGGTCGCATATTTTGAGAAATGAGGAAGTTAAACAATTCCTAAAAGAAAGATGAAAATCAAACCAATTTTTTTTATTTCCATTGCAATTGCTTTTGCTAGCTTAGTTATTTTTTTCATTCCTTATTCATTGAAGATGTTTGCGTTTTCTGGCACTAAGTTTTTCTCTGGAGAATTCTGGAGATTGATCACTTTTTCATTTGCGCATGTTAATGCAAGCCATTTGTTTGAGAATGTTGTGGTCATTGTTTTAGTTAGCATTTTGGGATACGAATTCGGATTAAGCGGCAAACTGTTTTTGTTGTTTTTCTTAGGAGTGAGTTTTTTAGTTGCTATTTTAGATGCAATTATTTTTCCTTTATTGGTAATTGCTGGCGCCTCGTTGGGAATTTATGGAGTAGCAGGAGCTTTGTCAATAAAGGGCTCGAATTTTATTCCTAAGAGGTACTTGATACCGTTACTTGGGGTTACTGTATTTTTCACTTATTTCTTTGGGTCTTTTACTTGTGCCGAGTGCTCAAGGGATTTTGTGCAGGCTTTGTTTCATTTTTCAGGATTTTTAACTGGGATTATTTTGGTTTATATACCAAGAAAATTTAAAAATAAGAAGTATGTATTAAGGCACGTATAAAATGGAAAAAAAGGTGAAAACTGGAATTAGTGGACTTGATTATCTGCTTAAAGGGGGATTTTTAAGAGGAAGAAGTATTTTATTATCTGGGCCATGCGGCTCTGGCAAATCTATTTTGGGCATGCAGTTCATATACAATGGTGTAGTGAAGTATAACGAGTCTGGGTTGTATGTTAGCTTTGAAGAAGAAAAAAATAGGATTATAGAAAATATGCAGACTATCGGGCTCAATCTAAAAAAATTAGAGAAAAAGAAAAAATTTGTCTTAATAGGCGGGGCCTTGGGCAGTATAGGGCATTTTATGGATAGAGTTAAGGCAAATCCCGATGATATGATTAATGAAATAGTTGAGGTTGTTGAGGAGAATAAAATTAAGAGAGCAGTAGTGGATTCTGTTAGTTTGTTTACAATGTTGGCAAAGGATGAGCATGAAAGAAGGAAAATATTGACTAAGTTATCCAATGCTTTGGCTTCTTCAGGATGCACTTCGCTATTAATATCCGAGACTAAAGAAGGGACTATGGACATTTCCAGATATGGAATGGAAGAGTTTATTGTTGATGGAGTTATAGCTCTTTTTCAGATAAGGCAAGGCGATAGATTTGTTCCTGGTATTGTTATAAGAAAGTTAAGGGGAAGTAGTCATGATAAAAATATCAGACTTTTTAATATAACAAACAAAGGAATAGTAGTTTATCCAAAAGAAACATTGTTTACTGAAATCTGAAATTTAGATGGTGGTTTAATTGATATTAAAAACAAATATACCAAAACTAGATGAGATGTTGGGTGGCGGATTAAGAAGTGAAGCATCTACTTTGATTAGTTCTTCACCTGGGATTAGGAGTTTACAGTTCTTGCATCAGATTATTTATTCTAGGCTAAAGCAAGGAGACAAGGTGTTTTATTTGGCTATAAACAAGAAACCACAAATAATTAGGAAACAGTTTAGAGATTATGATTGGGACATATCAAGCTTTGAGAAATCAGGAAAATTTGTTTTTGTTGATGTTTATCAGAAAATAATGGAGAAAAAAAGTTTTGATGACCTAAGCAGATATGTTTATGATTTTATAGGGAAATTAAAGTCTAGGGGTTTATTTGCGATAGATTCTTTATCTTCTTTTTTGGATATCTATGGTACCAGTAATGAAGTTATGGAGTTTATAAAAAAAATTAGCAATTCGTATAAAGACATGACTATGATAGCAATGCTTGTTGAGTGGCCCTATAAAAAAAGTATTATTTCTAAATTAAGAGATTATTTTGATTGCGTGATTAATTTGAAATCTATCGAGAAGGACATTATTTTAAGAAAATATTTTACAGTTTCTAAGGCCAACTGGATTAAGAGATTGCAAAGGAGAGGAATTATGTTTGATGTGCTTTATCCTGGGGGGGTTAGAGAGTATGTGCCAAAGATTTTAGTTACAGGACCTTATAATTCTGGCAAGTCTACTTTTACGCATGCTATATCTACTAAAGCCACTTCTGTTGATAGATTGGGAACTACTGTTGCTCTTGATTATGGACATGTAGATTATAAAGAATATGTAGCAGACGTGTTTGGAACGCCTGGACAAATTAGATTTGATCCATTGTTGAATATGCTTGGGCATAGAGCAATAGGCTTGTTTCTCGTGATAGACTCAACCAGACCTGAAACATTTGCTAGGGCAGAAGAGATGATTTCTAGGTGCAATGCTTCAAAACTCCCGTATATAGTTATAGCAAATAAGCAGGATTTGAAGTCTGCTTTGTCTGTAAACCAAATTAGAAAAAGACTGTCATTGCCAAAAACTGCGAAGATTATACCTTGTATTGCTGTAAGAAAAAAAGGTTTGAATAGGGCTTTGGATGCATTATTTAATGAAATAGGTGGTTAAAATTAGTGAAAAAAAAGAAATAAAAGAAATTTTGATGGGATTGAGGCACAGAATTAGTGATATTGAGGGGTGCAGCGTGGTTTCTAGAGATGGATTGGTAGTCGCTTCTGAGTTAATGGCTGAAGTGGAAAGCAAGGCTTTCGCTGCCTTGTCGGCTGATGTTACTAAATCTGGAGAGGTAGTCTCTTCTGAGCTCAGAATCGGAGGCTTAGGACAGATTATAATAAATTCATCCAAAGGGAATATAATAACTGCAAATGTGGGAAAGAAAGCAATACTGGTTTGTTTGGTTAAACCAAAGGCAAATGTAGGGTTAGTATTGCTACATATGGATAGAACATCCCAAAGATTATTGAGATATATTAAATGAGGTGTTATAAATGCAAAAAACAAAAAATGAGAGGCTTATGGGACTTTTGAAGGATTTGAGAAAGGTCGGGGATATAGAGGGCTCATCAATAGTGTCTAGGGATGGGTTGATTATTGCTTCTGATTTATTAGCCGATGTGGATACTAAAACTTTTGCTGCGATGTCTGCTGCTATGACTGGTGCTGCTGAAACTGCTACTACAGAACTGAAGAGAGGAAATCCTGAACAGATTATTGTTGATTCAAAATTGGGTAGTGTTATTGCTACTGGGGCTGGGAAGAAAGCAATATTGGTTTGCTTGATTAAACCAAGAGCTAATTTAGGATTGGTTTTATTAAATATGAATAAGAGCAGCAAGAAAATCTCTAAGATTCTTAAATGAAAAATATATTTGATAGAATACCAAGAAGATCTGCAATTTTAATACTTGGTCCGCCAATGGCACATAAAAAGGATTTATTGTATAAATTAATCTTATATGGATTTAAAAAAAAAGAAGCTGTTTTGTTTGTGACTACTGATAGTTTTCCTAACGATATAGAGGCTGAATTGGGAAGGAATAATGTTTCTTATAAACAATATGAGAAACAGGGTAATTTAAAGTTTATAGATTGTTATTCTGCCCAAGCACAGGATGTACTCTCGATTACTAGTTCTGTAGTAAAAGTGCCTGGGCCCTTAGCTTTAAATGAGATTTCTGTTGCTATGTCTGAGATAGAGAGTGGCTTTTATAAGAAGAATAAGCTACATAGGATAATTTTTCAATCTTTGTCAACTTTGTTGATGTATAGCAGACCGGAAGCGATAGAGAGGTTTGTGCAGGTTATTGTTGCGAGGACTAAGAATGCTGGCGGGAGTATTTTTTTTACTATAGAAGAAGGCATGCATGATGAAAGAATACTTATAAGTTTAGAGCACCTGATGGATGGAATTATTGCTGTTAAAGGCAAAAAACCTGTTTTAAAGTTGAGATAGGCGTATCTTTCAGTTACAATAAATTTTATATATATTAGTTGATAGAAGTTATCTAATGTCTGTAGCAAAAAAAGAGGTTTTTTATTGGGTATTGCTTTTTGTGTTGTTGCTTGGCCCATATATTTTGGCTCAGACTCCAGAATTTTATTATAATGAATCAGTTGCTATACAGCAAACGACTTCAACAGGTTACGTAGATGGGCTTGTACTAACCATTACCCCGAAAGGGCAAGATAATTTTCTGATTTTGGGATCTGGAGAGATGCAAATGGAGTCAGCTACTTTGCAGGAAGTCTCTACTCAATTAGAGATAGACGGCTTTGAAAATGATACTTCTTCGTATAGACCACCGAATTCAGATGCAACTACTTGGTTCCCGTTTGTATTTAGTAAAAGAATTAACTTAGATGCAACTCCACATACAGTAAAAATAAGATTTAAAACCTCTTCAACAACCAAAACAGCAAAAGTTAGAAACCTGCACATTGCTGCATGGTCTGTTGATTCAGAATATAATGAAAGTAATGAAGAATCAATAGTAAGTAATATTGCTATAAATAAAACTATTCTTACATTTACTCCTTCAACTGGCGGGGATTATTTAATCATTTCAACTGCACAATTTCGTGGTCCAAGTGGAGATTATGTGAACTTGAAATTATATATTAATGATGTAATTTACGCCAACTCAAAGAAACAATCAGATGCTGCTGGAAATTCCTATTATTCATTTGGCACCATTAAAAAAATAAATTTAGGCAATTCTCAACAAACTATTAAGCTTGAATTTACTGATGAAGGAGGACCTACAAATGGTTTTATAAAAAATGCGAGGATAGCTGCTGTAAGACTCGACCAATTAGGAGAGTTTCACTATAATGAAAGCGAGGATAGCTCAAGCACTTTATCTACAAGCTTGGTTAACAAGCTATTAAACACATATGTACCAAATACAGGCAGTTATTTGGTTATAGGAACTACACATCTAAATCACAGTGTCACAAATTCTGCAGCATTATTAAATATTTCAACGGATAGTGTAAATCTAATCGGAGAAGTTTCATGGACCCCTCGTGATCAGCGAGAGATTATATCCTTTTTTTCTTTGAGGAATATAACCGCTGCGCAACATACAGATAAAATTCAATATGCGACTGCTAATAGTGCGCATTCTACTTCTGTGCAGTATGCTAGATTAATTACTATCGCTATGAATGATGCAATTCCAAATGTCACTTTAAATTATCCGGCGAATAAAAGCTTTGTTAATTCTATTCCTGTGGATTTCAATTTTACAGTCGAAGATGATACAGGCATTAGTAACTGTACTTTGTATGGAAATTTTAGTGGTAGTTGGGTGGCAAATAAAACTATTACAACAGTTGATAATGGCACAATAAACAATATAACAATTAGTCCTAGTGATGGGATTTATATATGGAACGTGCTTTGCTATGACAACGCAACAAATCCAAGGGGCGATTGGTATGACTATAATTATACTGTGACTATTGATACAGTTTTTCCAATACTTTCAAATATAACTGAAATAGTAACTACAAGTACAGCAACTATAAATTGGACCACTGATGAATCTGCTAATTCTTCACTTAATTATGGTCTAACAAAAAATTTAGGGTCTAATGCGAGCGATGCTCCTTTGGTAACGTCGCATTCTTTAGAAATTATAGGGTTAAGTTCTAGCGTGCCGTATTACTATAATATTACTAGTTGTGATTCTTCAAATAATTGCAGGACCAATGGAACTTTTAACTTTACTACGTCTGCTGCTGGCGGTTCAGGCGGATCTGGGGGCTCTGGCGGAGGAGGCGGTGGAGGTGGCGGTTCTAGACAAGGAACTTTACCAAATGAGGTAGAACAACGATCACCGCCTGTTTTTAACATCCCTTTTATACCTGAAGAAGTTGAGGAAGAAAGTAAAGAAGAGTCTTTTATTGGGGAGCAACCAGAAGAACAAAGAGGCGATGTTGGCCTATTGCAGGGGATTTTGGAAGGATTAAAAAGAGCGGCTTCTATAACTGGCGGGTTTATAACGAATGTGGGGGCAATTGGTGGTAGCAATGTTATTGTAACTGTTTTAGTTTTATTAGCTTTGCTGGTGTTTGGAGTTTATGAAGAAAGAAAATATTTAAAGAAGAAAAAAGAAAAGAAAATTACTCCTAAAAAAAATAAACTGCCCAGAAAAAATTTTATCGCTTCTCTGTTGGGGAAAAGAAAGAATTTCGAGTTTAAAAAAAGAGAAGATATACATAAAGATTTAGAAAAAGCCGGCTTTAGTGTTAAAAAATCTACCAAATCTTCTGAGCTTATGAATGTATTGCAGGAGCTTAGGAAGATAGGGAACATAGACGGGTCTTGCGCCATTTCTAGAGATGGGCTTATTATAGCTTCAAATATACCTACCAAGACCGGAGCAGAGAAATTTTCTGCAAATTCTGCTTTGATGGTAAAATCTGTTGAGACTGCTTTAAAAAAATTGAATAAAGGGACTTTGAATCATATTATATTGAATACAAAAACAAGAAAGGTTTTAGCTACAACTGCGGGAAATAAAGCTATCTTAGTTTGCTTAATTAAGCAACGTGGCAATTTAGGATTGATGCTAATAGAAATTAGAAAAACTGCTAATGAGGTAGCTAAGATATTGGAATAAGAAAAATAATGTTTAACTTATTTACGAGTCAATGTTATTTCTATAGTGCTTACCCTTACATCCCTGCCTTCTTTGTTTTTGAATTCTTCACTGTCTAGCCTGACGTCTTTTACTTCTATTTGTCCCTGCAAAAATCTTTTAGTTGCCACTTCTGCTACATCGACGCACCTTGTGATGAATTTTCCTCTGCCTTTTATTACCACTTCATCTGCTCCTTGTGTTGTAAACTGCATGATCACCCCTGTGACGTAATTCATAAATGGTTTACCACCTATAAACACAACGTGGTCATCTGTCCTCGCTTGTTTTTGTTCTTTTTCTGTCATTTTCTCCTCCTTGAAATTTTTGTGTTCTATAAAAACTTTGTATATAGTCCTAATTTGGGTCACTAGTTAGTAACGTTTTTGTAAGCAAATAGCTTCTTTATATATTTTTCTAATTTTTTTAACCTGTTTGCGAGAAGGCGATATTAATTATTGCTATCTAGCTCTTTTGTTTCAAGAGGAAGATTTTTATTGGCATTCATAAGTCTTGTGACATATCCGGCTATTATGTTTCTTAGTTTTTTGCTTTTTACAATAATAAATTTTTCAACAATCTTCTTATTGCTATTAAAATCTTTTTTAAATTCATTGGCATGATTTTCTATGAGTTTTTTAGTTACTCTTTTAATCTGAGTTGTTTTAACTCTTCCCATTTTATATAGCCGTTATGGATGCTATTTTTAAGACTTTCTGTATAGAACTTGAGTTTATTTTGTTCTTTTATCCTTAGCTAAGGCGCAGGAAAGGGAACATGAGGCATTTAAATTTCTTGTGCAGGCTGGGCAGCATATAAATAATTTGTCGCAGTTTATATTGCTGCAGTTTATGTAGTTGTCGCAGGGCTTGTTGCATATTTCGCAAGAGGCAATTATTGTTGAATTGCTTCCTAAGTTTATCGGCGTTGAAATCCTGTTGTCAAAAACAAAACACTTTCCTTCAAAATAGGTATTGGGGTGTTGAGCGTTGTAATTTAGTATTCCCCCTTCGAGCTGAAAAACTTCTTTAAAACCATTTTCTACAAGATAGGCTGATGCCTTTTCACATCTTACTCCTCCTGTACAATACGTGATTATTTTTTTGTTTTTCAAATGTGATATTTTGTGCAGGTTTTTTGAAAAATCTCTGAAATCATCAATGTTAAGGTTTAATGCGTTTCTAAATTTTCCTATTTTTACTTCGTAGTTGTTTCTAGTGTCTAGAATTATTATATCTTCATTATTGTCGATTAGATTTTTTAATTGGCTTGGAGCGATTTTTTTTCCTGCTTTTGAGAGGTCTACTTTTTTAGAGAAGCTTACTATTTCGTCCTTTACTTTTATTGAGAGCTTTTGAAAGGGGTGGTTTGCGGCCTTATTTTCTTTAAAAGTTATATCTGAGAAATAAATATTTTTCAAGAGTTCTTTTTTGTATGTTTCGATGTTCTTTATTTTTCCAGAAAGAGTGGCATTTATTCCTTCTTTTGCTATAATTATCCTTCCTTTTAGATTTAAAGTGTTGCAAAGAGAAATTTGCTGGTTTTTTAGATCATCTGGGTTTTTGATGTTTATGTACTTATAGCAGGAGATAACTGAATAATGCTGTTCTACCATAGAAATTATTTATTACAATTTATTTAAAAAGTTTACTTAGCTTTAATTTGTTTTTTTGATGGCTTTTTGCGTTTTAGGATTTGCTCAATGTTTTTAGATTCTCTCTGGAATCCGAATTCCCTTCCGATCGAATAAGTATAGTAAGAAGCTAGCAAGAAGAAGAAAAACGTTGCAAAAATAAAGAAGAACTCTATTATGATAAGCCAGGGTATTTGAACTAGCCTGCCGACTATCCTTACTGTTGAAAATGCCGTGACTGCTATTGAGCATGCCAAGAAGTTAGTGGTAAATATTCTCAATGTTGATTTTGGGGAAAGGCTGTATCTTGCCAGGATAGTCCAGATTATGGATAATATACCTACGCTTATGGTTATTGCGCCGATAATTAGCTCTACTGCGCTCACTATATTTGAGATTATGATTAATGCGAAAATGATTACTAAGATTCCGAAAACATATTTTATTAAACTGATTGCTGTATTTTCTCTTAACATTATAAATCAAGCCTCATATCACAAAACTGACTTAACTCGTTTAATAAATCTTCGTTACCTTTTTTCTGTAGGGAAACTATTATTCCACGGACTTTCCATACGTGCATTTTTCCAGCTAGGAAATGAATGAATCTTGCGACTGTTTTTACGTTGTTGTATATTAATAATGTATTTAGACTGTCGAAGAATAGGAATTTTTCTCTTTTTGTTAATGATGTGACTGCTTGGTCCATTGCTAGCGAGACATCGCTTAAGTTTTCAGGAGTACCGATGTAGAGACAATCTTTTCTTTTTTCTGGTATGCCTCCTGCTGTTTTTGTTATTGCGTCAATGAATAGTATTATACTGGAATCTATTTTTGCTTTTTCGAAAAGACCTTTCATCTTAGAGTATGGCTTGTTTAATGTTACATAGACCCCTGGGATTCTCAGGTCGTTGGTTAGATACTTTATAAGATTTATATTTGTTTGTTCATATGATTTCGCTGGAACTACTGCAATTACTACTGAGTTTTCCATGCCTTTTAATTTTTTTTTGAAATCCTCTTTTTTCATATCAAGGTTATGTTGTTCGAATATAAAAGTTTTATTATTGCCTTTTTGAAATTTTTTAGTAAGGTTTTTATAGTAAGAAAGAAGTTCAAATTGCATGGAGCTTGAAAAAACAGGGACTACTGGTTTGGATGAGATGTTTAAAGGTGGTTTAAGGAAAAATGCCTCTGTTTTAATCAAAGGCCCTCCCGGTACTGGCAAGACGATCTTGGCATTGCAGTTTATTCTTCAGGGAGCTAAAGAAGGAAAGCCAGGAGTGTTTATTACTGCAGAAGAAGAATTAGAAGATCTTAGGAAATATGCTAAAAGTTTAGGAATGGATCTTGAGAAATTTGAGGATAAAAAATTAATATTTTTAGTGAGACAGCCTGTGACCTTAAAAAAATTAATCTCCATTGCAGCACCATTGCAGTTGATTTCTAAAGAGAAGATAAAAAGGGTCGCTATAGATTCTTTAACGATTTTTAGATATAGTACTGATGATGAAATGGCTTACAGAAAGGAGATATTGAATTTAATAACCAATATGAAAAATGTTTTGTTTTTTGCCACGGCTGAAGAAAGAAAGAGGGGGGTGGATAACTTTCGATCCAGTTCTGAGGATTTTTTGTTTGATGGCGTAATAAGGCTAGTTAAAATAAGAAGAAGCAATAATTTTGAGAGATGTGTCTTTATTGAAAAATTAAGAGGACAAGATCACGCTATAGATATTTTTCCGTTTACTATAAATGATAAAGGAGTGATTGTTCATCCTAAAGAGATACCTTTTTCTTTGGTTGAGACAGATTTTAATAATGAAAAATGAAAGTAGTTAGAATTCCAAGCGGCATACCCGGATTTGATAAGCTAGTTGAAGGCGGATTTAAGAAAGATTCTATTAACTTGGTTGCTGGCGAGCCCGGTGCTGGAAAAACAATATTTGCTATTCAATTTTTGATTGAAGGCTGTAAAAGAGGAGAAGCAGGAATTTATATCACATTTGAAGAGAAAAAACCTAAATTGTATGAAGATATGAGCACGTTTGGATGGGATCTTGAAAAATACGAAAAAAAAGAACTGTTCAGGTTTTTGGAATATACGCCTGAGCAAGTAAAGAAATTATTGGTTGAAGGTGGTGGGATAGTTGATGCTTTGGTTGACAAGATTAAGGCTAAAAGAATAGTGATTGATTCTATTACATCTTTTTCTTTATTGTACGAGGATGAATTAACCAAGAAAGAAGCTGCTTTGTCATTGTTTGATTTGATAAATACTTGGGGATGCACTGCTGTCTTGTGCTCGCAGTCTAAGACTGCAGACCATCAGCCCGTGATGGATGCTGCTTTGGAATTTGAAGTTGATAGCATTATTATTGTATATCACAGCAAGAGAAAAGGCGAGAGGGTTAGGGCTTTAGAGATTGTAAAAATGAGAGGCACTAATATACCATCTAAAACATATGGCGTTAAAATTGGAGATAATGGGCTTTCTGTAACTAGTGAAATAGTGAAATTATAAAAAAGAAAAAATTATTCTACCCTTGCAGTTAAGTCACCAGTTACTGTGTGTGTTAGTGTTTGTCCTGAAAGTAAGTATTGTAGTCTTAATATACCTTTAAATCTAGTGCCTTCTGCTGTTGCAGCATCAACGCTTGGACAATCCCACAAAAATGTTGCTGTATTGCCTTCTTGTATACTTGTTGGATTAGCTGGCGTCACATCAACACATGGTGGCCCTGTTGCTGTGTTTTCAGTTACGGTGAAAACAACACCACCTGCTGCAGCTCCAATTCCATTTCTTACTACAATTGTTAAGTCATTGCTTCCTGCAGCCACATTGTCTATCACAAAATCACTGCATGCGAATCCAGGTGCCAATGTACAGCTTTGAGGTAAGAATCTTCCTGGACTTAAAACACCGAAATAAGCTAATGCTCCAATAGCGATTAATACAACTAGAATAGCCCAGCCATAGGTCATTAAGAACTCCATAGCTGCCTGTCCTCTTTCTTTCATTCAATCACCTCTCATTGTTTAATTATGAATATTGCTGAATTTAAAAGGCAATTGGTAGTATTTAAATATTACTGATTTTTAGTGGATATATTAAAATTGGATAAATCTACTATAACAGTACAAAAAGGGAGAAAAGTATAAAATGAAGAGATAATTGGGATAGAGGAGCAATGAATAAAAAAGAACTATTGATATTAGGTTTAATTTTGGTTATAGCTGTTTTCTTTCGTTATTATTTTTGGACGCCAGATACATTTGGAACAGACGCACGCCTTCATTATTTAGTGGTAGAGCAATCATTAGAAGCTGGAAGATT
>JBBSXW010000076.1:0-2560 GCA_038045665.1 Nanobdellota archaeon | reverse complement strand
GTGTTAATTAGGGTTTTACCTGAAGATGATCCTAAGCACGGAAAAGAATTGTGGAGAGCAACGTTTATCACGCCGCACGTTCCAAAAAATTTCAACCCTATTGATGCAGGCAAAGTATTCTTTTTTGGAGAATGGCACTATTCATTTGGCAATCCATGGAGTTTTAGCGATATAGAACACATATATGGGCAGGACTGCAGGCATTGGGTTCATCTTAATTATTCAAAAAAAGAGCCCAAACACAAATTTGCACATCATCATTTTGAAAACCGCCGCAGTTACGCGATGCCTTGCCAATCGCTTGTTGGTTTAACTCGCATTTTAAGATGCTATCATATGAGTTTAAGCAGAAACAAAGTGAGATTAATAATCGCTCAAGACGAAAACTTTAAAGAAGACGTCAAAAGGGTTGCTAGAAGCCTTGAAATGACTGTTATGGAATTATATCCGCAAATTAGAAAACAAACCTTAGTCAATTAGCAGACAAATCAAACATGCTTGCAGGTAAAAATTCTTTCTTGTGCGTTTTGAAAATAGGAAAGCTCTCAAAATCAGAAATAATATCTTCAAATTTCTCCCTTATAGAAAAATATACTTTTTGAAATTCTTCCCTTGTTTTAGTTTCAACAGTTAATTCTAAATCCCATTCTCCAAAGACCTTAATCAGTTCAACAATATTCGGATTAAACTTGCAGAAAGTCAGCAGCTCCTGCTCTTTCTCAACCGAAAGATTATGATATTTTAATAAAATCTTATTTACGATAAACTCAATATTCTGAACATTCAAAATCGGCCTAAACCCCTTTATTACTCCTCTTTCACGAAGAGATTTAATCCCAAGCCGAACTACTTTTGGATCAGCTTTAATTTTCTTCCCTATAATCACGCTAGGCATTCTTGCATTAGCCTGTATAGCTCCAAGTATCATTCTTTCTCTTTTACTAATATTGAGAAAACTCCTATCGCCGCCAATTATAATAATATCTAAACCAGAATCTCTAAATATCAAAGCAGTATCCTTGCCAGGAGGCATTAAATAGGCTCTATCATAGTGGTGAGTAACAACAGTAGTTAATATAACATAATTTTTTAATTGTGCAGGATTCTTTGAAATAAGTTCCTTTAGTCTTTTATTAAACTCCGACGGGCTCAATGCAGCAAAAACCGCAATCAAATCATATTTGCCTCCGCACTCTACTAGCTCAATAATAGCCGAATGTGTCTGCAATGCTTTCAAGAGCCCGTTAAACCTTTCAGTGCTAAGGTAATTGATCTTGAAATAAACTCTGAAATTTAAATACCCAAATCGGACATAGTCAACAAAGGAATTAAAAGACAAAATAATCCCTTCATCAAAGAAATTTTTAATCTTATAGCTCGCTAGTTGCTGGCTCAAACGACTATTTTTAGCTATGCTGGTTATACGCTCCCTGCAGCCTTTATCTAGTTCTAAAAGCAATTTTAAATCTGAACTGCTAAGTTTCATTTTTGTTAATTAGGATATTATTTAAGTATCACTTCCCTTTTTACAAATTTCAGAACAGATATATTTTAATAATAGCTATATATAAAATTTTCGTATGGCTTATAAAAAAGAGGCGTTAAACAAAGCAATTCTAGATTACCTACATTCTATCAGAAAAAGCTGCTATAGCAGGCCATTGGCCGAAAACGAGGCAAGAAACGATGAACTAAGGCCAGGTTACCTAATTGTTACTGGTTTTGATTCCGCTAATCCGCTTCACACAAGGAATATTTCCAACGGAAGCAAGCATTCTTTAGTAGGGCATCAGCTTAATGGAGACCTGAGATATTTATTAGAATCAAAATTAACCTATAAAGACGGAGCTATTCTTATCTCAGAGGATGGCCAACTTCACAGAATAGGTGCCAGATTACTAAATTTAAAAAGTCCGAATGCTATTGCTCGTGAATTAGGATTACAAATATTAGATAACGAATCAGAAACCTTTGGCTTTACTAGTGAAGTAAATACTCGGCATATCAATGCCTTATATGCTTCCCACCTAATGCCCGGTACAATTGTAATAACAATGAGCGGGAAAACCGGCGATATCCGTATGTATGAAAAAGGAAGAATTATTGATTCTACTGTAGAAGGAGAGCCTAAGAAAAGTCTTGAAGCAATAGTTAGAAATCCTTATTAAGGATAAAAACTAAGTGATTTGTATGCAGCCTGAAAGGGTCCTTAATTGCGCTAGGTGTGGCAAAAAAACACCATTAAATTTAATTAGAGCAGACACAAATGCAAAAGATTGGATCTGTTTAACTTGCTATGAAATCCAGCATAAAAAATTAAAAAGGACTTCTCTCGAAGATAAACCTTCTTATTTACGATTAAATAAAAAATTAAAGCAAATCGGGCCAGAAGTGAAAGTTAAATTAAGATGTTCAAAATGCAACCATTCTTTTTCTGCATCTTCAAATAGTATCCCGAAAATCTGTCCAAATTGTGGAAAAAATGAAACTATTAAATTAGTGCCCTCATCTACGTTAGTTGTGAATAAATAAAGTGAAGCTGAGGAAAAAGCTAAAGTTT
>JBBSXW010000075.1:0-2172 GCA_038045665.1 Nanobdellota archaeon | reverse complement strand
GGAAATCTGCTTTCCTGTAAGTAAAAAGGCTTTGTGGCCAACATCGTTCCAAGGCCCATGAGCAATTTTGCATCTCCGCCACCCCATTGATTAGTATGATAGAGGATATTTCCAACAATGAAAGTTGAGGCTAGACCAGCCAAACCGTATAAGAAATAAGGCCAGTCTGAGAATATTATAGAATGCATTAATCTGATTGAAAGACCGATTATAATCAGGCTATAGGATATCCAGTCTGGGACTTCTTTGATTCTTATGTCAACTATGGTCGCAAAGATTAAGGCTATTAATGTTGTTATTATTAGTATTATGTCTGTTAGAATCATTTTTTAAGATTAAGTGGTTAGGTTTATAAATATTGTTGATTGAATCCGTGAGATGATTTCAATAATTGGGGCAGGACCCAGCGGAAGTTATTTGGCGTACTTACTGGCTAAAAAGGGTAAGGAAGTATGTGTTTTTGAGGAACATGATAAAATTGGAAAGCCTGTGCAATGTACTGGATTATTGACAAGCTCTAGCAAGGAGCTTATTGAGTTAAATGATAGGTTTATAGTTAATAAAATAAGCAATGTTAAGGTCATTGTTCCCAATGGAGATGTTGTTGAGTTTCATTTGAATGAGCCTAATTATGTTTTTGATAGGGCTAAGTTTGATCAGCATATTGCTTCATTAGCTATGAAAGAAGGGGCTAAGTTTTTTTTGAATAAGAGGTTCGTTGATTTTAAAGACGGAAAGATAATTTTTAGTGATGGTGAGGATTTTAAAACTGATTATTTAGTTGGAGCCGATGGTCCATTGAGCAATGTAAGCAAGAGGTTCGGCATGTTTAACAACAGGAAATTTATGGTGGCTATGCAAGCGAGAGTCAAAGGCAGGTTTGACAAGGATGTTTTTGTTGTTTATTTAGGGCGAGGTTATTTTGGATGGAGCGTTCCTGAGAATGAAGAATATAGCAGGGTTGGGGTAATTGCTTCCAATGATAATCCTAAGGGATATTTTCATGAGATATTAAAAAAAGAGAAAGGCGAAATTGTTGAGTTTCAATCAGGATTAATACCGAAGTATCAGAAAGGAATTGTTTGCCAGAAGGATAATGTTTTTTTAGTTGGGGATGCTGCTACGCAATGCAAAAGTTCTACTCATGGCGGAATAATACAAGGAATGATTGGGGCCAGCGCTTTATGCGAGGCTTTGATTAATGGTAAAGATTATGATAGGTTATGGAAGAAGAAATTAGGAAAAGATCTGTATGTTCATTTGAAGATCAGGGACAGGATTGATAAAATGAGTGATGATGAATTAAATTATATGATAAAATTAGTTAAGCAAGAAAAAGTAAAAAAAATATTAGAAGCATACGATAGAGACTATGCCTCTAAAATAGCTCTTAAATTGTTTATTAAAGAGCCGAGATTTTTGAGGTTTTTGCTTTAGTTACTCTTCTTTAATGGCTGGTGATCCTGGCAAGGTAGTATCTGGTTTTGGTTTTTCCAGTTCATAAGTTATTAGTTCTGTAAGAACCTCTGCTGTTTTTTCTCCTTTGTTGCTAGTTGTTTCTATTAACTTTACAAATTTATGAACTTGACCATCTAAACTGCCATTTTTGCTGATGCCTAATTTTGCTAATGGAACTTCGCTTTTAGGGTTCCATATCCAGTAATGTCTTTGATTTTCGGCTGCCTTATCGTAAACACCGATTCTTACTGCATTAGGGTCAACCTGAACTATTGCTTCTTGGCTTGGTCTTTGTGGCATTGTTGGAGCTCTATTAGAGAGTGCTTGATACCCTATAGTGCCTAACACCCCAAGCGCTACACCGCTCGTAATTTCTATAATACTTACTAATGTTGGCTTATATCTTTTGTTTGGCATTTTATTTCCTCCGGGTTAAATATTATAAGTATTCTTTATAAATTCGCTTTAATACGAGTATATAAAGCTTTCGTTTTGATACTATTCTATAGTGGTGTTATAATTAGTTTAAAATCTTATTTGATTATTATCTTATTATTATTTACTTTTAAGTAACTAAATTTAGAAACATTTATAAATGCCTCAAAATGTGATTTATGGATATGGCGTTAAAGTTAGAAGATATTGTATCAAAAAGTGAATTGAGGGATCCGTATGGCTGGGGCCCTATGACCTCTGGGTTAGCTACGGTTGCGC
>JBBSXW010000074.1:14010-19443 GCA_038045665.1 Nanobdellota archaeon | reverse complement strand
TTGCCCTTTTTTATCCATTTTAATTAACGATCTTAGTGCATAAAGGAATTTCCTTTTTTTCTCCTCCATCTAATTCAGTCACTCTTTTTGTATTTAATTCAATGCCATCAGGAACCAACATCAAACCGCCGGCACCATTGCAATCAGAACAATCCGAGAAAGTATTTAAACCAGCGCTAACGATTGTAACTGCTGCCCCTAACTGAAAAAAGGTCCACGCTGTACCCAAAGCAGCAATAAAAGATACGCCACCAGTAGGAATAGCCAACAAAATTCCTCCAGCAATAACTACGCCCCCTATTATATACTCGCCAAGAAAACTCTTTCCGGTTTTTTTGTACATATTCACTAGAATAAGACTGTTTGGCAAAACGCCAGCATCTTCCAATTCAGCTTCATCAATCAAGGGACCCCTCTCGTTATAGAAAAATTCCCAGTAAGTTTCGCCTCTTGTGGGGATTTTGGTTTTCTTAAGGTAATTCACAGGAGAATGTATTGCTCTTTCAGGTCCGCCGCCTTTCATAAACCCTATAAGATTGTTATCAAATGTAACAGTACTGCAAATCAAACAAAGAGATTCTTCTCCGCTTTCCCAAGCGCTGTCTTTCCAGTTAGTAAATGGATCTAATTTGCCAGCACCAACTTTATTCCAGCACTTAAACATCTCCTCAGCAATAATCTTATGCGCTTTATCTTGGTTTATTTTACCATTTTCAACAATATCGCTTTTCTTAATAACGACCTCTTTCCTAGGGCACTTTAATGGTGTAATAGGTTTCCCGATATTCAAAAAAGATTTCGATTGTGACGCAGTTAAAATGCTAGTTCTGCAAATCTCATCCTCACTTGCTCCTCCTAAAAAAATTGAAAATCTGCCTGTAAATATAGCAATACCAACAAATGCAACTAACACGACTATCAATCCAATCAATACTCCATACTTCATATCACCTTTTTTACCTAAAAAACTCATTTAGAATCCCTCTCACTCCAAGAATCATCACAATTAAAAATAATAAAATTATCAATAATATCACCACTACCTGAATTCCTCCAACGCCTTTTTTCATCTTAGTCTTCTTTCTCTGCTTCTTAGATTAGATACAACAATCACAACTCCAATCCCAACAATAATCCAGTTATAAACAGGTTCAACGCTAATGTTCTTCAACAAATCATAACTCTCCTCAAAGTAAGGAATTAACCCTATAGCTACAACAATCAATCCAAAAAAAACATTCATCCATTTCATTTTTCAAAGCTATTCGCCCCTTAGCCATTTCCATCCAAATATCACCACGAAAAGAGCAGCAACCAGAGCTAAAAAATTCAAGATGCTTGATACAAAAAACGGATCTAAAGGCAAATAATAAAACAAGCTGCTTAACCTATACCCTCCTTCACTTAGCATCCAGAACCAAAACAATAAATACAATAATCCTACAACAGTCCTAGTAGCATTGCTTCCTTTCAAAGCAGCAAATAATCCTATAATAAGCAATAAAATAAATATCAATCCTATAAACCCGCCAAATATTCCGCTGAATATATCTCCTAATCCGCAAACTAACTTATACCCGCTAAACGCTTCCCATCTTACAATCCCTAAAGCTAAAGCAAAGGCTATAACTACAGCCAAAACATCACTCCTACTTCTTCCTTTAAAGGTCCAGTGTCCAAAAATAAAAAAAACAACAAACAAAACAAAAAATTCAAACCATTCAGCATAGTTGTCGCATAACTGTGAAATAAACCCGAAGCCAAATCCGCCACTAGCACCAAATCCTGGGCCAGATCCATAGCCATAATCAAAATAATGAGTCTGTCCGAGTACAAAAGGCACTAAGAACAAAGCTAATATAAGTATCACCGCTTTTTTACTAATCATATGCTTAATTCTCTGTTACAAAATATTTAAACCTTTCCACTATAGACCAGATGCCCGAGCAACAGTAACAACACCGCCGGCTAAAACACTAAATATAATTATGCTAACCAAGCTAATCAAAAAATACAATCCAGTAGCTATAAACAAATTCCTGCTCATAACATATCTCTGAGTCACCTTATCAATTCCATTCTCAATTCCATTACTTAAAATACTTAAAATTATCACAACTTCAACAACAAACAGCCCAACAACAATCTGAAACTGATACCCTGGGATTATATCTTTGATGTTCAAAATATTCAAAATGTTTTGTAGTCCTCCAAAGCCAGCAACATCAGTTCCTTGCCCAGTAGAAAACTCACCTAAAATCTGCGTCAAGCTATTAATTATGCTGATCATCATGCTAGTAACGCCAACAACAATGCCGGCAATCATAGGAGTTAAAAAAGTAATCTGTCCCTTCATACTGCTTAATATATCTGCCAGCAAATCCTTCAATCTTTCAGTAATCGATCTAACTCTATTAACATAATCTGAAATAGTTAACAAACTTTTAGCCACAACTTGCGGCCCTTTACGAGCACTTTCAACCAAGACCTTCATGCTACTTCTAATTAAATTGCTAGGAAAAGCAACAACAGCCCCTCTTAAAGGATCAAAAATAGCTTCCTTTACGCTCATCCCTAATCTTCTGATGTTGGTATCTACGATCATCAAAAACTCCCCGCTAGGAGAACCTTGCATGCTTTCAGCTACATTGCCAATAGCATGCTCAACAGGCAAACCATCTCCTACTCTATTTCCTAATTGGAATATGGCGCCAGAAAACTCCCTTTCCATATTTAAAGTTCTTCTTCTGATTTTTATTAATTGTTTACTCCAGATATAATAATAAGCACCAATGCCAAAAGCAATTCCTAATGGAATAAACAAACTGAACAACATGCTCCAAATACTATAAGGTCCTATACATCCTCCATTGCATTTATAGTCTAACAATTTACTTTCCAGAGCGCTACCTTCAAAAATAGTAAAATCAAATCCAGGCGGCGTGGAATAAAATAAAAACAAAGGCAGCAATCCAATTAATATCAATAATCCGCCAATAAGAATAGACAAAGGGGCAGGGTTAATTAACAAACCACCTACCTTAAGCTTTGTATACTCCTCAAATTCAGGATGCTCTCTCAATATATCCTCACTGCCATAGCCTGTTGGTCTTTTCTCTAATAAATTCATACCGTAAAAATAAACAAATACAGGCAAAAGCAAATTATATAAAATTGCCAAATGCCACCATTTAACCAATCCCTCTAAAAATCCGCTCATTAATGGAAATATAACTAATCCTAAAACAGGCAATATTACTCCAAGCATATAAACCATAGTAATAGGATTTCTCAAATCTTGTGCATAGTGCAGCATTTTCTCATAAGTCCCATTCAAAATAACCTCCAAGGCTTTCTCCAATTGATTAACTCTTCTTTCATCACTAGGTTCATACAAACTGCCTTCAATTAGATGCATACTTTCGACAAACTCCAAACTATAATCCTTCCAACCGACTAGATAGTTATCTAAACTTTCTTTTATACTGACAAACTTACCATTTTCAACATCCCATAAAATCTTTCTTAAATCCAATGCCAAAGGAGCCCCAATATGCTCGCCAGCAAACTTAATAGCATGCTCCAAATTGCTAGTATGCCTCATATACATAACCATATACAAAATACAAAGCACCATCTGGTTAGAAGCTTGCAGCCTCCATCTAGCAGCAATTCTCAATGGGTACTTAGCTAAAGGATTCATAAGCAAAGCCCCAACTAAAACAACAACCAAAGGCAAAATAAATGCTCCAAGACCAACACCCTTAAGTCCCCCACCAGTTGCGATAAAACCAACAGAATCGCCACTGAAAAAATACATGCTTATCCCAAGTAACACGCCAACTAAAACAATTGCTAATGAAGTCACAGCCCCAAAACTAAAAGCACTTTCAACACCCATATCCAAATGCACGGTTTCAATCGCACTTTCTATCTTTTCCCTGTCTTTTTCTCTTGGTTTGACCTTCAAAATTCTCTCAGCAACTTTACATAATTTCTCATACCTGGAAACATATCTCTCCAGATTCTCTCTTCTAAAAGTCTCATATTCATAAGAAAAGGTATCCCCAGGAAAATGTTCAACTTCATCAAGTTCAATACTTCTGCCTAATCTCTTCTCAGCTCTAGATAATATTTCCCTAATCTCTTCTCCAGTTATCCTTCTCATCTCTTCATCCTCTTTTTTACCTTAGTATTAGAATATTTTTCATAAAATTCAATTAAGTATAAAACTAAATCATTCTCACTTTGTCTTTTAACAAAGTCTAAACTCAAAAGTCTTTCTTTTATCTCTTTCTTTATCCTCATACTAGTATCTGCAGGCATTTAAAAAATTAAAATTTTAGATATTTATAAATGTATGCATAGTATGCGATATATACGAAGTATACAAATAAACTATAAATAAAAATTGTTATCCTTAACTCAGCCAAACCTTCTTTTCTTAATCTCTCTTTTAATCCAATTATCCCACTCAAAATAAATTCTTTTTGTATCTAAATAGCCAGTTTCTTCCTTGATTGCATCTAAAATCCTATGAAACTCGTCATTAGAAGCAATTACAAATTCAGCTTCCAATAAATCAAGCATCTTGGTTTTATTAGCATAATCAACAATAGCTTTCTTTATATTGGCTCTTAACTGAATATTCTCCCATATTGCATCCCAATTTCCAACTAATTCTCTAACATTCCCAGCAATTGTTTTCAAAGTTTCGCTCTCACCATTAATCAGCTCATCAGTAGGCTCCAACAAGTCTTTCTTCGCATTATACTTCATTAAGTCTACAAATCCCCCTTCTCTTAAAGGATCTTCCTGCCAATGCTTCCTAACCTCAGTTATGCTTCTTACTCTTCTAAAATTATGCAAACCATCTGCACTTTTAACAGGATTTGCAATTACAATAATATCAGTCGCCTTAAAGCTCGTTCTAGGAACACCCAAATCATTAACGACTCTATCAAAAACGCCATAAGGACTATCCCCATGTATAGTTCCAGCAACTACGTTGGCAAGCGCACCAATTCTCATCGCTTCATAAAGTGCGCGAGCTTCATTTGACCTAACCTCGCCAACAATCAAACTGCTATCCCCAAGTCTCAAACTAGTTCTAATTCCTTCATCAGCAGCAACTTCAGTTCCTCCAGTTGTCAATGCGCTTCTCACCTTCATATTCTGTATGTTATATCCAAGTTTTCTTAGAGCTGCGCTTGGCATTTCTATAGTATCTTCAATAACAATTACCCTATACTTCCTCATGATCTCAACTAGAAAACTTCCTAGCAAACTAGTTTTTCCGGAACTTCTAGTCCCAGCCACAAGCAATGTCCTAGCGCCATCTATTAAAAAACTCATCAAACCAGCACCTAATGGATCAATCATCTTGTTATTGATAAACAAAGGCAGAGTCCAAGGCTTGTCCCTATGCCTTCT
>JBBSXW010000074.1:1168-13910 GCA_038045665.1 Nanobdellota archaeon | reverse complement strand
ACTTTAGGATCTTGTAATAAAACTTCAACCATTCCAAATCCAATAGTATACCTAACAAGTATCTTAGCTAAATTCTTTATCTTCTTAAGGTCTATCTCGTATCTTTTATGCTCTGCAAGTTCCATCAACAGATCCCTACCAATATTAAAAAAAGTTCTTCTCATTCTTTCAGGCTCTAGAAATTCTTCTTCCTTTGGTCTATGTTCAGCTAGCACTGTCCTAGCTAGGTCAATCAATTCATATTCGTCATCTCCAACCTTTAGCTCGGGAGGCACGACATGATACATTAGTTTAATATCATCCTTAAGTTTCAGGATAGTAACAGTATTATCAAACACACTATAGCTATCAACAAATTCTGCATCTAAAGGAATAGAGCTCATTAACTGCGTATACATAAAATCTGGACTAATAACGGGTCTAAACAGTTCTATATAGATGCCCCTATCGCCGATTCTATGTCCAGCAATCCTGTTTTTAACTCTCCTGATCAAAGTTGTTTTTTCCAAATTAGTTCTAATATAATTTAAAATATCAACATATTTCTTGTCCATTTCGACTTGGGGCGACTCTCCACTTTCTGAAATTCTAATGTTCGCTTCTCTAATCAACCTGGTTAGCTCTACATACGCTCCGACTGGGTCGCTCCTCATCAAATTAAAGATAACATATTGAAGTGTAGCATATTTATTAGAAACGTCAGCATCAAGGCCCAATTGACTCAAGCTAAGTAACCTTTTCTGTCGCGTAATATTGCTATAGACGCTAGCGATCTCAACTAGCATCCTAGTCTGTTCTCTAGAATAATTAAAATTTTTTTTCTGATTCAGAATTATTCCGCTAACCGAAGGCATTTCTGCAAGGTAGTCAAGTACTTTAACCATAACCAGAGGATTTCCCTCTATACTAGGAGGATAAGGCCATGTATTTGCATCAATCTTTAGTACTTCCTCTCCGCCTTCCAGTATAATCTCATAGCCCCTTCCTTTTTTAGAAGCAATCATTTTACCCCTTGTTAATGCTCACGCAAATTTTAACAACATTCATCTAAATACTAAGTATGTAACATTAAATAATTTTCTATACAAAATGGAAGAAGTCGCTTATCAAGATCCAAATCAAATTTTCTCAGAAATAATCAATAGAATTCGTTCTATAGAAAGCAAATATAATCTCCTAGGGGAAAGGTTGCTGGTAGTTAACCAAAATATGATAACCCAGTTCAAAAAAAATACAACTGAATTCAAAGCAATAAACGATGATATTAAAGAAATTAGAAGTGAATTGTTCAAAATAAAAGAAACAATAAAAGACCTATCTAGGGAATTGCAATTTTTCGCAACCAAAGAGCATATTAAGGCATTAGAAAAGTATATTAACATCTGGGACCCAATGAAATTCATAACAGAGCAGGACCTTGACAAAATTCTTGCAGAAAGAGGCTTAATCAAAAAAAGAGAAAAATGAAACCACAAGATCCAAATTATCAAACGAGAAAATCTATGGAAGAAGAATCGCCTTTACCCCCTAGTCAAAGTGAATATGAGCCAGAGCTAGAAAATCAAGAGCCAGATTTAGAGCCATCAATGCTATATTCTTCTCCACCATCACCAGGCCAATCATCTCAGCAGCAGAGAATTGAGCCGCAACCAATACCACAGCAACCAATAATTCAGATGGGTTACAATCCAACAGCAATTGACGAAATAGAAGAGCTAGTTGAATCTGTAGTAGAGGAAAAATGGCGCTCCTTTATGGAAAGTTTCGGAGACATTGCATTGTGGAAAGAAAGAACAAGAGTTGATCTAGCATCAGTAAAACAAGAGCTAATAAGGCTCCAAAGCAGGTTTGAAAACCTTCAAAAAGCAGTCTTAGGAAGAATACAATCCTATGATCATAATATAACAGAGGTAGGCTCTGAAATACGTGCACTAGAGCAAGTTCTTTCAAGAATTCTTAGTCCATTAACAGCTAACATAAAAGAATTGGGCCGAATAACAGAGCAGTTGAAGAAAAAATAAACTATTTACTTTCTCGACCCAACAGCCCTAATTAAAAACGAGGTAACAACCAGTATAAATATAACCCCTAAAACCTTAGGATTAAAGATTATTCTTCTAGCCTCCGCAGTCATCCCGCTCTGACTAGCAGAAGGAAATCCGATTATATCCGGGAACAATGTTCCGGCTCCGATTAAAAAAACAACAACCACTATGACAACTACAGTGGCTACTATAGAAGGCGTGTCTCTAATATACTTAGTTATATCCTCCTGCTTAAACCCTAAAAGCATCACGCCAATAAATATTATCGTAAGAACAATAAAAAACAGCACAAAAAAGGGGATAATAAGCGTTAATAAGTTTCTTAAATCTGCAATCAAAACAAAAAGTAAAGCCAATATCAAAGCGACTAATGTATGAATATTTTTATCTTCTCCAAGAATATGAAACTTATTAAATAGAGCATACAAAACCAAATAAACAAAAAAGAATACAAATAAAGGAAACAAAAATCCCAAAAGATTAAAGTCTAAAAACGTTGCCATTCTACTTTTTGAAGATAGTCTTTCCAAAATCCTCTAGTCTTTCTCCGAATCCTTTTTCCTTTCCTTCTCTTGTTACAAAGAAAACCACCACAATCAATATTGCTAAAAAAGCCAAAATCCCCTTAGTTTCAGAGCTCAATCCAGAAAAGATATTAGGAATTCCATACCTTGACCAATAACTTGCCCCAAATATCCACAAAACTATAATTACTGCCAAAACCGCCGCAAGTCCCTTTATTCCAGTAGCCCATTCATACTCCCCAGCAAACACGCCTATAACCAAAAGAATCATTAATATCACAACTATCAACAACGCAATATTGGGCAAAAATCTGTTAATAGTCTCGACAATAGTCTGATTCCTAATCAATAATAATCCAAAAACCAAGCCGATAATCGCATCTATATTCCTCTTGCCACCAAGTATTTTGGTAGTCTGCATTACAGCAAACACTATAGTAAAAATCAAAATGAAAGGCAAAACAATATCAAACAAAGCATCATTCCTTAATAAAAAGTTTAAATCAATAGCCATTATTCACCACCCTCTTTTCCAAATTTTCCATAACTAACAAACCATACAACAAATATGATTATTGCCAAAAAAATAACTGAAGAAACAATAGGTCCAGAACCTAAATCCTCCTGAACAAAGTCCCAAAATACTTCTAGCCACGTTTCCCCGCTATCAGTTTTAATGAAATTACCGAATATTAGTAATACGCCAATAAACATAACAACAGTCAAAAAGCTTCTCCATCCCTTACTCTCAGCAAATGTAAATTCTTTTTCACCATGAAAAGCGCCAACAAGCAACATAAAGCTTAATAGCACAATCAACAATAACGTGATCACTGGAATAGAATCTCTTAAAACCCCAACGATATTAGTAGCTGCAACAACAAACAAGCCAACAACAAAAGCAGCCAAAGCATTCAAATTCTTCTTAGGCTTCTTATCTTCCTCTCCAAGTATCCTCGTCTTCTCTAAAATCGCAAACACCAACGTAAAAACTAGGATAAATGGCAAAACAATGTCAAAAAAGCCAAAACTCTCTAAAAAGTCTATTGACACTTGCAATGGTGAAGCCATAATAAAAAATCAATCAAATTACTATTTAAATGTTTCTCACTAAATAACTATTCCAAAATAGAAAAAATTATTCTTCTTTCTCTTCATAACTTGGAATTGCGGATTTAGAAATAATCATTATATTCCCAACGGCCTTAACCAGCTGGTGTGGCACTATAACTCCCTTAACGCCTCCAAGAATCTGATGCAAACTCGAGTTTTTAGTAGCTTTAATTCTCCATCCAAACACCTTAGTAGCAGTAATTATACACTCTTCTATATCACCAAAATAATCCCCTTGGTCAGTAAATACCTTCATATCGTATACGTCACTTATTTTCCTCATGTTTAATGCCATGAAACCACCTTTTCACAACAAAGTTTTTATAACTATTTAAGCTTTATTGATTTAAAATGGTTAAATACAAAAATCTAACTCTTTTGGGTAGCTCTCATATCGCAAAAGAAAGCATCACCAAAGTGAAAGACAGCATCCAAAAAATTAGGCCGGAAATTATCGCTTTGGAACTAGACCGCCCAAGATTAAACGCTCTTTTATCAAAAAACAAGAAAAAAACCCTATCTTATAAAAGTCTAGGTCTAAAAGGGTTCCTCTTAAATCTTATCGGAGCCTATATAGAAAAGTCACTTAGTAAGCACACAGGCATCTCACCTGGAACAGAGATGAAAACCGCCATTAAAATAGCTAAAAAACACAATATAAGAATCGCTCTAATCGATCAGCCTATAAATATAACCATAAAAAAACTGCTAACAAACCTTACCAGAAGAGAAAAATGGAGGATAGTGAAAGATTTTTTCCTTTCCTTTTTTGTCAGGTCTAAATTCCAATTTGACCTGAATAAGGTACCATCTGAAAAATTAATAGAAAAGCTAATGAAGGAAACAAAAAAGAACTATCCTAATGTCTACAATGTTTTAGTAACGGAAAGGGATAGTTTCATGAGCAAAGCTTTATATAAATTAATAACAACCTTTCCTGAAAAACAAATCCTTGCTATAGTGGGTGCAGGACACATAAAGGGCGTATTGGGTGAATTAAAATCGATGACGAAATAAGGGCTTTAATTTATGGATCTTTAGTGCTTGGTTTCGTATTTGGTTTTGATGATGGCAAAGCAAGTTTTAGCCTTATACCATACCTAGCAAATATGCTCAAATTCGCAATTCTTTCACTAATAGTTCTATTCGTTTACTACAGAATACAAAAATACTTTGCAAAAAGAGCTGGAGCATTAACAAAAATACATCTCTGGAAAGCAGGCAACTTCAAATTCCCATTTCAAAAGAAAAAAACTCAGCTTTCACTATGGTTAATAGTCCCAATTATAGTATCGCTTCTCTCTCTTGGTCAGATATTTTTTGCAGCAGTATTATCAACAGAAATAATTGTAAAGCCGGCGTATAGAGTAGGAAGAAAATTTAGAAGGCTAAGTGAATTTGAATATGCAAAAATAAACGTTTCAGCCCCCATAGTCTTAATCCTAATTGCGCTGGTACTAAACCCATTCCCGATATTTAAAGACATAGTGCTCATAACATCCATGGTATCAATATTTTCCATGTTGCCTTTGCCTAAACTTCCAGGCATAGAAATATTCTTCGGCTCTAGGGCACTTTACGTATTTAGCATAGCTTTCATATTAATTATCGCAGCCATACTAAAACTCCAATCACTTCCTTCATTCAGCATACTCATTTTAGCATTGTTTATAGCTATAGTAATATTCATAGTTTTTTTATGGAATTTCTACAAGAGAAGATAAGTGGGCCCGCTGAGATTCGAACTCAGGACTTCGAGGATATTTCTCTCTCGATCTCCAAGCCGGATATCAGTTTCACTTTTTCTTTTCCAAGGTTTTCTTTCCCAAAGAAAAGCTTATCGAGTGCTCCAGCCAGGTTGCTCAGATAAATAGTAATCTTCTAAGCTACGGGCCCTTATAATATAATAAAAACTATAAACATTTTATAAAAGTTACTAAGTCAAAAAAGCGCCCGAGGAGGGATTTTCTCCAACAGACAAAATATCTGCCAGCCTCGAACCTTCCTACGGTGCTAAAGCATGACCGCACGGTCCCTGCAACAGGTTAACAGCTTCACATCATAAGATCGTGTGCTCTACCTATTGCTCCCAATTAGGACTGAGCTACTCGGGCATAGAAAAAATTTAACTAAGGAGCTTTTAAAAACATTTCTAATCACTTCACTTAGATTCTTCATAAAGTCTTTCAAATTCTCCAATAAACTTTTCAGCAATTTCAATACTATGAAAAATTAAAACATTCTCATCATTAACTTCATCACCAGATTTAGTAGGATTATAACTGCCAAAAATAACAATATCATCCACAATAAACACCTTATGATGCATCATTCCTTTATTGCTATCTAACTTAACATCCATCTCAAAGTCATTAAATCGATGATACTCAGAATATTCGCTGCCTGCCTGTGTTTTTTCAAAAACTCCTCTGATATCAATTCCATGATAAAAATTCCTAACTATCTCTTCACCAATCTTATCAGACGTGAAAGAAAAAGTCATAAAATAAATTCTAGATCTGGCATCTCTTAAAACTTTTAGTACTTGTTCTTCGCATTCATCTTCTGGGCAAAAGTAATTCTCAATCAAATACCCATTAAACAAAACCTTAGAATATCTCGTTTCCTCACCACCACCAAAAACACCATTCCACATTTCTTCAAATTCATCCATATAATTCTCCACTAAACTTCTGCTCTCAATAATAATCAAATTGTTATTATTCCTCTTCGCATCAAACTCGGTCGGATTCATACTGCCAGTAATTACCTTAAAATCATCCAAAACACAAAATTTATTATGCATCAATCCATTCCTGTTATCCACAACTATATTATCCAAATCAACCTTTTTACTATTGCTATCATCCACAATTAACCTATAATTTTTATTTTTTAATACGTTAATAACGCCATCCAAATTCAAGTCAAAAAAAGTACAATCAATATTTTTAGAATTTTCAATCTCCCTTACTAAAATACCTTCACAATCATCCAAAGGACAAAAATAAACATAGATATTTCCAAAATCCTGCGGCATCACTTTTTCATCTGTTTCATCACTCACAGCTTTCCCAGTAAAAAGATTATTCGCTTCATCCTTAAAAAGAAATGCCAACACAAATAAGATCCCGAAAATTACCAATATCTTTTTCATTTAATTTTAGGAGAAACTTAGAAGTTAAAAATATATTCATAGTAGTAGTAAAGTAAGCTTTTTATAAATAAAGCTATATTAAGGGACACAAAATGCAAACCCCAGAAGAAGTCGGCGAATCATATGACCTAATTGCAACAAGATTTATTTCGAGTTTAGGAGAATTTCCAGATATCAGCGCAGCTTTTTATAATAATAATTTCAGGAAAACATTAAACCAAGCGCAAAAAGATAAACACTCTTGGGTTCTTCAAGGAATAAACTTTAAACCAGGCCAAAGAATTCTCGATATTGGTTGTGGTTGGGGACCAATGTTAAAGGAGATTAGCGACAAAGGAGGATACGCATTGGGATTAACAGTATCCGAAAATCAAACCAAATACTGCAAACAACATGGACTTGAAGCCTTATTATTAGATTGGAAGGATGCGAATCCAGAAAGGCTGGGAAAATTTGATGGTATTGTTTCGATAGGGGCCTTTGAGCATTTCTGTTCCATTGACGAATATACACAGAGAAAACAAGAACAGATCTACGCTAATTTTTTCAAGTTTTGCCATGATTGTTTACAAGACGATGGAAAGTTCTATCTTCAAACAATGTCTTGGGGGAATTTCTGGTTGAATGGCGAACCAAACTATCCACAAGATTTTAACCAAGGCGCCCAAAAAGATTCTGATCCAAAAATACTTGCAACATTGATTGGGCTTTCATCTTGGTGGCCACCAGTGTCGTTAGACCAAATAACAAAAACCGCCAATCCATATTTCACAGCAAGAGAGGGTAATTCAGGAAGGGAAGACTACATAAAGACATTTAAAGAATGGAAAATCGCGTGGGAAAGGAGCTCAATAAATAATACTATAGAAGACATAAAAGCAATAGCTCGCGCCGTAGTAAGCAAAAGATATAGAAGAAAATTACGGCTTTTTAACGAGATGGTCAATCGCCAGTATTTCAGGGAGGCATTTGTTAGTCACTTACTAGATCACTGGAGAATATTTTTTGAAAAGAAAACTTCTTTTACTAATTAGGTTTTTAGATAGAATCTTCGTTTGCCTTCATCTAACCTTCCACCCCAGCCAGCCAACTACAGCGTTATAGGGCAAATAAGCCTCTCGCATAATAAGCCACACTTAGATGAGGATGAAGAGTTAGAATTCGATTCGAACAATTGCGCATCGTCGTGCTAACGATCTTCATTTTCAAAAGAATTTAAATTACTCTAAAAAATCCTCATTTTTAATCTTTTGAGGTAAGTAATGTTCTGATATAAAGCTAATTCCTCGTGCGGTTAAGGCCTGAATCTCAACTTTACCATTAAACTCTTTCATCATCTTAATTTGCCTCTGCCATTCTTTATTATCCTTAAACCATTCATAGTCAGATACTTGTTTTATTCTGGCTAAATCTTGTTCAGTCAATTTAATCAGGTGTTTTTTTAAATCATATTTGACAACATCATCGCCTGTAATACCTAAATATTTTACATTTGGAATTGTCAGTCTTTCAGAAGTATGGGCAAGAGCGATACTGCCATAACGAATAACAGAGTAGATGTAGGCACCCCAAATATCCCAATCTGCTAGCACATATATCGGTAACTTCTTCTCTTCAGAAATCCTTTGTAATAACCTTCTTATTCCTCTTGTTGTCTGCCCTTGAGAGGTTATCAAAATCGCATTATTTTTAGCCCAAAATCGATCTTCTACTAATCTCTCATACGTACTAGCTTTCTCCATATATAAAACATATTTCGCTTGAACTTTCTTAAAAACCAATTCATCAGTAATAGATGGAACAGAATACCCCCCCCTTCCCAATTTTGAACAATCTATTGTATCTCCACTATCAATAATTGTAACGTTTCCCACCATGCTTCCCATCTTATTTGCAGAAACATGTAATTGCTCCCTGGACAATCCAGTAATAACTTCTAAATCCTCAATCGATTTATCACTTTCTACTTGATCATCAACAATATTAACATTAGTTCCGGGAATAGTTCTCTTAGTCATATAAAAAACTCCTCTCAAATGTTCATGTTTCCCAGAATCTAATAACTCCCTCTTAATCACACTTGCAACTTCAACAGTCTGCAAAAATTTTTTCGCATGTGCAACATTAAAAAAACTTCTAGATCCCTTTTTATTCCCCAGTTTCAATGTTCCGGTTTTCTTGTCAAAAACAATATTGCTTAAATTTCTCAAAGTAAATTCTATTTCTGGATTTTTTCCCTTATTGATTTGTTTAACTATGTCCCTTCCAAATTCCTGAAGCTCTTTTTTTGTATCAGATTTCTCTTTCTTTACCATCTTAAGCCAATGTCACTTGCTTCTCCTTTTTCAATTTTTTCACACTTTCATTCTTCATCTCAGCTTTATCTCCATCAGGAATCTCCTGTAAAATTTCTTTCAAACTCTTTTTAAGTATTTTTTTTAATTGTTCCTCAATATTATTTTTCTTTTCTCCGCTCAAAACAGCTAAGCTACTTGCAACTTCAGGAATATACTTCTCAAACAAACTTGCTCTTTCTCTTTGCTCCTTAACTTTAACAGTCTTCCTGATATAGCTTCCCAATTTCCTCCCAATATCTTGCAAAGCTAATTTTAACTCCCTAATAATTTCAGGATAATGAGCAATAGCCTCTTTAGCTTCAGAAGTAAAAGGAACCCATACGCTTGCAATATGCACCAATAAAACCACGGGTCCAGCTGGCAAAGCTCCCTTACTTTGACTTAGCCCATAATTCCTCCAACTTGTTTGCACAACACTTTTTGTTATGGCACAAGCTCCTTGTTGATATTGCAAAGGAACTTTATTAGCAAGCCTTATTAACCTAATCAAATCATCACTAGGTAAATCTCCACCAAAGCATAATCCAACCTCTATCTCAAATGGGAATCCTCTATACACTTTAGGCCTTCTGGTTATAGCTGTGTAGAAATCAGCCCTAATTTCCTTTTTCAAACCTTCAATTATCGCCTTTTCACCTATGGGACTTAAACAATCCAAAGGAGGAGCCATAATCTTAGTTTCTCTAATACCCTTCACTAACGCATCAGCTTGAACATGAGTCAATAATTTAGGTTCCATTTTACAATCGACCTTGACCTTATCACAGATTTTTTTAGCCAAATTACTAGAAATCCTTGAAAATTCATTAGAAAAAAAACCTTGCAAATTTCTAGACTTGCTCTCGTGGGCCATTCTCAAAAACATCCCAATCTCAACCCCATGAGGATGCAGTTTAATTGCTTTAGGTTCTTTAGGTAACTTATCAACTGCCCGTTTAAAAACAATTTTCTCTTTTAATGGATTAAAATAAATAATTTCAGCATGCGGATTCGCAATCGCTGTCTGCTTCAGATATTCCTCAACGCTTTGCTTGCCTTTTTGGTATTTTCCTTCTAGTTCTATTTCAACTTTAGTGCCATGATCTAGAGCAAAATCAACAACCTGATCTTTCAAAATAAGGGGCTCATTCTTGTTAATGTCAATTTTTAATTCATAATAATGTGCGGATTTATTCTTGCCAATCTTTGAAATAATTTTTGCAGCTTTCCCAGTCGTGAGTTGACCATACAAAACAGAAGCAGAAACGCCTATACCTTGTTGACCGCGAGACTGAGTATTTCTTCCAAATTTGCTTCCATACAACAATTTGGCAAAAACTTTAGGAATCTGTTCTCTCACAACCCCCGGACCATTATCTAAAACATTTATCTCGAATCTTGTTTCAGTAAGTTGTCTAATTTCAACTTTAATTTCAGGAAGAACTTTCATTTCCTCACATGCATCTAAAGAATTATCAACTAACTCTTTTACAGTTGTACTTAAAGCCCTTAATGGATTATCAAATCCTAAAAGGTGTCTATTTTTTTCAAAAAATTCCGAGACAGATATCTCTCTTTGACCTTTCGCTAGTTCTTCAGCTCTGTGTTTCACCATCTTTTAAGCCAAAATCAAATAAGCAATTTATAAAACTTATTCTTTTCAAAAATAAATTTAGCAATAGGTTTTTATACTAGACGAGTATAGCAAATTCCTATGGCAATATCAGTAGAGTATGGCACTCAAAAATTTATATTGATAATTTTGTCATTATTACTATTAGCTTTATCTTTATATCCTATAGTGCTACCAAGCTTGCCTAAAATCAAGTTGTTCGACCCGAATATTACTTATTATCTACTAGCGATAGTCTCTTTCCTACAATTAATATTCATAATCAGAATGAAAAGACCAAGGGTTCTTTAGTATCTTAATTTTGCCATTTCTCTCTCCAAATAAACATAAACATTTCCATGAGGACTTCCATGCATTAATTTCTCCATGCCTCTAAATGCAATATGCAATTTATCCAATTCGCCTATGATAGAAACAGTTTTACCATAAACACTGACATGGCACTCAGTTAATCTCTCTATAACCATTCTAGCCTTGCCACGTTTGCCAATCAACCTGGCCTTTATTCTCATAAACTTTTTCTTGTTCCCACCACTGAACTTTCCAATATCAATAATTTCCAGTCCATATCCATCGCGCACTAGATTCAAAGCAAGATCCGGATTAAATCCTCTTCCGACAGCCTTAACAACTTTTTCGCACAAATACTCGCCAAATCCATCTCCAAATATCTCTAAATCCCCTTCAGTTGTAACCTTAATCTTAGTTTTTGTACTCCTCTCAATAACTTTCTTAGTTTCTCCATTCTTGCCGATTAAACATCCAACCCTTCCTTTTGGGATCTTTAACTCATGCATCTTTAAATAAAATCAACAAATAAACTAAAATTCTTCAGTTTCTAATTGTTTCAAATAACCATTTTTTTTAAGCCAGTTAATCTGACTTAGCCTATATTTGAATATCACGTCTCCTTTATCATCGCCGCCAAGTTCCCACGGCTCAATTAGCAATACATCTCCCTCTCTAACCCATAATCTCCTTTTCAATCTGCCAGGAACCCTGCAAACCCTAGTTTTTCCGTCCATACATCTCACTCTCATCCTGCTAGCACCTAGCCTTTGATCTAAAATACCTATAGTTTCCCTCCCTCTAGGCATTCTAGTTCTTTTTATCTCTAGCTGTTCTACTTCTTCTTCACTTAATTCCCTTCCGCCTTTGTCCTTAACGACATGTTTCTTGTAATCCACATAGAGCCATATCTAAACTATGTATATAAAGTTTCCCAATCAAAAAATTTTATCTGAACAGATAACATTTATTCAAAAAGTAATTTATGCAAACTAAGAATTAGTCAAATAATTCTATCTAACCGGTTGCGAACTAGGGAATCCACCAGAACCACCAGAACCATAACAAGAATCCCATTCAGGTATGCATCTGCCATCAGGACACCTTTCGGAGTCTCTTCTATCATCGTTACCTACACATACACCATTTATACAAACCTTAACACAACCATCGCAAGGTGGATCACAGATATCATCACAGTCCTCTAATGGTACACACGCACCAGCCTGAGCAGTGCCTTCAGGACAAGGACCGGGACCAAATGTGTGTACGCACACACCATTTCTACACATTTCGTTACAACGATTACATGGAGGATCACAAGGCTGACAGGTATCCCTTCTCCCTCTACACGATCCATCAGGGCAATACTTGTTTCCATTTGGAACGCAAGTTCCTCCCTCGCACTCTTGAGTACATGTATCACATGGAATAGGACACCCGCATTGCGATGAGTAAGAAACACACGCTCCAACATTTCCCCAAGTGCACAAAAATTTACCAGAAGGTTTGCATGTTGGCGGATTATTTCCCTCTTTCACACATATCTCAACACATCCTCCACACGGCGGGCAATCCAGTTCAGAATCAATAAGAAGCCCACCGGATATTTCTGGTTCCCTATTATTAATATAAACAAAGGCTAT
>JBBSXW010000074.1:0-1068 GCA_038045665.1 Nanobdellota archaeon | reverse complement strand
AGGCTATAAATTTAAAAAAGTATCCCACCACTCTATAGTAATCTTTTCACTCTAGCCTAAAACAAACCGTAACTCTATACATATCCTTAGACGTCAACCGATTTCTGCTAAATAACTTTCTACTTTCCTTTAATTCCCCTTTAAAAGTTGTTTTCAAACCTTTTCCTATTTGTCTTGCAACCCTATTAGAAGAAACATAATAATCGACCCCGGTTTTCAAAAGTGTCTTCTTAGAAATCCATGCATTGCTTTTTTTAATTCTATTTTCCACAAACCTCATTGATTCTTCGCTACTTGGCCTTAACTGTATTATCGCCTCATAATAATCAGAATGATACTTTTTGTGCATGGGGTACGCCTCGGATAACTAAAACATTTTCTTTATTAACAGCACCGCACTTGATAGCTAGTTTAATACTCTCATTACCAACAATGTTCAGATTATCATATTCTTTCATAATTTTCTCAACTTCATAATGATTTCTACTTTCTCCTCGATAAAAGTGCTCGGTAATTTTTATCTCAAAATTTTTTTCACTAAAAGTCCTCCCAATCAGATTTTTATCACAAATAGCCACAACAGCACACGGTCCTCGATGAATCTTAACTAGAATCATATTTTCGATTTGACAGGGTGCCTAGCGCCACAGGCAGTGCACCTAACAAACAAAATCCTATCCTCCTTCTCTAGTTTTGTATCGGGTTTTCCACATTCCTTGCAGAGAACAAAATCCTTTGCAAACTGTTCAATTTTTTGATTGATAAAATTCGAACTTATCTTCCTTCCTAACACCAGCCTAGGCCCATCCACAACAGCAGGGGTAGCTAATTCTCTTTGTAAATATTTCAATAATTTATCTTGATCTCTTCCTAATATCTTTGCAATCGCTACAAAATTGTTAATAATCGTCTTATTTCCTTGTATATGCCCCTGGGCCTTGGGCATCTCAAATCTCTCACTAGATGATTGCAGCTTCGGCATATGCTCCTTCGCTTTTTTTAATAAATCTAGATACTCCATAGTCACTTCCATAACAAGAATCTTTTTAAAAGTTTTTATGTGTTTTG
>JBBSXW010000073.1:3689-5609 GCA_038045665.1 Nanobdellota archaeon | reverse complement strand
GAATTTTCTCCGACCAAAATCCTGTCTTTAGGAGGAGCATCATCTGCAAAAAACAACCTCACTCCTCTTCCGACAGAAGGCTTGTCATCCTGCTTATTAAGTCCTGGTATATTAGGAAGCTGAGGTAATTGATTGCATCCGCTTATTAAAATAAACATAAGTAAGAAAACGCCAATAACGATTGCTTTATTCATATTTATTTTATCCATTTTGTTTGTTTTAATATGTTTTGGTCATTAATTTCTTATTGGAGGAGTTGAAGTCTCACTATTCTTCTGGGGAATGCAATTTCCAATTTGCCCCCCATAGTTACATTCTAGATCCTCGCAATCGATTTTTCCATCTCCATCATGTTTTAGTTTCTCCTCCTGTATTCCTTTCTCTCAAAGGCGGATTTTCTAATGATTCATCATTCCACTCGCGTACACAATTGCTTTCATCGTCTTTTACTTGGGCACCATAATTACATCCTGAATCCTTACAATCAATATCCTTATCGTTGTCATTGTCTCTATCATCATTGCACTGTGGTTTTTTTCCAGTAGCACCCTCTTCCTCTTTTTCCTGCTGTTCAATTCTTCTCTTAAAATCAACAACATCAAAAGTAGTGCTTTGATTTAAAAAATAATTGCTGCTTTGAAAAGCTCTAATATTATACTCCTCTACATTCTCCTGCACGTTACCACCAACCTTAAAATCACATATAAAAGTGCACCCTCTAATTGCTTTTTTAGTATCATCTCCGTAACACTCTTTCAACAAATTTAGCCCCTCCTCGCCTATTGCCAATCTTCTATTGTTACCTCCGCCACCGGGCTCAGAAAAGTCACATGTAGTACTCAATTGCATCCAATTAGGAACAACTAAAAACAATGAATTGGCTTTGACATTCCCTTCCCATTCAGCAGCGTCCGGCTTGGAATTAACAAACAAGGTGTAATCTCTTTCTTCTTCCCTAGGATACAAAGGTTGCGGATCTAAAATATTAACAGCGAGTTGCACAGGCCCGCCAGTATACTCAGAAGTAACGCTTCTGTCATTTTTAATCAATCCAGGAAAACTAGCAGATCCTCTTAATTCATTAAGCAGCTCGACTTCCCAATTTTCTCTGCTTAATATGCCATCATAAGTATTTTTTCCAATCACATAAGTTTTTAATACAGATTCAGTAATAAAATTTTCATAGTTTGAGTTTAAAGTAGCTCTAAAGGTTTCGCGCTCTTTTTCTTTATCACTTACTTTAAAGGTCTCTTTTTCAAATTTACAAGATACAAAGAAATTGCATTCTTTATCTTTGGAAATATCCTTGATTATATTGCCCTCCGGTGTCCCACATGAAGTAGAAAGGCTAATCTCACCGTTCACGCTTTTATTTTGATAAAAACCAGTACATTGAAATCCTATATTAACATTTCCCGGCGTAGAGCTATCTTCATTATTGCTCTCTATAGAGGGAATAGCATAATTTTTCACCTCAGCCAATAATCTAATATCTTGGTCGCTTCTAAACGCAGGAATTACTGGCCCAAATGAAATAATCTTCAAACCTTTAGGAGGGCCTTTCTGCTGCACATTTGGATTTGTAAACTCGCCATATCCAGCAAAATATTCCTCGGGATGCTGAACATAATACCAAAATCTCTTTAATCTCGGAACTAATCCACTTTCTTCTAATTCAATCTCTCCTTTCAAACCGTATTTTTGTGCGATTTCAGAGCTTATGAACGGAATTAAAAACCAAGAAGCTATTCCTAAGATAATTAAAAAAATTCCTAAACCTCTATAATTTTTATAAAAAAGCAAAAATAAACCCAAAATAACCAAGCCTAGAGAAACAAGCCATTGCATGCTATATAAGGCAGCAGCAACTCCGCTAATTATCGCTATTTGAGAAATTGCAGGAGCAAACCATCCAAAAAA
>JBBSXW010000073.1:0-3589 GCA_038045665.1 Nanobdellota archaeon | reverse complement strand
AAAAAGTAAAAAGCAAAATTAGACCAATAACTATCGCAGATATTATTAAAAACTTCTTAGTTGAAGACAGTCCACTTCTCCAAATAAAATATATAGCAAGACTAGCTAGCATCACTCCTAATATCGATAGGTATATTGTCGGTTGTGATAAAAACCCTCCAGTTTGAGCTAATGTCCCTTGCACTGGACCACGAAAATAATAAAGACCATTAAAAACAGAAAAAAGTACGCCGGCCAATATAATGAATATCACAATAGTAATGGTCTTATCCTGAGTTGAAACATTTCTTCTCTTAAGGTACCAAAGCAACAAAAAAAACAAAGCCAAGATAACTATCAACGTAATAGCAGAGAAAGTAAAAGTTACCAATAAATAAATTATTGCCCCTAGCCCAAGAATCAGTCCTATGATAAGTCCTAACAATTTAAAATTAAAACCGCCTGCTCCAGCACCTGTTGGAGTGGCTCGTGGAGGTTGAGGTGGTCTGCCTCGCCTACCACGAGCGGCGTAAGGCAACGTTACTGGAGGCCTACCAATATCAGGTCTTCCGGGCGGGAGAGGTCCTTCATAATCTCCTCTGCCGCGATCCCATTCCCTTAGTTGTTCAGCGATATCAACTCTTGCTGGTTCTCTTCTTTCCTCCACTTTAGGGATTTCTATTTTCGCTCCACTGTCTCCAACTTTTCTCCACCTAACTCTTCCCAAAAAACCTTTTTTCTTGTAGCCTAATCTTTCCAATCTTTTTTCTAACGTATCAATTCTTTTTTCAGCTTTTTCTGTTGATTCTCCAGAGGCTTTAATTCTTACAAACTCTCTCTTCCAAAAATTTAATTCTCTATTAATTTTCTTTACTAGTTTATTTCTGCGTTTAATCCATTCTTTATCAGGATTACCAGTTTCATAAGCCATCTATTAAAACACCTCTTTTCAAATAATATGGGTTTATTAAAGCCTTTAAATATTTGTATGATTTTAACAATTTAATTTTTCCCTTCTAATACCGGTTCCAATAGATTGCTCAATATTATATGAAAGTAACCAAACAGTAGTAACAAAGCGAAAGCTTTATAAACTATCATCGCTTAAGTGGACTCATGGATAATATTAAAGATTTGTTAAATGGAATTGCTAAGGGTATAACTTTCGCCACGGGCATCGGTTTTATTCAATACGCCAGAGGTAAGTGGCCATTTACCGAGGTGCCCGATAATGAATATCATTTAACACAATGGTTTAATGAAAAAAAGGGGCCAGTATTAAAAGGGCCAGATACAGTATGGTTTATTTCCCCTCTTATAAAAAGGGTTATAGACGAAAATAAGAAGGTTATAGCAATACCACAAAGAGGGCAGCAAAGAGATATAAAAGATTTAGAGTATCTTGCAGAAGATGGAATAAGCGGCAAAATAGATATGCAATATAGATGGCAAATTCTTTCAAAAGAAGATGCATATAAATTTTATTGGGAAGTTGAAGGCAAGGATGGTATAGAAGATGAAATTGAAGGTAGAATTGCTCAAGTTGATGAAGTACTTGCCGGAAGGCTTAAAGAAAAAATTTCCCATAGATCAGGAATACCTGAGAACCTAGTAGAAAGGGACTATCTTAATAAGTTGGCACTAGAACTAAACGGCTTTAAACTATTAAGACAAGATGAACAAGTAGAAGCCGACGAAAACGAAGAAAAAATAGGTGATTATCGAGTAGTAAAACTAGATGATAAAGATACTGGACAAATTTACACAATATTTGGAATAGCAATAACAAATATAAACGTACTTAACCCGCGGCCAGACCAAGCATCATTAGAAATATTGCAAGCACCGTTTAAAGCTGCTCAGGCAATAGAAGCAACAAAAAAGAAAGCAGAAGCAACAAGGATAAGCATAGAAGCCTATATCGATGCAGCAAATGCGCTTAAACAAGCAGGAAGCGAATCAAACGCAGGCGACATAGCAATGTATTTAATGGATCTAGACAATAATCAAGAAGTTGGAGAAACTGAAGGCACAGTTATTAAGTTAAGCCCGCAGATACCAAAAGCGATCAGCCCACAAGCGAGGAGCAGAAGAGGTTAATCCTCCTTCAACAAAATCTCCAACTGAACAATCTCAAACTCTTCTCTAGGAAATATCTTAATAAAGTTCTCCCCCTCTTCAATAGCGTCAGTTACATCTTTCTTTCCCAAGCAAAAAAACTCAAGCTTAGCTTCATCTACCGCCTCAGATCTAGAAACCTCAAAGTTTCTCAATTCCCTTTTGTTTTCCAAACTAAATTCCTTCACAAGCCTGACATCTTTCAGAGATTAATTCTCTCCCAACAAAAATCTCTAGCTGATATATTAAATTCCTGTCTAAGAAATATCCTAATAAGACTCATTTAAGGTCATTTAAATGCGTATCAACTAGCCACTTTTTCATCAAAAACATTTTATTTATCATAGCTTTTCCTTGATTAAATTCTACTGCGGCTCCATAATAATTTATGCCGTTTCTCACGTACCGCATTCTATCGAATTCATGTAAATCAAAATCGTCTATTAAAGTCTTGAGCAACTCCCCCAAACATAAATGCGACAAAACCTTATAGCCTCTGGAAATGCATATTGCCTCCAATAACTCCCTCAAAGCATCATAAGCTAAAGAAACATAAGCTGAAATATTAACCTCATCCAAATTTACAGCATTTACGGCAGATTCTTTTATATTAGATATCTTGATTAAAGATTTTATAAGTTCATTACTTATTTTAGTTTTCTTTATCAATCCTTTCCTATAACATTCATTTAAATCCATTTCACCTCTCCTTGCAAGATAGTCCCATTTAAAATATTATTAGTTAAATGTTCATTTTTTAGATCTTTCATATCTTTTACTATAAATAAATGAATTTCCCTGCCAAATTTTTTCTCAAATCTTCTTGCTTCAGGAAATTCTTCAGTTTTTTCTGATATCAACAAGAGATCTATATCGCTGTTTTCATCATCCAAGCCATAAGAAAAAGAACCAAACAACACGATAGTAGGTTTAACATAAAATTTGTTTAATTCCTCTAAAATACCAGAATCCTTAATTTTTCTAATATTATAAAATTTCTTTATATCTAAACAAAGGTCATTTTCTAAATTAAGCTTATACAATTTTAAAATTCTCTCCTTTCTCTCTTTTAATATCCCTTTTTTTACAAATAGCTTTAATTTATTACTAGCGGTTGCAGGAGCTATTTTCAATATCCTCCCAACCTCCCTTACATTATACTCCCTACTAGGATTCTCCAAAAATAGCTTCAATATTTTTAATTCTTTGAACATATGTTTATTTTAAAGAACAGTCGTTTAAAAATCTTTCCATATTTGTTCTGCCGTTAATAAATCAGAAACTATCTCCCTTCTTCAAAAACCATATTCAAAGGGGTCATGACCATACATTCAATTTTCTTCTTTTTTGTACGTTACATCATTCAATAAAAGAATATTTTACCTATCTCTCAACAAAATCTCAAGCTGCGTTATATCAAACTCTTCTCTAGGAAATATCTTAATAAAGTTCTCTCCTTCCAAAATAGCTAATTGATTCTCAAGCCTATCAA
>JBBSXW010000072.1:0-12918 GCA_038045665.1 Nanobdellota archaeon | reverse complement strand
GTGAAAAATAAATGGATTAATGTAGATCCTTGGGGCTATAATAAAGGAGTTCCTTTCGGCAAACATACAATGGGGCCGATTGTTGACTGGTTTAGGTTTAAATTATCCTCAAATAAATCTTCTTAAGAATAAACTCAGAATAAAAATAATTATCCCAATACCAAACAAAATATAAAGAATTTTTTTATCAGAAACAGCTCCAAATATAGGAAATGGACCAATAAACACTATCCCTCCTCCTTTCACGGTTGATTTTCCACCAGAATTACTTAAAAACAAACTAATTGCAATAATTACTATTCCAATTATTAATATAAAGAAACCAATTGAAAATAATTTTTCACTTACCATTTTAATTTTTTTGTAAATACCTAATAACAAAATATGCGCCGCCAGAGATTCCCAAACTTGCATAAGCTACAATTAATCCAATATCGCAGATTCTTAATAATTTCTTTAAACTATTAATAGGCATTTCACTATTCCGCTGATTCCTATCTATGTAGTTTGATAGATAAAATGGTTGGACTATTGCCCTAAAAGTAGAAAAATTTGGCTCTTCTATTCTAAACTGTTGAAGATCCTTAGCCACTTCTCTTATCTTATCTAATAAACCCATCTTTACCCAGGTATCGGCCTCAATATGCCTGGTGCAGCATGCCCAAACTGTATTAATAAATCAATATCCCTTATTTCAGGATAATCGCAAGAGCCCCAGCACGAGCCTATCCATATGAATATATTAGAGTCTGTTTTTTCTCTTAAAAAAGATACTATTTCAGTCGCTTTTGGTTTTAACCCATCCGGTAGCTGAATCAATACATTCTTTGCTTTTTCCTTTTTTATTTCTTCAGCCGCCTTATCTAGCTCTAGGTTATACTTCATGTTTTATTATGACCTAGTTGTTTTTATAAAGATTATGATAAATTATAAAAACTATAAGAAGTCATTATTATGGATGAGAATACCAATAATGATGCTACTAATTGGGATTGTAATAATTAGTGGTTGCGGTCCTACTAGCATAAATAAGGAAGGGGATAATATGGTCCATAAGGATGTTTCATTTCAAACAGAAGACGGCATAAAAATATCAGGAGATTTGTATGAAGGGGGAAAGATAGGAATAATATTATTGCATATGTATGCTGTAACAAAACAAACCTGGAATGATTTTGCATTAGAGCTTCAAAAAAAAGGCTATAGCGTTTTGGCCATAGATTTTAGAGGCCATGGAACAAGTGATTTAAATTATAATGATTTTACAGAAAAAGATTTTAATAGTATGGTCTTCGACGCTAGAGCAGCTAAAGAGTTCCTAGACAAAGAAAAAACTATAGTTATGGGCGCAAGCATCGGCGCCAATATCGCTTTGAATTTTGCAAATGAAGTTGATGGTGTGGTTGCACTAAGTCCAGCTTTCAATTACAAAGGCATTGAAACAAGAGAAGACGCTGTTAAAATAAACAAACCGGTTTTAATAATTGTAAGTGAAGAAGATAAGCAGAGCATAGGAGATTCCAGAGAATTGAATAATTTAATCATCAACAGCAAACTACAAGTTTATGCAGGAAAAGGTCACGGAACTAGGATGTTAGATAGAGAAACAAAAGAATTAATTTTAAGTTGGTTAAATGAAAACCTTCAATGAAAAAATATATAGTAAATTAAAAAAAGTTCCAAAAGGTAAGGTTATTACATGCAAAGAACTAGCCCGTTCGGTAAAATCCAATGCTTACAGGGCAGTTGGCAATGCAATGAAAAATAACAAAGACCCGATTAGCGTCCCATGTTACAAGGTAGTTTGTAATAATGGTCTTATTGGAAATTACAGCGCAAAAGGCGGAATAAAAGAAAAAATTAAAAAATTAAAAAACGAAGGAATCAAAATAAAAAACAATAAGGTGATTAACCTAGATAAATATTTGTTTAGGTTTTCTTAATCAATCAGCTCAAGCTCTTCAAGCGCTCCATCAAGGCTACTTAAGTCCCCAATCGTATCATTAGCATTACTTTCGTAATTATCTTGTCCTTGCGTCTCGCTTTTCTCCTGTCTAACCCCGCCTTCATTAATTCCGCACCCAGAAATTATAGCTACCAAAACCATCAGGATAATTATTAATTTTGCGTAACTCATTTTCAAATTTTTGTAACGAAGGCCTGCCATAAAGCTTTAGCATCTAGGATTATCTGCTTCCTTTGTTCTTTGGATGTTGCTTTCCTAAATTCAACTTTTTTTTCTTCTATTGAAGATATTATGTCAGCTGCCTGTTCTTTAGTTATTTTGCCTTGCTCTTGAAGATCCTCTGCTCTTTCTTCTAAGTCATACAAACGTAGGATAATTGATACATATACATTTTTTCTTAAGGAATTTAAACATGCATTATCGTTAGCGCATGATTCTTTTTGAATTTTTATGTCTGTAATTCCCAGAATCTGATTAACACAATTTGTTCTTTCCGATCCTATTGGTAAAGCCCAACATCGTTGGGATCTTGAATAAATTAATACGCATTCTTCTCTTTCACCTTTATTAGTAATAGTTCTGCATTCTTCAGGGAGATATGCAATTTTTAATTCTCTGTTTAAATCATTTTCTTCTAATCCAAGTCTACAAGTCACTCGCTCCTTCAATGTATTTAGATTATGACATTTTAAAGAGGATAATACTTGTGAAACATAGGTGCATGATTCTTTTTCTGATGGTTTTGCTGTTTCAACTCCAGGGCAGTCAGTTGTTAAAGTACAAGTTCTTGTTTGTATTTCGTCTTTTTTACAGGGCCCCCATTCTGAACAGGACCATGTATCTTCTGTGCAACTAGGTTTACTTCTACTGCTTCCTCCACCCCCTCCTCCTGCTGCCAAAGCAAACGGCAATGTGACTATCATAAAAATTGCCAGAAGTTTTAAAATATTTTTTTTGATCACCTTGTATTTTATATAAAATAAATTTAAATAGTTTTCTGCAAAATCAATTAATGTCTTTTCTTTCCTCTTTAACTATTTCTGTGGCAAGCGGAATGCTTTTAGGAAATTCAATTCCCCTATTGGTAATTGTTTTGTGTGATTTCTTTGCCTCAAAAGCCTCAAGAAAGTATTTCTCTGCAAATTCAATATCAAATTCTTTGCAAGAAAATATGTCTACAAATGCATATTCCTGCTCAATAAAAGTATGAATTGTCGCATGAGATTCTGCAATAAGAACAAACGCTGATATCCCGCCTTTATCAAAACTCCCTTCTTTGCCAGGATAAGAGATAACTTGAGGTGGAGCAATCTTAGTCATTCCAATCTTTGCAGGAAGGTCATCAAGCAAGAAGTAAACAAGCTTGAGATCACTTAATTTTTCTTTACTGCACCCACGTAGATCTAACTTTAGATGAGGGCCAAATCCATACAAGTTTTGATTCATCTTTCATAAATATTAAATCCAAAAGGATAAAAAAATATAGAGAAAGTTGCTTAAAAACCTTTCTATTTTTCAAGCCAGCAACAAATAACTTTTTATAGATAGAGCAACTTTTCATATCGCATATGTATTACAATCTGGGGAAAAAAGAGGCAGTTCAAAAACTCGAGAGTTCTGAGCAGGGCCTAAGCGAAGCACAAGCAGCGTCAAGGCTAAAAAAATATGGCCAGAACATTATAGAGAGAAAGCGCAAAATTAATCCCGCAGGCATATTCCTCCACCAGTTCTTAGACCCACTAGTAATTATCCTAATCATAGTTACTTTCATCAGCCTGTATTTAAAAGAATACTTAGATTCAATAGTTATACTGGTTATCTTACTAATTAACGCCATAATAGGCTTCACAAACGAATTCAAAGCTGAAAAATCAATAGAGCTTTTACAAAAAATAAGTGCCATAAAAAGCAAAGTAATCAGGTCTGGCATAGCAAAGATTATCGATTCTTCATCTCTTGTACCAGGCGATATAATAATCTTTGAGGCCGGCGACAGAATTTCTGCAGATGCCCGATTGTTAGAAGCAAGCAACCTAAGCATGGATGAGGCAATTCTAACAGGAGAGAGCACTCCAGTGAATAAGCAGATCAATCCAATTGGAAATCATGATGAAAAGATAGTTGTTGCAGAACAAACCAACATGATATTCAAAGGAACAACAATTGCCTCAGGAAGAGGAAAAGCAATAGTTACTGGAACAGGAATGAACACAGAGATGGGCAAAATTGCCACCCTAGTTCAGGACGTTATAGAAACCAAGTCTCCACTCCAAAAAAAAATGAAGGATCTTGGAAAGAAATTAACAATCGGTACTGTATTTATTTCTATTCTCGTTTTCGGAGTTGGAATCTTTAGAAATCTAGAGGTCTTTGAGATGTTTAAAACAGCCATTGCTTTGGCTGTCGCTGTGGTGCCAGAAGGGCTTCCAGCAATTGTCACAATAAGCCTGGCTTTAGGTGTTAGAAAAATGCTAAAGAGCGACGCCTTGATAAGAAAATTAAAGGCAGTAGAAACATTGGGCAGCACAAGTGTAATCTGCAGCGACAAAACAGGCACACTCACAAAAAACGAAATGACGGTTAAAAAAATATACACAAATGATAAACTTTATGATGTCTCTGGCTCTGGCTACGGTTTAGAAGGAGAATTCTCGTATAAAAACAAAAAAGTAAATCCAGAAATATTTCATAATCTGCTTAATGTCTGCGCCAGTTGCAACAATGCAATACTTCCGAATATAGGCGATCCAACAGAGCTAGCTTTGCTTGTCTTAGCTAAAAAAGGCGGCATAAATAAAATAGAGCGCAGGGTTCATGAAATTCCGTTTGATTCTAAAAGGAAATACATGTCTACAACCCACAAGATACATCACGAAGAGCTCACTTTCTTAAAAGGCGCACCAGAAAAAATCTTGGAATTCTGCAATCATATTGAAATAAATGGCAAAATCCTCAAGCTTAATACCGAGACTAAAAATAAAGTTCTCAACAAAAATCATGAGCTAACAAATAACGCTTTAAGAGTTCTTGCTTTAGCATATAAAAAGTACGGTAAGACAATATTCTTAGGCTTGGCAGGAATGATCGATCCTCCAAGAAAAGAAGTTAAGGAAGCCATAGCGACAGCAAAGAAAGCTGGCATCAGAGTAATCATGATCACAGGGGACCACGCAAACACAGCGAAAGCAATCGCACATGAAGTAGGCATAGAAGGAAAAGTTATAGAAGGAAAATCAATAACGAAATCAAACATTAAAGAAGTTATTAAAACAGCAAACGTATTTGCCAGAATTGACCCAGAACATAAAGTGATGATCCTAGGCGCCCTTCAGAAAAAAGGCGAAGTAGTCGCCATGACAGGCGATGGTGTTAATGATGCTCCGGCATTAAAAAAAGCTGATGTAGGTATCTCAATGGGAATAAAAGGAACAGACGTAGCAAGAGACGCCGGCGACATGGTATTAGTAGATGATAATTTTGCTTCTATAGTTAAAGCAGTAAGAGAAGGAAGAATAATCTATGATAACATAAAGAAATTTATTAAATACCTTCTAAGCGCAAACATGGGCGAAATAGGAATAATCATAATCAGCCTATTGTTGGGATTGCCATTGCCCCTTTTGCCATTGCAATTGTTATGGGTAAACCTAGTTACAGATGGCTTGCCGGCACTAGCACTAGGAGTTGATCCTCCAGAAAAAAACGTTATGGAAAGAAAGCCCAGAGGCAAAAAAGAATCAATTTTAAGCAATACGTATGGATTTATGTTTGGACGGGCTGTTTTAGGTACTATAATTGTTCTAGGGCTATTCTACTTCTATCTAAAATCTAATCTTGATGAAGCAAGAACCATTGCTTTGACTACATTGATTTTATTTGAGTTATTCCTCGCATTTAGTGCGAGAAGCAACGAAAGCATATTCAAGCTTCCCAATAATAAATGGCTGTGGTATGCAGTAGCCTCAAGTATCTTATTGCAAATAATGATCATGTATACTCCTCTAAATATCGCATTCCATTTGGTTCCTTTAACACTGGCGCAATGGTTACTCATATTAGCAGCCAGCAGCACAGGCCTAATACTGTTTGAGGTGAAAAAGTTACTATGGCATTCTTAGCGGATATCGTATTTTTCACTATATTCGCTTTGGTTTTAGGAAAAACCAGCATCTGGATAGTGAGAAGCCTTTCAAAAATCTCTTCCTTCTTAAGGCTTAGCGAGTTTACAAGCGGATTTATTATTCTGGCTTTAGCAACAACACTCCCAGAACTTTTTGTCGGTATTAATGCGGCCATTAGCAAAAATCCCGCCTTAAGCCTAGGCAATGTCATAGGAAGCAATGTTGTTAACTTAACTTTCATATTGGCAATAGCCGTTCTATTGTCTAAGGGCATATCAATTGAGAGCAAAATAGTAAGGCAGGATAGTCTGTACATGCTATTGACAGCCTCTCTGCCGGTATTATTGATGCTAGACGGGAAGATTACAAGACTTGAGGGCGCATTATTAATCGTAGCTTTTTTCATTTACATATTCAAGGTAGCTAAAGATCGCAAAAAATTTGAAAAAACAGCAAATCAATACAAAAAATATGAGTTATTCAATGCCTTTGCAGTGTTTATCGTAAGCAGCATACTTTTGTTGATTAGCGCCAGCTTCCTTGTCAAGTTCGCTGTAAATATTGCAAGAGACCTGAATGTCGCCCCTATACTTATAGGAATATTTTTATTAGCTTTTGGCACATCACTGCCAGAACTGAGTTTAGCAATAAGGTCATCTTTATCCGGCCATAGCGGCATAACATTAGGAGACCTGATTGGGAGCGTTATAATAAATTCTACTTTAGTTGTTGGAGTAACATCTTTAATCTCTCCAATCATCGCAAATTATACTATATTTATTACAAGCTCATTTTTCATGCTGATAACTTGCTTGTTGGTAATGGCCTTTATTCATACTGGCAACAGGCTCACAGTTAAAGAAGGAGCAATATTACTTATAGTCTATGCACTGTTCACTATAATTGAATTATCTATAAATCTAGTAAAATAAAAAATAAATTATTTTTTTATCATCCATATTCCATAGATGATAAACAGAACAGTCCACCAGTTAACCGTCCACCAATAAAATCCACCCAAATCCTTTATCAAGAACAATACTCCGAGTATTAAAACAATCCATCCTATGCCTTTCGAATGGCAGCAACACGGACTAGACCCGCAATGCTTGCACATACCAGATGGAACACTTAAAACTTTAGACAAATTATTAGCATTAGAAGATTTTCTGCTCCTAGATTTTCTCTTCGCCATTAAAAATACACCCCCTATTTTCAATAATTAGGCGCGCATTTTACTATTTATAAATTAATGTAACTATTTTAAAATGGTCTTAGATCAATATAGATAAAATTCATCTTATCACAATCTCAAAGAAGTAACCTTAGAGATTCCGTTTTGCTGCATCGAAACTCCGTAGATATAATCCGCATCAGTAATAATATTATCATTATGCGAGATCATTATAATCTGTGATACCTTGGCATACTGGGCAATTAAGCGGGACAATAACTGGGAGTTTATCTTATCTAGTGTAGCGTCAATTTCATCAAACAAATAAAAAGGCGCAGGCTCGTATTCTTGTATAGCAAAGATCATCGCCAAAGCAGTCAATGTCTTTTCCCCGCCAGACAAGGAATGCAAATCCAAAAATTTTGTGCCTGCAAGTTTTACTCTGATATTAATGCCTCCATTAAGTGGGTTCTCCTTATCTTCTAACTCTAAATACGCGTCCCCCTTTGTAGATAAAGTTGAAAAAATCCTCTGGAAATTGTCTGCAATCTGCTTATATGTCTTTAAAAACACTCTCTTCTTTTTGCCTTCAATTTCGGCCATCAGCGCTAAAACAGCATCTTTTTCTTTTTGCAGAGATTCTTTTTTGTTTGTAAGCTCCTCAAACTCTTTTAATATAGTTTCATAAACATCCAAAGCCCTTAGGTTAACGCTTCCTATGTTGCTCAGTAATTTTTCAAACTCATTTATTTCTTTTTTAAGATCGTCACTAGAAATATTTCTTCTTAGTTTCACGCCAATATACGGCTCAAATTCCTGTTGCAATGCTTCCAGTTCAGCAACTGTTTTAGCTCTTTCAAGCGATATCTCGTTAATTTTCTTTTCAATTTCCCTTTGTCTGAAATAATCTTGCTCTATTTGCCCCTCTAGCTTTCTGGTTTCGTCCGATTTTTTATGCCTATTATCAAACAAGGACTTATAGTTCTCCCTAAATTTCCTTTCAGAAGCTTCAGCATCCATGAACTTCTGCTTACTGATGCTTAAGGACCATTTCAGGGACCTTTCTTCTTTGGAAAATTCTTCAAGTTCTTTTTTATGCTGTGCTATTATCTCTTCTATCTTCTCAATCTCAGGCTTATAAATAGATGATATCTGATTCTGAATATTTTTAATCTGGGCATTGTTCTGCGATATCGCCTCTCTTAATTGTTTGTGCTTCTCATGTAGCGATTCTATATTTGATTCTTTTCCCAATAGTTTTCTTTTTTCTCTTAATTTTTCTATCTGATCCTTAATCTTGTTTTCTTCTGATTCTAATGATTTAATCTTTTTTTCTAAATTTTTTATTAAACTTGTTAATTCATTCTTCTTGCTCCTAAGCTCCCCCATGTCAGTTATGCTGGAAACATACTGTAGCTTTGTTATTTCAGCTTCTAACATTGCCTTCTCTCTTGTCATTTTTCTTATTTCTTCCTGTTCATTCTGGTATTGCTTGGTTAGTTTATCAATCTCTTTCTTCAAGTTGTCTATTTCCAATTCTTTTTTTGATATTTCACTGTTAATGTCTTTTTGTTCAAACACACCGAGTGTTTTTTTCCTAAATCCTCCGATCATTGCTCCTGACTGTTCTGCAAGATCGCCGTCTAGCGTTACCATCCTAGTTCTTCCGACACCGACTTTTCTTGCAGTATTTAGGTCATTAACAACAAGCGTAGATCCAAATACATAGGAGAAGACTTTCTCAAATTTCTTGTCATATTTAATCAGGTTTTTAGCGACATCAATCACGCCGGAGAAATTCTTTAATTGCTCAAGCTCTTTTATATTTACCCTCTCCTGAATCTTGTTCAAAGGCAAAAACATAGCCACCCCGATTTTCTTTTCTTTCAAGAGCCTTATGCAGTTGGCTGCCGTAGCATCAGTATCTGTAATAATGCTGTTTATTCTCCCAGAAGCAGCGACCTCCAAGGCAACTGAATACTTGGGTTCTACTGATCCTAAAGATGCAATTGTTCCGAATACGCCTTTAATGTTTGAATCCAAAACAAGGGAAACTGCTTGGTTGCCCATCATAGACTGCGCAAGCCTAATCTTGGTGCCCTCTAAATTAGACAGCTCTTCTTTTAATGCAGCTAATCTATTTTTATTATTATCAATTAAACTGCTGGTAACGTTCCACTTGTCAACAGTCTTTGAAAGTTCTTCGTCGAGCCTATTAAAGTCGCCGATCTTTTTCTTCAGTTCAGGAGAAGAAACCCTGTCTATATTTGAATTTATAGCTTCTAATTCCTGGCTTAACTTATTTTTTTGTAAATGTTCGTTAGACAATTCATATTTAATCCTAAATAGTCTGCTTTGCAACGTTTCTAATTCTGATTCCATTCTCTCGATATTTGACACATCATGTTTTTCCTTGGCGCTATTTATTTCAGAAATAATCTTTTTCTCCCCTTCAATAAGCATCTTGGATTCTTTAGATAGTTTCTGCAATTCTGACTCAAGTTCCTTTATCTTGTCACTAATCTCTTTTTCATTGGCATGCAAGTCAGCAATTCTTTTATTTACGTGACTAATCTCATTTGTCACTGTTTCCAGCCTTATAGATTCTTTTATTATTGCTTCTCTCAAAGATTCTATATTTTTTTGCAGGGTTATCTGCTCTATTTCTCCCTTGGTCTCAATTTCTTTGTTTATCTCCTCAAGCTCTTTTTTCTTTAGCCCTATCCTTTCTTTAGTCTCATTGATTCTGTTTGTAATCTGTTCTATCGTTGCTTCTTGTTTCTTGATCCTGGATTCAATTTCATCCTTCTTAAATTCCTTGTCCTTCACCTGTAAATGCAAGTAGGTTGCTTTGCTTTCCTTTATCTTGGACTCGAGTTCCTTAAACTTCATCGCTTGGTCTCTTTCTTTTTTTAATTCCCTGAGATGAACTTCTCTCTCTTTCAATATTATATTTGCATCATTAAGCTTTTGATCAACCTTTTCTAATTCAAGAAGAGCCTTATGTTTCTTGTCTTCATAAACTGAAATGCCAGATATATCTTCTATTAACACTCTTCTGTCTTCAGGTTTCATTTCAGCGAACAATGTTATATCTCCTTGTAAAACAATATTAAACCCATCAGGATTAATCCTTGCTTTTGAAAGCAAGTCTACGACCTGTTGTCTTGTTCTTTTTTCATCATTTATTTTGAAAATTGAAGTGCCAGATTGTCTGACTATTCTGCTAATTTTTACAGTCTGCGTAGCAAGCGGAAATTCCTTTTCCCTGTTTGAAAAGAAAATAGAAACCTCGGCTTCTCTCATTGGAGAGCCCTTTTTCCCGCCATTGAAAATTAGTGATGCTACATTTTCAGCCCGCATCTGTTTTGAAGATCTTTTGCCCAAAACAAAAGTAAGCCCGTCATGCAAGTTCGTCTTCCCGCTGCCATTGGCGCCAATAAAACAATTGAATCCTCTACCGAACTCTAGTTCCAAGGGGTTTGCAAACGATTTAAACCCCCTGATATAGGTTTTTTCTATATAAGTCATATAATTATTTTCTCAATTTTGGTTTATATAGATTTTTATCTGCAAAATTCGTCGTCATTTGGGCGCTTAATGCTATATTATACCAAAAGTAAAATTCATTGGGGTAAGCAAAACAGAAAGCTATATAAATTTAAAAAATACCTAAAAATAGGCTGCCACGAGAATACTCAATGGAGCTAATGGCAACGCCAAGCAATGAGCTTGGGGGTTAGTGTCGCAGCCAATAATTATTATTCATATATCACACAAGGAGCAAGTTCAATCGTTAATCATACTTATTTAATATATTTATGATATTCAGGTAATTAAGATTTAATAAAACTTGTTCTTGATTATGGGGGGAGTAAAATGGGCAAGATTAGTCCAGTTTCATCTAAATACATAGTTCACTCTCAAATTCAAATTGAAGGCGTTGTTGACCGCCCAGATGTTATAGGCGCTATATTTGGTCAGACAGAAGGGCTTTTAGGCTCTGGGCTTGAATTAAGAGAGCTTCAAAGATCAGGAAGAATAGGAAGAATAGACGTAAAGCTAGAAACAAGGTCAGGCAAAACAGAAGGAGCCATAATAATTCCTTCTTCTTTAGACAAGACAGAAACAGCAATCATAGCTGCGGCTTTAGAAACAATCCAAAGGATTGGGCCATGCAATGCAACAGTTAAAATAGAAAAAGTAGAGGATGTTCGCGTCTCCAAAAGAAATTTCGTTATAGCAAGAGCCAAAGAATTATTAAAAAACCTCACTGATTCAGTGCTGCCAGACTCGCAGGAAATCACAGAAGAAGTATCGCAGTCAGTAAGAATGATGGACATATCAGAATATGGCAGGGATAGACTGCCTGCTGGTCCAAATATCGATGATGCAGAAGAAATAATTGTCGTAGAAGGCAGGGCAGATGTTCTCAACTTATTAAAAAACGGCATCAAAAATATTATCGGCCTAAACGGAACATATGTCCCACAAACAATAATAGACTTGACAAAACAAAAGATTGTGACTGCTTTTGTTGATGGTGACAGGGGCGGCGATTTAATAATGAAAGAGCTTCTTGATGTTGCTGAAATAGACTATGTTATTAAAGCTCCTGATGGAAAAGAAGTAGAAGAGTTGACAAAGAAAGAAATTCATAAGGCACTAAGGGCAAAAATAGCTGTCGAGCAATTTAAATTAGATCTTGAAGGCAGAGGCGTTGATAAAGAATCATTAAAAACTAGACCGCTAGCTCAAAAACAATACAACAACAAAAAAATCAGAAGCAGAAAAATCTCAATAACACAGGAGCAGAAAAACAATTTTAAAAAAATGCTTGATGACCTAATGGGTACAAGAGGGGCCTATATTTTGGATCAAAATATGAACATTCTCGGAAAAGTACCTGGCTCAGAATTGCTCCAAACCATTGACGGTTTAAACTCTGTTTTTGCAGTAGTTATGGATGGAGAGATAAACGAAGACCTAATAGCGATGGTAGAAAGGAAAAATGTAAAATTCATCGTTGGCGTAAATTCTCGCCTTGAACCTAATGAGTACAGAACAGAAATATTAACAAATCATGATTTGCAGGATTAGAAATATTTTTATATCTTCATTTCAATTAGCTTTGTTATGAAAAAAGGGGTAAATGATGAATTTGATGATTCTAATCAAAGGTTCATAATAAAAAACTACAACAAAAAAATATTAATCTATTTTATTTTGTTTATTGTTGTACTCCTAGGTATTCTATATTATTTCGGATTATTCTCAAAAGAATGCGAAGACAATGTCTGCTTTAATCAGGCCCTCCAGCAATGCAAGCCAATAGATTACGTTAAGCATACTAACAATAATGTCTATTTTTACAGAATTTATCGCTCATTCGGTGAAGATTGTTCTGTTAAGGTAACATTAGTAAGTGTTTCACCAGGTTCTAACAGGGATATTAAAGACCTATTAGAAGGAAAATCAATGAAATGCTCGATACCAAAATCATTGTTGCAAGACAGGAATCTTGATGAGCTTGAAAATTCATTAGAATATTGCCACGGAGAATTAAAAGAAGGAATATACGAATTAATCATAAAAAGACTTTATGGTTATGTTATCGGCAATCTAAACGAAATAATAGACTCTGTAAATAGATAATA
>JBBSXW010000071.1:0-2170 GCA_038045665.1 Nanobdellota archaeon | reverse complement strand
TTTGGAGTTGGTAGCATGAAGCCCAAGATTGAAGCAGGAATTGATTTTTTACTACATGGGGGGAAGAGAGTTATTATAACTGAGCCGAGATTTTGTGCAGATGCTTTGAGGGGTAAAAAAGGGACTTTGATTATTAGATGAAAATATAGTGATTATCTTGCTTCTTGTTGATTAGCAAATATTTTTAAAGATGGGTTAAGAGGATTCTTTATCAAGGGGACGTAGTTTAACCCGGTAGAGCGGTCGATTTCAAAAAAGCCGAAGCTCCAGACCGACAAATCCAGGTTCAAATCCTGGCGCCCCCAATTTTTTACTTAAGGTTGTAACAGTTTTATTTTAAGATTCTTATAGTGTGTGTTCTTTATCTGTTGAAGATAACGCGTACAAAAAAGGCTAGAAACGCGTTTTAATTTTATTACTAAAGGTAGTGATTATTGATATAGTTACCACCATAAGGTTTAAATACTTAATGGTTACCAGAAAATGATAATTATAATGATTATATTGGGGGTATACCAAATGAAGAAAATATTGATGGCAATTTTTGCAGTGCTTTTGTTAGGGTTAAGTGTTGTAACTGCTAGTGGTTTATCTGCAACTAGCGTCGTTATCAATGGCTTGCCCGGCGAGAGCGTAAGTGGATCCACATTGGTTAGAAATGATGGGCCAAACAATCTTCGTAACCTGGAGATTGTGACTTCTAGAATCGTTGGTGAAGAAGATCCTTCGCAGAAAATAACTAAAGACAGATTCACTGTTATCCCAGACGAATTTGAGTTGGATAGCGGTGAAGAAGTAAGGGTTTCAATAAGAGTTGACATTCCGCAAGGATTAACACCTCAAATTTATAGCGGACAATTTATTGTAAAGGATGGAACAACTGAAGTGCCTTTTGATGTGAAGGTTGTTGTTACTGACCCAAGAGATATTCCTAGCGCACCATTTGTTTTTAAGGAAATAGAGGTCGATGGCGTTAATGTTTTAGGAACAAACCAGAATATCCATGTTGAAAGATCCAGCACTGTTGAAGTAAGATCAGAGTTTGTATCTAACATTGATAGTGACAGGGTAAGAGTTAAGATATGGATTGGTGGATTTGAATTCGGAGATGTTTCTGACAGAACAGGCATATTCACAGTTGAGCCTGGATTAGTTTATTCTAAGACATTGCGTCTAGAAATACCTGAAGATATTGATTTAGACAGCGAGGACTTTAGATTGCATGTTGAGATATTCGACAATGACGGTGTTTCAAGACAAGAAACTTTCAAATTAGGCATTAGAAAGGAAAGACACAGCATGAATATTAGGGATGTGATATTCTTCCCAAGCAATACTGTTGAGGCAGGAAGATCCTTAAGAGCAGAAGTAAGGGTTGAAAATCTAGGCGAAAGAAAAGAGGAAGACGTGCTTGTTAAGGTAAGCATTCCTGAGCTTGGGACAAGTGCCAAGGCATTTATAGATGAGTTGGTGCCTGATGAAGAGAATGTTAATGATGATGATGAAGAGACATCCGGCTCTGCTGAATTACTATTACTTATACCTAAGGATGCTGAGACTGGAGAATATACAGTTGATGTCGAAGTAGAGTTTAACAGGGGACATGACGTAATTAATGAGAAAAGAAAGATCCTTGTTGAAGGTGTTACAGGCGCCGGGGTAATAAGCCCTGCAGAAGCTATTGTGAGCGTCGATATGACTGCTCAGAATATAGCTCAAGGCTCTGAGATACCTTACAAGATAATGCTGGCTAACTTAGGTGACACTAGGATAGTTTACTCTATTGATGCAACAGGAACAGCAGGATGGGGAACAAGTAGAACTAGTGCCGCATTTGTAAGTGTTGACAGCAACCAAGCAGGAGAAATTGTATTGTTTGTAAGAGCTAATGACGATGCAGTAGAAGGTCCTAAGGCGTTTACAGTTAAAATTTTGGCTAATGGAGAAGAAGTCAAGCAATTGAACTTGAATGCCAATGTAACTCCCAAAGGAGTGACTGGGGCTGGATTCCAGGATATACAGAGAGGATTGCTTGTAGGATTTGTTATTTTAGTAGTAATCTTGATTATACTTGGACTAGTGATAGCATTTAGAAGAGTAGGAGAAAAAACTTCTGCTGAAGAACCAGAGTCTGAAACTCAGACTTATTATTAATTTTTTTTATTTTAGT
>JBBSXW010000070.1:0-13985 GCA_038045665.1 Nanobdellota archaeon | reverse complement strand
CAACTGAGACATCTGTTATTGGAAACTCCACACTTTAGTGTGGAGAGGACGTCATTTTATTTTGAATAAAATTTGCATAATTTTTTTACTGCATGAATAACATCATTTATATCTTGGTCTGTTAATTTTGAAGATAATGGTAATGAAATAGTTCTATCTGATATGAATTCTGCATTTGGAAATGCCCCTCTCTTGTAATTTAAGTTTTCTTTATAGAACTTATGCAAGTGCAATGCTATAAAGTGAATACCTGTCCCTATATTTTCATAATGCAATGCCTCCTGAAATTCATTTCTATTAACTTTAAGTTTATCAAGATTCAACAAAATTGTGTACAAATGTCTTCCGTGTTTTATGCTCTTACCTACAGGTGACGGAGTTGTAAGAGGCAACTCTGAAAGAGCCTCATCATATCTTCTCCATATTTTTTCCCTTTTGATAAGATTGCTTTCTACCCTTTTTAGTTGGTGTATACCCAATGCCGCTTGAAGATCCATCATATTGAATTTATATCCCGGATGTACAACCTCATAATGCCTAAATCCTTTATCAGAATACCTTTGCCATGCCCCCTTACTTAACCCATGTAGCGCAAGCGTTTCTATCTTTTCTGCCCATTCTTTTTTATTTGTCGTTACCATCCCCCCCTCTCCTGTTACTACATTTTTTGTAGCATAAAAACTAAAACAGGTTAGGTCGCCAATATTCCCAATCTTTTTTCCTTTATATTTGGATTCAATTGCATGCGCCGCATCTTCAATAACGATCAAATTATGTTTTTTTGCTATTTCCAAAATTTTATCCATTTCACATGGCCTACCAGCAAAATGAACTGGAATTATTGCCTTGGTCCTTTTAGTAATACTTTTTTCAATAAGCCCCGCATTAATATTCATTGTATCTTTGTTTACATCAACAAATACAGGAATCGCCCCGCAATGATAAATAACATTTGCAGTAGACGCAAAGGTTAATGGAGACGTTATTACCTCATCACCCTCTTTAATTCCAGCTACCTTTAAAGATAAAAACAAACCAGCAGTGCAAGAATTCAAAGCCTTGGCGTACTCGCTACCAATATAATTTTTAAATAATCCCTCGAAATTAGAAACTCTTGGTCCAGTACCAATCCAACATGACCTTAGTGTTTCTACAACTTCATTTATTTCATCATCAAGAATTTCAGGACTACCAAAAACCAAGTAATTACTTCTGACCGGTTGTCCTCCGCGTATTGTTGGCAGTTCCATCTCTCATTCTTCTAGCTTCTGGAACGAATCGAGCTAGATTTTTCACATAATGTTTGACGTCTTTAAAAAATCTTACTGTGCTACTAGATGACTCGTTCCTTATAAAGATGGTAGGCACCTCTTCTATTTTTAAACCTTTATAATAAGATCTTATCATAATCTCTGTATCCCAGAACCAGTGTTTATCTTCAGTTTCATCCAGAACTGGCAAAATTTTGCTTCTTTTAAAAAATTTACATCCAGTCTCTGTGTCTGTTAAATTTGTCTTAATAAGATATCTCAATAGCATCCTATAAACCTTATGTGCTAAGAACCTATGAGGGGCCTTTACTATTCCGAGATTTAGTTTATATACCCTCTTGGCTGTTGCAATATCATTGCCATTTTCGATTGAAGAAATTAATGCAGGAATGTACCAAGCAGGAGTTTGTAGATCAATGTCAATGAATCCTACCATTATCCCTTGTGCAATTTTCATTCCATCGGCCACAGTTCCACCTCTGCCAACATTAAACTCATGAAACAAAGCCTTTCTGTTGTTCTTTTCTTTGACTAGCCTGTTTATGATGGCTCGAGTATTATCTTGACTGTGATCATCAACGAAAATGATTTCATAAGAATATCTTGTTTTTTCTAAAATTTGATCTATTTTTTTCACGCCTTTCTCTAGGATATTTTCTCCGTTATAACATGCAATTATGATGCTTACGTCCATTTTACATCCAAATCAAGGTTCAACTTGGGTTAAATTTATAAAGTTATTGAATCATCCAGTATTTTCCTGGCCACAATATGAAAAACATATCTTTTCTTTGCAATATAAAAAAATGAAATCTAATGATTACAAATATGATGACATCCATAAAGGTATGAGTTTCGCATTTAAAAAGATGATTAGTGAAAAGGACGTTATGGATTTTGCTAAGTTAACTGGCGACTATAATCCGCTGCATTGCGATGAAGATTATGCAAAAAAATCTACTATGGGAAGTAGGATTGCACATGGCATGCTGCTAAGCTCACTTTTTTCTACCCTTCTTGGAATGCATTGCCCAGGAAAAAGAAATTTATATTTAACTCAGAATCTTAATTTTCATAACCCATTGAAATTAAATGAGATGGTCACAGTACAAGGAGAAATTTTAAATAAAACCGATTCTCTGAAAATGCTAGAAATCAAAACAACTATCCTTGACCAAAATGGAAAAATTATTGTCGATGGCATTGCGAAGGTAAAAGTTTTAGAGTAAACATGATATTTGACAAAAGCTATCCCACACAGCAAGCTATGGAGTATCCAAGCCATACGGAAATGAAACCGGGAGAAATAGAAAACAGGGTAGCCATAATAACTGGATCTAGCAGAGGTATTGGCGCAGAGATTGCAAAGACTCTTGCTAAAAATAAAATCAAGGTTGTTATAAATTACAATAAAAGCGAGGATCAAGCAAACAAGCTAAAGAAAAAAATCGAGGAGGCTGGTGGCGAGTGCCTTTTAGTCAAAGCTAACCTAAGAAAGGAAAATGAAATTTTAAATATTATAAAAAAAACTATCGAAGCTTATAATAGACTAGATATCATAATAAATAATGCATCAGAAAAAATCAATATCAAGGAAATACAAGATCTTGCATGGGAGGATTTTGAAACCCATATTGATCTACAGGTTAAAGCGCCTTTCTTATTAGTAAAAAATAGTTTAGAATATCTTAAAAAAAGCCCAGATCCAAGAATCATAAATATAATTACTAGTGGTGTGCTGGAAAAACCCGCAAGTAAAATGGGAGATTACTTAACTGCTAAATCCGCGCTGTTGGCTCTATCAAAAATCTTTGCTGTAGATCTTGCTAAATTTAATATTAAAGTTAATATGGTATCACCAGATCTAGTAGATACAGAATTAACTTCCTTTATTCCCCCCAGGATGAAAGAACTTATAGCTGCAAATAAACCACTAAAAAGATTAACAACAAAAGAAGATATTGCTAACGTAGTTCTATATCTCTGTTCCCCGGAATCAAAATCACTTAGCGGCGCACATCTTCCCGGCAGCGATAATTTGGTTATTGGCTAAACTATCTACTTGTAATAAATCAGATTAATTTTCCATATCAGCTACCCATAACCAAATATTTAAATATGTGCCTTAAAGTTAACGACTTATGAAACAACCGGATTCTCTTCACCAACTTGCAAGAGGGGCAAGCTTAATATTTATTGGACTTATTTTATCTAAAGTTTTAGGTTATATTTATAGAATCATAATAGCCAGGATCGGTGTTGATTCTTATGGTTTGTTTTACCTGGCAATTACAATCTACTCTTTATTTTTTACAATTAGTTTGTTAGGAACAAAGGAAGGAATTACAAAATTCATAGCACAATACAATGCTATGAAGGAGCCTGGTAAAGTTAAGTGGGTAATCAAAAGGGCCTTTACAGTTATGGTACCATTCAGCATTTTTCTTGGTATTCTCTTGTTTATCTATGCTGATTTTATAGCTAATAGGATCTTTAACAATGGAGAATTATCTATCTTGCTAAAAATTCTATCTTTTGCTTTGCCATTTAATACCCTTTATTTTGTATCATTAGAGATCATGCGTGCTCTTCAAAGAGTCCGATATGAAATATTAACCAAGAACCTTTTTGAGAATATCTTAAAAATAATTATGACTTTATTTTTACTATTTTTGGGATACCAACTGATTGGTATTGCCATAGCATATATTGCTGCTCTTATTGCAACATCCTTGCTCTCATTTTATCTCCTTAAGAATAAGGTATTTAATTTTACTGATAAGAATTTAAAACCAATCAATCCCCATAAAAGCCTATTCAAATATTCTTTTCCGCTATTAATTGGCGGCATATCTATTTCTCTATTGTTTTGGACAGACACTTTGTTTTTAGGTTACATTAAAACTACAACAGAGGTAGGATTGTATAATGCTGCATTGCCTACGGCCCAGCTCATGAGCCTTGCAACATATTGTATTTCATTCATATCTGTGCCATTACTGACACGCATTTATAACCAGAAAAATAAAGAATTGTTTAAAAAAGTATATCAAACCACCGCCAGATGGGTTTTTTCGATTAACTTGGCTTTGCTCCTAGCACTCCTCATAATACCAGAATATATCATAAACACTATTTTCGGATCAGAATATTCTAGTGTCGCATCAACGTTATCGTTATTGGGTGTGGGCCTTTTCATCGGATATTTTTTATGGAGAAGTGTAGAGATATTATATGTCTTTGATAAAACAAAGTATGTGTTATATAACACCGTAATTGCTGGTATTTTGAGCATAATACTTAATTATATCCTAATTTTTAGATACGGTGTTTTGGGAGCTGCACTGGCTACTGGAATTTCTTTTTCTGTTTTGGGTATTTTAAATACAATAGAAGCGTATTACCTAAGTAAAAATTTGCCCTTCACAAAAATTTATTTTAATGTTATATTGGCAGCTGTAGTGGCAGGAGCAATTTCATTTTTCATTAAAAGAATATTTTTATTTACTCCGTCGCTACCAAATACAATATTTTTATCATTAATTATCTTGGGCTTTTATGTAATCTGCTTATTTTTATTTAGGGGGTATGAAAAAGAAGATAAAGAACTCCTTATACAAGAAATTAGGGGATTTAAAAATAATCATTCTTAGCTCAAGTATGATTTCTGGATTTTGAAGAGTTCACTTAGTCTCTCTAACATGTGCTTTCTGTTATAAAAATGTTTAAATACATATCAGAGGGATGAAGAAAAATGATAATTTTAGAAACAGTAAAGGGAATCGCCATTCTTATTTTAGGAGCAATAATCGCAGCAATAATCGCCGTAGGACTAGTCTTTTACTCATGGATTAAAAAGTAGTATTTGGAGAAGTTTAGAAATTTAAATGAGGTTATTTAGGTTTTGATTAGGGCTTATATCTGTAGACAAAGATTATTATAAATGATTTATTTCACCGCAAACAAATTTACTTTAGCAAACCAAGATTCTATCTCTTTATTAGATACCAATATGTTCTTTTGTATAATCTTCCTTTTATGAAGGAATTTTAGCAATAATTTCAATGTATCAAGTCTTGCTCTTATAACAACAAACCTAAATTTTGATAAGTGATAAGCTAGTGAAATTATTTGTCTAAACATAATAAACGGTAAAAACTTTATTAAAATCTTGAAAGGGTAATCTTTTATCATGAATAGAATTTTATTCCTCTCCCCGCAATATAGCCTTAAATTAGGAATTTTTTTAGATGTGGAATTTAGCTTGTGATATAATTTAGCTGACGGAACATAGCGAGATTTCCAACCTCTAAGCTGGGCTCTGAAAGCCAAGTCGAGATCTTCATTATAAGCAAAGAAATCCTCATCCAAATACTCATTATTTAATTTAATATCCTCCAACATCTCTCTTTTATAAAGACAAGAAACCCCGGATGCACCAAAAATTTCACTAGGAAACTCGGTTCCGACATCTTCTAAAAAGCCCCTATCTCTACCTACTCCATGTTTAAAAATAATTAATCCGGTAGAATTTATTTTATTTCGTTCATAATAAAAGAGCACTAACGGGCTGAACATTCCAATACCTTTATGGTTTTCAGCTTCCTTTACGTAATTTCTTAAAAAATCTTTGTCAGCATATGTGTCATTGTTTAATAATAAGATATACTCTCCATTTGCTGCCTTAATCCCAGCATTATTTCCTCCAGTAAAACCAAGATTCTTACTTAATTTTACAATTTTTACCGAAGGGAAATTTTTCTGAACAAACTCAACAGAAGAATCCTTACTCCCATTATCCACCATAATTGTCTCAAAGTCTTTATACGTTTGATTATTTAAAGCTTTGAAACAATCATCAAGGTGCTCTAATCCATTATAATTCACTATGATTATAGATATTTTTACCATTGTTAAAATTTTCCTTAACGGCTGTTGTTCAGAAGGTGTTTATAAAAATTGTGAGTCTTTTCTGCTTTAATTTGTGGCGTAAAATCCCTTAATACTCTTTCCCTAGCCGCCTTTGAGAGTTCTTGCAATTTTTTTGGATTATTATATAATTCTAAAATCTTATCCTTCAAGTCATTTACATCTTTTTCCTTAAAAATTAATCCTGCTCCCCCAATGATTTCTGGAATCCCACCAGAATCACTACCAATAACTGCAGTTTCACAACACATTCCTTCGGAAATAGTTCTTCCAGTTTGCTCTCTCCAGTATTTTGTTGTCTCTGATGGAATAATAAGGACATCCATCACATTGTAATATTTAACTATATCTTGATGAGGAACCAGTCCTGCGAAAACTACCCTGCTTGTTAAGCTTAATTCTTTTATTAAATCTTTAATTTTAGTTTCAAATCCAGTCTCACTTTGGCCAACAAGCAATAACGTGAAATCTTTATCTTTAATTTTTCCTAAGGCTTTTAATAAAGTTAGAATTCCCTTTGCCTCCTCAAGTCTGCCAACATACCCCAAAATAAAATTCCCCAAGCCTAATTTTTTCTTAAGTTCGGATACGTCAATTTTTTTGTAAACCTCTGGATTAAATTCATCCCCCGTAATAATCGCCAGTTTATTAAATCCCTTCTTTCTTAAAACGTCAATAGTTAATGAAGTTCCGCCAAATGCACCATCACTATATTTGACATTTAATTTTTCAATTATTTTGTACTGAATTAGGTTATAGAAAAATCTATCATGATATGTTTGGTACATATTTTCAAAAGAATCAAACATGATTTTCGTTTTTGGGCTGAATAGGTTTCTCCAGATAATTGCTTGCAATAAAACTAGTTGCCACGGTTCACATTCAACATGGATAATATCTGGCTTTATTTTAGATAAAAATGGAAACAAAGTGAGATAAAAATGAAAAGATTTTCCAATAAAGAAAGGTCTTTTAACAATCAGTTTATATCCAGAGTTATGGTCGTAATACCTCTTGACATATACTTTTTTCCAATTATGAAAAAATATATTACTAGAACCTGAAGCAGCTGCTGCCCAATAGGGAGCCATTAGGATAGTTAAGTCTAGGTCCTTATACTTAACTAGTTCCTTGTAGTAATCTTGCCTATCTGAGATTGGTCCAGAGGAATTGATTCTTAAAACTTTCATCTTACACCAATAATATTTTATTTTTGGAAAGCATTCCTTTATAAAACTGTGTGTAAAATAAGATACCTTTACAGTTAAATTAATAAAAAATGTGGTTTTGAAGTTTGAGATTTAAGGTGGTAAATGGTATGAAAATTAGTAGAATCAAGAAATTATATAAGATATTAACAGGGGACTACATTGGAGAGCTCAGAAAATTAATTGGAAACTCTACGACTGTTTTAGATTTGGCTTGCGGAGCTAATTCTCAATTAAAATGGTTTAAGAATGAATTTTATAGCATTGGAGTGGACATATTTGAACCCTCTATCCAAAAAAGCAAGGAACTTGCTATACATAATGAATACATAATGATAGATGTATCTGAAATAAGAAATAAATTCAATGAGAATTCTTTTGATTGTGTGCTTGCTCTTGATTTAATAGAACATTTGGATAAAGAACAAGGATTTAAACTTTTAAAAGATATGGAAGGCATTGCATCAAAAAAAACTATAATTTTTACTCCTAATGGTTATCTTCCCCAAGGAGAAATTGCAGGTAATCCTTGGCATAAACATAAGTCTGGATGGACTGTTAAGGATATGCAAAAAAACGGGTATAAGGTTATAGGTATTGGAGGATGGAAGTTTCTTAGAAAGGAAACCGGATTAATGAAGTATAGACCACACATTTTTTGGAAAATAATATCCGACATTAGCCAATTCTTTGTGAGAAATCACCCAAAATTTGCTTTTCAGTTACTATGCGTTAAATATATAAAAGATATGTGACTTAGGCATATTTAACAATGGGGTTTAATTAATTATGAAGGTCAGATATTTGGTATTGGGCAACGGATTTTTTGGGAACAAATTAGCGAATTATTTAGAGGGTAGTTTTTTATCTAAAGCAAGAATAAATAGCGTTAGAGATGTAGAAAGCGAAATACAAAAATTTGATCCTAAGTTTGTTATTAATTGCGTTGGTAAAACTGGTCGGCCCAATGTAGATTGGTGTGAAGACCATAAATTAGAAACTGCTCAATCAAATATCACTGTGCCCCTACATATATTAGAAGCTTGCCAGAAACTTAACAAGAAGATGGTACATTTAAGTACTGGTTGTATCTATGAAGGTGATAATGGCGGAAAAGGTTTTTCAGAAGAAGATGAACCCAATTTTTATGGTAGTTATTATAGCAGAACCAAATTAATTATAGAAAAAATACTGAAAGAATATGATAATGTTTTGCAACTAAGATTACGAATGCCCATGGATGATATTCCTGGAGAACGAAATATTCTCGATAAGTTATTAAAATACAACAAGGTAGCTAATCTAAGAAACTCTATAACTGTACTTGGAGATTTTTTGCCTATCGCAAAGAGATTAATGGACAGTGATGAAATGGGTATTTTTAATACTACTAATAAAGGAGCCATAACAAACAAAGAAATTCTCGACATATATGAAGAGGTAACTGGTGAAAAGAAAAACTATGAATTAATTGACCAAAAAGAATTGGAAAAATTTACTAAAGCCAGAAGATCAGTTTGTGTAATTTCTGTGAAGAAGTTAGAAGATAAAGGAATAAAAATAAGGGATGTTAAAGAAGCTGTTAGAGATTGTATACAAAGGTATAGCCAAAATAAACTCCGCCTCTAAACATTAAATTGTATATCTAAGTTTTATCCGAGTGACCGATTAATTAGATTTATAAGCATTTACTATATCGGCAAAGCTATGAAAATTGCTTATATATGTCCTTTCTATGACCCAGCAATATGCGGGGTTAAACAAGTTGTAAAAGAATTATCTAGTAGAATGATTAAAGAACAACATGAAGTGCATGTTTTTACATCTGATTGGGACAAATATAAAAGAGTCAAAAAAAAAGAAGAGGTTATTGATGGGGTATCTGTTCATAGATGTTTTCATATCGTCAGGGTAGCTAATTTCGCTAGTATTTGGCCATCAGTCTTTTTTAAATTATTAAAAATGGATTTTGATATAATCCATAGCCATTTATTTGGCCATGCTCATACCTTTTTTTCTGCCTTAGCTGCAAAGATTAAAGGGGTTCCACACATACATACAACTCATTGCCCTTGGAGTGATGCAAAGAGGAGCGTTATGGGTGGTTTTTTAATGCGACTTACATATCCGACATTTGGAAGATTAAGTTTGAAATGGAGCGATTATATAATTGCTATAACTCCCTGGGAAATAGGCTTCATCAAAAAATATGGTGGAAAAAGAGCGGAAAATAAAACATTGACAATTCCTAATGGTATGGATAAATTATTTTTTGAAAAAATAAAACCAAATTTGTTTAAAAAAAGATATGGTTTAAACAAAAAAATTGTATTATTTCTTGGTAGATTTAATCCGACAAAGGGAGCTGAGAAATTGGCGCTTGTTGCAAAAGATATAGTAAAAAAGAGAAAAGACATAGCTTTTATATTTCTTGGGCCAGATGAAGGAACTAAGGAAGAAGTAAGGAGAATTGTTAAAAATGTTGAAAGAGTTCATATACTAGAGCCTGTAAGAGATAGGGAGAAAATAGTCGAGGTTTATCAGGCAGCAGATGTTTATGCTCTTCCGAGCTATAGGGAAGGATTGCCTTTGACCTTAATTGAATCGTTTGCTTCAGGATTGCCTGTTGTTGCCAGCCCTGTTAATGGCGTGCCTTATGAAATGAAAGACCCAGAGAATGGTTATTTTGTTGAATATGGGGATTTAAAAGGATTAAAGGAGGCTATAGTAAAAATATTGGATAATAAAGATATAGCATTAAAAATGAAGAAAAATAATTTAAAAAAGGCAAAAACATATGACTGGGATTTAATAAGTAAAAAAACAGAAAATTTATATAAAACTTTCTCTCGGAGGCATTAATATGATGTTTAAATTTTTCTGGTTTGTCTTTATAGTAATATTTTCTATTTTTATAGTCCTAGATTTTTTTGCGATTAATGACCTTCATGGCGATATAAGGGATGCTAAAGCTGTTTGCGAAAAAAATAATCTTAAATATGATTCAAACCTTGTTCCGAAAAAACTTCAGAGGGACGGCGGTGCTCGTTGCGTAGATAGCGACCTTAAATCAGTTTGCTATACTTATGATGGAGAACCCCTTTCATGTTAAAGATGAAAAGAGGAAAATATTCTGTAGGTGTTGATATTGAGGAAATCGAAAGATTTAGAAAATTAGATTTCAAAAGCAATAAACAGTTTTATAAAAGAATATTTACTGGGGCTGAAATAGATTACTGTTTGAAAAAACCAAAGCCTCATCAGCATTTTTGCGCCAGATTTGCTGCTAAAGAAGCCATCATAAAGGCAGTAAATAAAATTGACATACTGGACTTTAAACAGATACAAATATTAAATGAAAAGGACGGAGCACCCCATATTGAACTTATTAATTACGATGGAAAATTATTAAGTAGAGACTTCAAATTAAGTTTATCACATAACAATATAAATGCTGTTGCTTTTGTTATTTATGAAGATGGAAATTTCAGAAGAAAGGGTTAAAAATATTCTATCCCAAGAACTTCAAGTGGATATTGAAAAAATAAATGAAAACGCCTCCCAAGAGTCTATATCGGAGTGGGATTCTCTTAATCATCTAAAGATAATCTCTGAATTAGAAAAAGAGTTTGGATTTAAATTTACTATAAGGGAAATTACAGAGGCTATTTCTTTTTCAAATATAATAAATATTGTAAAAAGTAAATAGCTTTACTATTTTTCCTCAATAGCAAAAAATTCTTTAGTTTTAATTATGTTGTCCAAATTAGTTTTTGACAAATCTAGCTTATATTTTATTTCATCTTCAGTTTCTTCAACTGGAACAAATCCGCATTCAGAATAAAAGTTTTTTACAACGGCATTCTTCTTTGTTGGAATATAGCTTCCCAAGATATAATGAACGTTTTCCTTTTTTGCATCGGTAATCAACTTCTCCATTAATGCAAATTCTACCCTCCTTCCTAGAATTCTGCAGCTCAACAATAAAGAATCTATACTCCATTCATCTTGTCCTTTTTTGATAATCACCACACCAGTAAGCCCATTATCCCCGAATCTGTCCTCTAATTTAATTGCCCTCACTAAATATTCTGGTAGTTGAGAAAGCGTTTCTATTTCGTCTTCAGAGTATCTTTTAGTTGTAAGGTTGAACTGATTAGTTTTTTTCGTTAATTGGGAAATCCTCGGTATACTAAATTTATTCGCTTGAATGAAAGTAAGCAGCATATTCAAATTCTTTAGAAATTCCTCTACATTTGTTACGGTATTTTTGAATTCTTCACGTTTTCTTTGTTGAACATACATCTCTCCTTTTTTAAGGTCTTCTTGAGTAATCTGAAAAGTATTGAACCATGGCAAGCTGTCAATAACCGCGGGAAATTGAGCAGTATCCTCTGGTAGATCAACAACCAATACCTCTGGCATAGTCTGACGAATTAACTCCCTATTAAATTTATCATCGTCTAAAAAAATGAGAGAATCTGTTCCGATATTAAGCTCTTGTGCTATTTCTTTCATATTTGTAGCTTTATCCTGCCAATTAATCTTTATACTTGCAAAGTGCTTTTCCTTAAGGAGCATATATTCATGTCGTTCAAATACGTCCTTAACATCGTCAAGATTATTTTTACTATTAATTGCTAAGATTACCCCTCTTTCAAAAAGGTTAAGTATTTTTTTTTGAAAATCCAAGAATAATCTTCCTTCATTCTCAAGACCCAATTTGATTCCTTCTATTCCATCTTCCCCAATTACCCCTCCCCATAATGTATTATCCAGGTCTAGAACTAAACATTTTTTTGTAAGAGAAAGCTTGGGTATCATATATCCAACATATTCTCCAGAAATTTTCTCCAATCCCAGATCTGAAAATTTCATATCTGCTAGATAGTGCAATCTTTTATCTTCAATAATCTCACTTCCATATCTTGAGTAAAAAGTATTAAGATCAAACAAAAAAACTCTACTTTCATTTTTTGTAAAATTTTTTATTTTTTCATTCAGATCCTGTATAGATTCTAAGAAACCATATTCTTGTTTATTTTCTAGGATACCCATCGAAGTAGACTGCGGAACTTTGAAACTATTTATTACAATGGTTGCATCAGTGTTATCTTTGATAGTATTAATTAAATTGATAATCTCCTTAGATTTAGATTCTATAATATTCCTTCTAGCAGCGCCGTCATACCTATATGGAAAAGAATAATAATCGAGTAAAAAGGATTCCACATCGATCATCAAAAAAACAATGCCTGGATCGTGCTCATACAAGTCACTGTCCAAGTTCAATATTTCCTGAGCATATCGCTGATATGGAGCTATATAAACATCAGAAATTATTTTATACTTATTACAGGCTTGCTCTAGCTTTTTATCAAAATTAATAATAGTAAAGCTAGCCAATACCGCTATTTTTATCTTATCCATTTTGCTATGTATACTTCCCTTCTTTATAATAAAGCTTTCCATTATCCAAATTAATGCGACGAAAGATTAATAAATACCCTTGGCATTTGAAGTTTTATGGGTTTTTTTTCAAAGCATAAATGGGCTGTGATTATTATAGTGGCCATAATTATACTCATAGTACTATTCCTGATCTTTGGTAGCCAACTTGCTTCTTTGCCAGAGATAGATTATTTTCCCAAATAATGAATCATATTCTCTTTTCAAACATAATAGGTACATTAAACAATTATAAATTTAATGTATTTGGTGAATACCAAACCACATCTTTCTTGTTAGCGTTTGGATTACTCGCTTGGATTCCATTGTTATTCGTGCCATTAAAATATAAATTTAAAGTTGTGCTTGGATTAAGTGTAATTTTTATATTTTTATCAATGCCTAAAATATATTTTTTAGCTTTGATAATTCTTCTAACTATTTTCTTTGTTACATCGAATTTTAACTTTAGATTAAGAGGTATAATTTTTGGTATTGCTGTAGCTATAATGCTTATTTCTACTCCAATAATTTACAAACTCTTTGGGATATATAGCGCTTTTTATTCCATTGCAGCTTACTATTCCGCGTTTAGGGTAATCCATTACTTTATTGATGTAAAACAAGATCCATCAACTAAAAATAGTCTCATAAGCTATCTTAGCTTTTTGTTGTTTTTTCCTTGTTTTAGTTCTGGCCCTATTGAAAAAATACAAAACTTGCACCCTAAACCATTAACTAAAGAAAAAATATTTTTTGGGTTAAGGAGAGCGTTTATTGGAGTAATTAAGCTTGCAATTTATAATTTAATTTTGCTTAAAATTAGTCCTGTAGATTTTTCATTGTCTAATATTGGATCTTGGCTTATATTTTCAGCGTATGGCGGAGCAATTAAATTATTTGTTTTATTGTGGGGCTCTTGGGATATTGTGATTGGCTTGTCAGCTCTTCTAGGATTCAAGGTTAGTGAAAATTTTCCCAAGATACCTTACTTACAGAGAAATTTAACACAATTTTGGTTAAATTGGCAGACCACTTTAGTTAACTGGATAATTGGTTACATTTATTTTCCGCTTTGTAAAAATAGAAAATACGTTTATCTGAAAACAATGTTTATTATTATGATAAT
>JBBSXW010000069.1:0-3250 GCA_038045665.1 Nanobdellota archaeon | reverse complement strand
TTAAATTGTTAAAACGCCACTCAACATCTCTTTTAGGATTAGGATAAAGATCAAGGAGATTGATTTCTGTCATATCTTGTTCCCTTTCTGCTATATTTTTATTGTTTACTGGTTTTTAAATTTTTTAACGAACAAGTAAACAATTTTAAACATAAAAGCTAAAAAATGGCAAATAATAAAACCCGCTTAGAGGGTGGGGTTATTCCTGATGGATATATTCTAGCGGATATTTTATAATTTCTTCCCAATTATTTTCAATCCATTTAACAACTTCGTTTATTCCGTCGCCAAGCTTAACTCTCGGCTGCCATCCAAATTCTTCTTTAGCTTTGGATGAACTTAATCCGAAAATGGCATCCTGATCTGCCCTATCATCGCTTATAGCAACCGAATCCTCAAAATTATATCCGGCGCTGCGGCAAATGAATTTTACTAAGTTTCTGATTGTCAGAATCTTGCCTGAAGAAAAGTGATATACGCTACCGTTAGCGCCTCGCGAAATTACCCTAAACATCCCCTCAAGAACATCTTTGATATGAATGAAATCCCGCTGCGCAACCCCTCCGCCATGGAGAGGAATTCTAACTCTATTTTTCAAACAGATAATTGTTTTGGGAATAATTCTGTATAATTGCTGGTGAGCGCCATAAAAATTAGATGACCTGACAAAACAAACCGGGAAATTGAACTTTTTATAAAGAGCCGAAAGAAATAAATCTCCGGCAACTTTGGAAACGGCATATGGGGTGGACGGATTATAACAATTTAAATCTTCCTTCAAATCTCTACATAAGCCATAAATTTCCGGAGTTGATATTTGGACGAATTTTTCCAGGTATGCCCTGTCTTTCAAGCTGAAAGCCAGATTAGCAACGCTGACAGTATTGGTCGTAAGCCAATGAACGGGATTGCTCCAGCTATATTGAACATTGCCTTGAGCCATAAAATTAACAATTATTTCCGGTCTTTCGCTGTCAAATAGCCGAATGATTTCCGGAAGTTGTGTATTAATATTCAGCTGAAAAAATCTAAAACGCGACGGACGACATTTCCTACTATAAAGATACGGCAAAAACAACGGCGAGTATTCCGATGATCGGCTTATTCCAATGACTTCCGAATCGGTATTTTCTAAAAAATAGTTAACCAAATGGCTGCCGGAAAAAGAGTTGCTTCCTAAAATTACGACTTTGCCCATGTTCTGCGCCCCAAGTCTATTTACTTGTAAAAAAACTAATATTTTATGGATATTACAATAAAAAGCTCTTTAGCGCAAGATTAAAAAATTATTTTATTAAAATTCGTTTTCTTAGAATTTGAACCTCCCAAAAAAGCGTTAAAAATGTTTTAAAGACGCTTACTATATTTTTTATCCGAAACGCTTTGGTGGCGCCTCTTTCCCGAACTCTATTTATCATCGGCACTTCAATAAAACTGGCGCCCGACTTTAAGAGTTTAACCAAAATTTCCGTCATATATGAAAAACCATGGGTGTAAACCGGAACTTTTTTTACCATGGAAATTCTAAAATAACAACCTCCATTGTAATATCTCATATTAAGGCCGAAAGCAGTATTGATAATCACTACATAAGTTTTTGAGAGAAAACGTCTTCCGAGCGGCCTTGCTTCGGGATTTTTAATGTAAGGAATAATAATATCGGCTCTACCCAAAACTTGAAAAATATTATTAAGCGATTCGGGTTCCATTTCATTATCTCCGGGAACCATACCGACGAATTCTTTAGTGGCTAATTGAATTCCATGAACAAAATTAAATCCAAGATTCATATTTTTCGGATTATGGATAACTTTAATTTTAGGGTATCGGTCGGCTAATTCATCGGCAATTTCTCCGGTTTTATCTGTAGAAGCATCATTAAAAATGATGATTTCGAAATCATCAATATTATGTTTGCTAAGCATGGCTAGCGTGGAATCAACGGTTGATGTCAAATTTTTTTCTTCGTTATAGGCCGGAATTACAATGGAAACTGATTTTGTCATAAACATAATAATAACACACGATTATTTATAAATCAATCCATTTTGGATTATGAATCTCTGGTCTTTTCTGATGGTACTCAAAAGGAATTTTCCTGCCAACTACAGTAATAAAAGATATTGCGTCTTTAAGAATTGGGTTAAAAATTTTATTAAAAATTTTATTTTCCGGTATAAAAATATTTGATTCTAATATTTTAAATCCAGAGCGTTCAACAGTAAACTCAACCGTCTTCCTGGTAAAAGCGTTAATATGCTGAACTGCTTCATATCCTAAAAAACCTAGAAGTATTTTATTTAACCTCAGATACAGCCAATTTGAAGGAATAATTGGCACCCGAATAAAAATAAGACCATCTGGTTTTAAAGCATCATGAAATCGCCTCAAGAGTAAATGCGGCGCGATAACATGTTCCATAACATTAGAGCACCAAACGACATCAAAAGTTTCGGGATTTTCCCGCCATTCATCTTCAAAATTGTACTCGCTCACATTAAGCCCAATCGCGCGTGAAAACTTTACCGATTCCGGCATTACTTCAATACCTTTTGAACCGGGACCGAAATGGATTAAGAATTCCCCCCAGGCCGATCCGATATCCAAAACTTTTTTTTCATTAAGGCGATATTTAATGAGCGGCAAAGCCAATTTCATTGGCATAAACCTGAAATATTTTTCCCAGATTTTTTCTGTCGCGGTAAAGTCAAGAACAGAATTTTTAAATATTCTGTCTTTTAATTCTAAATTTTCTTTAGTAAAAAGTTTTTTATATAGATCTGCGGAATTCATATATTTTAGTGGTTCCAGAAATAAATAATATAATTAATGGCAGTATTGATGGGATAAAGTAACGTAACTGACTTTGAGCGTCAACAAAAAATATATAAAATCCTATGTTTAGCAAGGCCCAAAACAGCAAAATAATCGCTAAATACTTTCCAGATTTTCCCGCTTCGGGAGATCTCCCGTAGAGAGAAAAAAGCCGCCAAAATCCTAATATTAGGACTAATACAATTAACGGCAAAATCCATATGAGAATAGGTAGATTTAGCCAAACTTTTTCAAAAAAGATGTAAACATTATTTACAGAAAGCCAGCCGCCGATAATTTTCGTTTCAAGGCCGTGGCCGGAGAGTGCCTGAATTCTATAACCATAGGTAAAAGGCGAACCGAAAAAATAAAAATTATAGACCCACTGTGGCAGATAAACCACAAAAGCTGTCAAACCAAAAATAATACTCTCTCT
>JBBSXW010000068.1:3250-51922 GCA_038045665.1 Nanobdellota archaeon | reverse complement strand
AGTTAGTTGAGGCTGCTGGTGTTGGAGAAGCAGTTGCTAGAAAAATCATTAATACCGCTAGGAATAAGTTAGATATGGGATTTGAAGATGGTGTTGATTTGATGAAGAAAAGACAAAACGTGATAAGAATTACTACGGGGTCTAAGGCGTTGGATGCATTGCTAGGCGGCGGTGTAGAAACTGGGGCTGTGACCGAAGTTTATGGAGCTTATGGTTCTGGCAAGACCAGTATTGCGCATCAACTAGCTGTAAGCGTGCAGTTGCCTAAGGAGAAAGGGGGGGCAAACGGAATGGCTCTTTGGATTGATTCTGAAGGAACTTTGAGGCCGGAGTTTATAGTGAAGATCGCCAATGCTTATGGTTTGAATGCTGAAAAGGCCTTAAAAAACTTTAGGGGGAGCAGGGCGTTTAATAGTGATCATCAAATGCTTATGGTTGAGAAAATAGAAGAACTAATTCAACAAGGCTTGCCGATAAAATTAGTCATTGTCGATTCCTTGATGAGCCATTTTAGAAGCGAATTTGCAGGCAGGGGGATGTTGGCAGACCGACAACAAAAATTGAATAAGCATATACATGCATTATTAAAATTAGCGCATACTTACAATATAGCAGTTTATGTTACAAATCAAGTGATGGCTAAACCAGATATGTTTTTTGGTGATCCTACGGAAGCTGTTGGTGGGCACGTACTACATCACGCATCGACGTACAGATGTTATTTGAGAAGAGGGAAAAAAGGAACAAGAGTAGCGAAGCTTATTGATGCTCCCGCAATGCCAGATTCTGAGTGCTTGTTTTTAGTTAACGATACTGGTATTAGAGATGTCTAATCTAATAAATATTTTTTTAATTTTATTTTCAGTATTTTTATAAGCTCAGGATCGTTTCTATAATATCGGTCTGGAATATCAAGATCAATTATTTTCTTTTTTAGATTTGGAAATTTTTTTAGAAGGATTGTTTTATGCTTCTCGTATTTTTCATTAAAAACAAATATGATGTCTGACCATTCTATTAATGTTTTAGTTATTTGACTTACTGCAGTAATTGAAGTGCCAGCTGATCTTGCTGTATAGTCTTTAAATTTAGGAGAAGTATTGACTAGTTCTTCAGCGGTTGGGCTTCTTTGAAGATTTTCTGTGCATATAAATAATAGTTTCTTTTTTTTAGTTAACATTTTATATAAAAATTACTAAACATATTTAAATATACCGCATGTTCAAATATTAAATGGGTATCGTATTCGAGATAACAGATAAAACTGGTAGGAGAATATCCTTATCCGACAAGGCGCGGAGACATATACTAAAACATCCCCATATGCATGATCAGATAGAGAGTATTCAAGATACTTTGAAAAATCCAATGACCATAAGGTATTTTGAACAAGATGAAACTGTGGTTTATTTTTATAAGGATTTTAAATATAGGAATCCGTTAGAAAGATATTTGTTGATCTCAGTTAAATATTTAAATGGTGAAGGCTATATAATAACATCGTTTTTTACTAATAAGGTAGCTGGATTAAAATGGAAAATAAAATGAATATTTATTATGATGAAGACGGGGATTTTCTAGAGATAACCTCTGGAGATATTTCAAATTCGTATTTTGATAATTTAGATAATGGAGTTTTTGAAATAGTAGATAAGGCAACAAAAGACATCAAGGGCATAGCCATATTCAGCTTTAAGGCTAGAATGAGGAAATTGGGCGAGATTAAACTTTCACTACCATTCAAATTTGAGATTAGTGCTTAATCTTAGGTAAATTTATACTTATTGACATTATTTAATAAATTACTTGATTGGGGTATCTAAATATTTATATACCTATTTTTGAATGTTGCTATACGATGTTTTCGAAAAAATATCCTGATTGGGCATATTTATTAATAAGGGTAGCTTTGGGTATTGTTTTTATTGTTCATGGCTATATGAAGTTATTTGGTGGGATTTTAGGCACAACTGGATTTTTTTCTAGTTTAGGAATACCTACTGCCGGATTTTTTGCGATTGTTGTTGCAATAGTTGAGTTTTTTGGCGGCATTGCTGTTTTGTTAGGGATATTTACTAGGATAGCAAGCGCATTGATTTTTATAGATATGCTAGTTGCATTTATATTGGTGCATGGAAAGAATGGATTTTTAGTTTCCAATAATGGTTTTGAGTTTGTATTTGTACTAGGATTAATGGCTGTTTCTTTGATATTCTCTGGTGCTGGAAAAATAAGTCTGGATAAGATGATTTTTAAAAAGAATTAATTGTAAATTTTTATTATGCAGCAATTAACCATATATATTTTTCCGATGTCCAACTTTTAGAATTTGGATTACATTACTTTCAATAGAAAAAATAACCCTATAATCTCCAACTCTAAGTCTAAAATCGTCACTTCCCTTTAATTTTTTTATATCTTTAGAAAAAGGATTTTCTGATAATCCATCAACTTTTTTTAGAATTCTTCTTGATATGGTTGGTTCAAGTTTGTTTAAGGAATCATATGCCTTTTCGTCCCAAACAATTTTAAATGGCATTATAATCCAAGCCTTTTTTTAACTTCCTCTTGAGTTATGAATTTTCCAGCTTTTATTCTTTTTCTAGCTTCTTCTATCTCAACTTTTGTTTTTTCGTTTAATTCTAGATCATCTTCTATCATTCTTTCAATTACATCGTTATAGGTTTCTCTCTCTATCATTTTCATTCTATCTAAAACTGATTTTACATTATCAGAGATTTGTATTGTGGTTGGCATTTTATAACTCCTTATAATCCATTATAAAGTGTTATAGTATTTAAATGTTTGGGTTTTATTTTCTATAATGGACGCCCTCGCGAGGATTTGAACCTCGGTCACAACCTTTTCGCTAAAATCCGCAAGGTCGCATTCTTACTGGTTTATATAATATCCAGCCTAAACTACGAGGGCATAAGCTAATAGATTAAAGAAATCTTTATAAATATTTATTTAGATTGTTTTCCTATGGTTGAGAGAACGCCTAATGGAAAAGCGCTGCTTCCTGGAAGTGTGAAGTTTGTATGCCCGCAATGCGGAGAAACGAAAATAGTCAGAAGCTATCACGAGAGGGAAATAGCCACTAAATATGTTTGTCAACGCTGTCAATTTGAAGGTCCTAACTAAAAATGGGTATAGTTCTGGTTACTTTTAAGATAATGCCTGAAAGCGTTGATGTTGATCTAGATGAAATTCAAAAAGAAGCTAAGAATTTGATTGAGAAGTTCGGCGGGAAGGTTTCTGGTTTTGAAAAAGAGCCTGTTGCTTTTGGACTAAATGCTTTAATAACAAGATTTAGCTTAGATGAGAAAATAAGCAATCTTGATCCATTGGAAGACAATATAAGGAATATAGATGGGGTTATGAGCGTGGATGTTACTGATGTTAGGAGAGGGATAGGCTAATTTAATACTTGTTTTATAGATGTGATTTTACTTGAGAATTGAGTTGCTGGACAGTTTTTTTGTTTGTAGGCTATTTGATATGGTTGGCTTCCTTTATTGATGTGAGGAGGAGCTTGTTGATAATTAAATAAGTTCATTGCGTTTTCTTCTGTAACTACTTCTTTTTTCTGCTCTTGAGAGATTATATTTACTGCGTGATCCTCTAATTCTATTGGTTTTTTGTTTTTAGATAACGTTCTGGCCTCTAAGTCTACTATGTAAATGGATTTTAATGTTTGAATTCTAAATCTCATTTTTATACTAAAATAGCATTAACAGTTCCCTCTTGTCCTGGGCGGGAGGTTATTTTGGCATTGCCTTTTTCTGTTTTTATAATAGTGCCTTTTGTCATGATGTTTCTTCTTACAAAGTTTCTGTTGCTAGGGGCGTCTATTACGCTTTCTATTTTAGATTTGAAGTATTTTTTTAATTTTGGATCATAGATGTTTGCTATGTCCGTTTTGAGTATTCTTTGTTTAATATGCCCGCCTCTAGTTTTTGCTGCTGTTTTTCTTAGTTTTCCTATGCCTGTTAGGGTTGGGAGATTTCCTTTATTTCTGAGCTTTTTGACTATTTTTTTGTATCTTGCTCCTGATGGTTTTCTTCTTGATCTTAATTGAGATATTGCCATTTAGTTGGCTTATTTTAGCGGTGTTTAAAAAGGTTGCTTTTGATTACGAAAGATTTAAATACTATTGATTAGTAGTTAAATAATATTAAATATTAGAAAATATATTAGAGAAATAAAATGAGCTTATTAAGAAGATTAGGTATTGGGGCTACTATTTTAGGTAGTTTGTATTTTAGCAAGGATGTGAATGCACAGTATGTTGAGAACGATTATACCGGTACTGTTATGTTTGATGGTCAACCGGCTTTAGAAAGCGATGTTTTGAAATTGTTTTGGGAGGGCGAGTATACAGATCCTATACACGTTAGTAATCATCGCATCGGAGATGGAAATTACCTAATCCAAGCATGGGCGAATAGGAGTGGCCTGATAGATTTTGGATTAGAGAGAGATGGAGATCTTTATGTACCGCTTTTTGAATTAGGGCCAGATGAAGCGAGATTTGACGCTAGTGACAATGGAGCAAGATGGCATGTTAATATTGAATACTTTACAAACAATAGAGATCCCAATAATGAAATTTTTGGCAATGTGGTCTATCCAGATCAAATTGATAGAACCCCGACGCCTCCTGAGCCAAGCACAGTGGCTTTGTTTCTAGTAGGCCTGCCTTTTTTATATAGAAGGAAAGTTAAATAATCTAATGTGTTTAGTCTTGTTATTTATATTTATTGGGCTAAGCATTTGTTATTTTGACATTGGGCTTCATTATACACCCAGCAATCATTTTCTATAATTTCATCACAAATTTTCTCATTTAATTTGTTTGTGTCAAATGGGTTGCATTGGTCTTCTTCTTCAAATGGATCTCCTAATTTTTTTATAGCAGATGCAGTAAAAGGATTATTGCCACAGTCTCTGTCACAGCAACTTTGAGAGCCTTGCGGTTCTCCGTTTTGATTGCATTCTATACTCTTATCACAGCATATTGCAATATTGTCAGCAACTTTAAGAGTTTTTATTAAGGCGGCATTTGGACATTCTTCAATTCCATTTTGTCCGTTTATTCTTGGAATTATTTCTATATTGTCTAAAAAGTTATTTGTTTGAAAACTATCGTGATACATTACATTTGGTAAAGTAGTTTCTCCATTAGAAATTGAAATAATACTATCATAGATTTGAGTTTGTGAGCTGTCTTTTATTTTTATCTTGAAATCTTCTATCTCGTTTGAAATGCTATTTATCTTTAATCTTACTTCTCTATCAGTTAGGCATAATGATTCTGGGGTTCCTTCTATGACATTATAATCTGATGAGCCTATATCATTGCAACTAAGTTGCTGTACGCATTGATTATCAATGCACTGTTCTTCTTGCTGGCAATGCTGATTCTCTAAACACTCTACGCACCTTTTATTTGTGGTATCGCAATGGTCTGGTTTATTTGGATCATTTTCACAATCGTTATCATTTCCGCATTCGACACAAAAGCTATTATCACAGATATTATTAGGGAAATTGTTGGCGCAGTCTGAATTATCTGAGCAACCACAAGCATTTCCCCCTTTGCAGCATTCTATATTTGTTTTTGTTTTTATCAGGTTTTGGCATACGGCTAATTCATTTTCGTTTATAATTTGAGGCACTACCTTTATTTGCTGAGTTTTTGTAAAGTCTATACTTTCTAACTTTTCTCTTGACTCGTCTGTTAAATCTTGAGAGTCTGTACTTAGCGTGAATTTTTTTATTTTGAATTGATCTAAACCGCTTGTTGTTTCTAATGTAACTTGCTCATTTGATGACAATGCTATGATAAAATTTTCAAATTTGAGTTTTCCTGCTCCTAAGACAAGAATTGCTTCATCTTGATTGTAGCATGCAGTGTCAATTTCTAGAAAAACTTCTGGGGATGAGCAGGTTATTTGCTTTGCTGACTCTTTTCCTGTAACTCTTAGTATTTCCTCTGAAAATTGCCTGAACCAAGAGCCTGTTATGACAAAGACTACTACTACCAATGCAATCAGGATTACTGTTGAGATTAATGGCGATAGTCCCCTTTTCATTTAGATATTTAGAGAAGTCAAGATATAAATAGATAGCGATAATTAATATTTTAAATACAAAGATTTTTAAAGCAGCTTATATGCGGTTTTTTATGGGGGTTTTTAATTTATGGACTCTGACAGACCACTAGATTCATTGAACCAGTCACGAGGAAAGACAGTGCTAGTAGAATTGAAGAATGGAAAACAGTTTGCAGGAACGTTGAAGGCTTTTGACATACATATCAATACAGTATTAGACAATGCAGAGGAGCGTATGGATAATCAGGTAATAAGGAAGATAGGAACTGTTTTTTTAAGGGGAGATACTATAATCTTGATTTCGCCCCAGTAAGCAGCTAGTTCTTTAGCGGAAGATTTTTAAAATGATTTAAAAGTGAGTTAGTTGTGGTAAAGGGAACTGCGTCAAAGGGCTTGAAGGGGAGGGCTAAACTGCATTATCCTTGCAGAAGATGCGGAAGATCTAGCTATCATAAGAAAAGTGGCGTTTGCAGTCATTGCGGATATGGTAAGACTAAAAAAATGAGAAAGTATTCTTGGCAGAAAAAGATTCCAAGCTGGGGTAGAAGGAAAAAATAATCTTAACTTTTTTGCAACAATTTATCTACTTGTTTTCTTGCTTTTTCTCTGTTTTTTTGATGCGTTTTTAGGAATGAATTTATCTTGTCTATTGCAATTTGCTTTAGTTCTGATGTTAGGAGTTTGCCTGATTTGTAGTCATTGTAGATTTTTTCTAATTTTTTATCATCTTGCTCGAATGTTGTTTTCAGATAAATGAATGAAATATCTATTTCGGGGTTGCCGCCTTTTTTCTTGTGTTCTTCTTCAGTAGCTTGACCGCCTGAGAATGCATATTTTTTAATTTTTAATTCTACTGTTTTTGGGGAGTCTGTTAAAAAGATTGCATTATTTGGATCTGAGGATGACATTTTGGATGACATGCCTTTTAAACCAGGCAATAGCTTATGGAACGTGAAGCTTGGGAGACTGAATTTCATTCTGGATGCAAGGTCACGAACCAAATTTGCGTGATTCAACTGGTCAAATCCAATTGGGGTTAGCGTTGCTTTGTAACCTTCTAATTGAGGGTAGAGAATATCTGCCACCTGTGTTAAAGCAGAGATTAATTTTTGTGGCGAGATTTCTCCATAGATTGCTTTTATTTCATTGAACGTGGTTTTTGCTGAGGCTAGCTTACTTAGGTTTACGTATTCTTTTGTTTTTAGTTTTGGACCGTCTGACTGAAAATAAAACTCAAGGTTCTTTGTTGACACTCCCAAGGCAAAGTAATTAGTTAGATATTCTTCAATGGCTATTTTTCTTGCTTGTTCTTGTGAGATGTTTCTTGTTAATTGGGTTTCTATATCTGCTGCCAATAAATAGATTTTTGCTCCTAACTTTTGATAGTATATTACCTGATTGATAACTGACATGTGGCCTAGATGAAATGAGCCAGATGGCATTAATCCTGTCAGTATTGCGAATTTGCTTTTTTTCTTAATGCATTCGTAAATTTTTTCAAAGTTTTTATGACCTATTACGAGATTTCTTTTTATCTCTAGAGGGGCATTTGGTAACTTTTTAGCATAGTCTGAGAAGTCGTCAACTCCGAATTCTTTCATTAGTTTTGAATAGTCTTTTATGGCTGTTAATGACCAAGGATCTACTTGCATTTGAATACCTCTTCTTATTTGTAGAAATAGCTTAGTTTTTAATGTTTTTTATAATTACCGCAAGGTTTTTATGAGGCCTTTATGACAGATTTAATGTAGCGCGGGGATGCCGGAGCGGTCAAAAAGCCTTTCTTAAGAAGAAAGCCTTGGGAAAGAAACTTGACCAGACGGGATAGATTCATTTGAAGTCCAAGCTTAGGACCTATTGGCTTAGTGCCTACGGAGGTTCGAACATAAGGATTGCATCCTTATCAACCTGCAACCTTGACGGAAGTCCTCCTCCCCGCAATTATTATGTAAATGTTTATTAATGATTGTTACCTATGCGATATAAATGCAATTTAAAGTTAAAGGCAAGATTATCTACTTGGATAAAAAAATCGATAGCTTGGACTTTTTTGTTAAAGAGTTCGTTAGCGTATTAGATAAACTAAATATAGACTATGTGATAATCTCTGGTTACATTGCAATACTTTTTGGCAGGAGCAGGAATACGGAAGACGTTGATTTTTTTATAAATAGGTTATCCTTAGAGAAGTTTACTCTTGTATGGAGAACTTTGATACAGAAGTACGAATGCTTGAACACGAAAGATTTTAATGATGCTTACGATTATCTTGTTAATGGTAGCGGTTTGAGGTTTTCAAGAGAGGGAGAATACATACCAAATATTGAGCTCAAGTTTGTTAAAACCTCACTAGACATTTTTTGTTTAAATAACAAATTGATAATTGAGGTAAACCAAGAATATAGGATAAATACTTCTGTATTAGAGCTACAAATAGCTTTTAAGTTATATTTGGGCAGTGATAAGGATTTAGAAGATGCGAGACATTTATGGATATTTTTTAGAAAATATTTAAATATGGAAGAGATTATACATTTTTGTAATGAATTAAAGGTCAAAGTAGAGGTTATAGACCGAATAGTAAGATGAATAAAAAAAATTTAAAAATAGATTTAGATGAAATAAGAGAAAGCGTAGAAAGAAATAGGAAAGAGAGATTAGAGTTTGTTGAGAAATATGCAGAATGGCTCAGAAAAAAGGCTGATAAAAAATAATGCTTAAATTGTCTTTTTATGAACATTTAACAAATAATCTACAAGTTCTTCAGAAGCGCGCTTTGCATCTCTTATTATAAAATCCATGCTTGGGCAGCTATTTACTTCAATCAAGTACCATTGCCCTTCTGAATCCTTCATTAAATCAATGCCACACCACTCTAGCCCAAAAATTCTGGCTGTTTTTTTACATAGCTCAGTAACAAATTTATCCGGGATAAACAAGCGGTATTTTTCGTTCTTCCAAAATAATTTTCCCTCTTTCCATGTTTTTCCGTATTTAGTGATTGCTTGAACAATATGATCGCCTACCAGCGTAACGCGATAACTTATTGTTCCGTGTTCTATATACTTCTGGGCAACTATTGGCATTGTTCCAATATGCTTTCTCAAAATACTCACGGCTCTTAATGCTTCTGAATATGTAGAGGCTCTTTTCACGTCTCTTCCTGTATCAGAAAAAATACCTTTAAAGACAACAGGTCCTTCTTTCAAGATATTGCGCAATTTTCCTCTCAATAAGTTAATATTCCTCGGGATATAATATGATTTTGGTGTAGGCAGATGATGCTTCAAACACGTTTGATAAAACAGCCATTTATCTTCTCGATAATAAAAAGATTTTGAAGAATCAATAACGTGCTTCCCAAAACCTTCAAATGTTTTAATCATCTCAAGAGCATCAAAAGCATAGGGAATATCTCCAGCAGTGTTCAAGACAACGCGAAGAGACTCAGATTTTTTCTTCAAATCGTCATAATCAATATCGTTATGCAAAGGAAAGAAGACTACATCAAATTTTTTCTTAATGAGGGGAAAAAGAAATTTTTCTGTTGCATTTCCTTTTGGTGTGCAGATGACACCAATCTGGTAAACCTCTTTGTGCATGCTAGAATGATGCACTTGGGATATAAATACTTTGTTGTGCGTTTGTTTAAAAAAAGAAAAAAGTTTTTTTGATTAACTTATTTCAAATGCGACTACTACTGATGCAGTTGTTTCAAGCTCTGTTGGTATGATTGTTGTTTTTGCTATTTCTGATTGGGCGTCTTCTGCTGCTAAAGTTGCACCTTCGAATGCTCTGTATGGCAAATAGTAGTAATCCTGCGAGCTTACTGACTTAAGTTTTCCAAGTTTAACATTTAATCCTTCGGCTATGGATAATGCTTTTTCTCTTGCATCTTCTGATGCCTTCTTTAAGGCCTCTTTCTTTACTTCTGCTTGCTTTTCTTCAGACAGTTCAAATTGTATGTTATTTATTCTGGTTGCTCCGCCTTTTACTGCTGCGTCTACTATTTGGCCTACTTTTATGAAATCTGTTGTTGTTATAATAAGGCTATTAGTAGTTTTGAATCCTTTAAGCTTTTGCTTTGGGTAATATTCGTAATCTGGATAAACATTGAAGTTTTGCGTTTTGACTTCGCTTCTTGGAATATTAATATTGTAAATCTCATTACTTACTTGTTCTGTGATTCTGTTGTTTTCTTCTTTACTTTGTTCTGCATTATCGCTTAATGTTTCTATGCCTATGTAAATTTTAGCTTGATCAGGCAATGTTTTAATGCTTGATGTTCCTGTTGCAGATAATGTCTCTTTTTCTAGGTCTGATGCTGGCAACTTATTTATAGATAAGAAAATTACTGCTATAACGAGAGCTATTATTGCAACTATGGTTATAATATTGTTAGCTTTCATTTTTTAATCCTCCTTATGGTTAAATAAATTTGTATGTAGCTTTAATAAATTTTATAAACCTTACTTAAATTTTAGGACTTTATTTTGGGCAGATCAGAAAAGTTTAAATAAATCTCATTTAGATGTTATTAGATGAAAAGAGGTTATGCTAATATTTATTTCATTGTTTTAATTCTTCTTGTGAGTTTTAGCTTCTTTTTTAATTTTGATAATATAACGGGAAAAGTTGTTGATGAAGATGTATGTGTTGTTGAGATATTTGACTTAAATAATAATGTTATAGGTAATGCTTATGTTTATAGGGATTCTAATGGAATTGTTAGTATAAAAGAGGCAACTCCTTCGTATCCTTTTCCTGCTGAATTTTATCCTAATGCTATTTATGAAGATTCAACAAAAGATGATAATGTTTACAGTATAATAACGAGAGAAAATGAAGAAGGAACTGTTACTTTTCCATTTACAGGAGAAAGGAAGGTTTATTGCAGTGATGGGGGCGCTACGGCAGTTAGAGGTATTGCTGTAGAAAGAGATAATGATAATGCTATGCCTCCTAATATTGGTGGACCAAGCATAAGTAATGACGAGGCCCCATGTAATGAAGTTGCCTCTCTAGCTATTTGTGATGAAAGATCTGATTGTGAGCCTATAACAGAATGGAGGTGGGTTGCTAATCCTAATCCTGGTTGTGTAGGAGTTATTTTTACTGAAGTTCTTATTGAATGTATTAGTACAATTGTTGATGATCAATCTGAATGTAGCGATGGTGTTGATAACGATGGTGATTTAACGATAGACTTCAGTAGCGATAGACCAGACCCACATTGCGAAAGTCCGGAAGATGATAGTGAAGAATTAGAATGCGGAGATGAACAACTTCATTGTTCTGGTGCAATGCCTGGTGCACGTTCTTTTACTGAGTGGTGCTGTGATAAGATACGGAGCAATTTTCCACAGAGTTGTGGATCAATTCCAGGACGATGTGAGTATAGGTGGGTTTATACGTGGGGAGAAGCTGAGGGTTTAGATATTATTCGTTGGCTAGATCCACGTGTCGGAGTGCCAGAAGAGTGCGATTGCAGTAATTCTGTTTTGGTGATATTTGGCGATCCGGTTTTTGATGGATTGCTAAACTATCAAATCTTTATATATAATCAAATACAAAATGAGAATGGTCCATGTACTTTTGGGGTCTATGTGCCAGATTTCGATGGGATGGATAATGTAGTTTATAATCCAGAAACAAGAATTAATAATGCTGGTAAATTCAAAAAAATAATAGTTATGGCTCATGGAGATTCTCGTGGGACTGCTATCGATAGTGGAGGTAGTTTTGGGTCTCTTGTTTGCGACGAAGGATATGCTACTTTGGTTTCTTGTCGGGCGGGAACACCTCAGATTTTAGGAATTTTTGGGTTGCCTAGGATGGTTGCAAATTATTGTAGTGCGGCTATTCCAGGATCAAAGATTAAAGTAAGCAGAACAAATATTGAGGTTACTTGGGCCCCGCATCTTAAGTTTGGGGACAGACCTGAGACTGCCTTTGATGCAGAGAATTTAGTGTGTACTATTGAAGATCCTGTTTGTTATCAATGCACTGGACAAAATCCACCTACTGCACGAATAGTTTCGTGTGATGAAGAAGGATTCCTTAATTTCCCGAGACTGCTCCAGTGAAACAAGTATGTGGCTTTCTGTCATGGTTTTTTGTTAATATTAGGATATATAAATATATTTTTAACTTCAAATTGGGTTGAACCTATGCTTCTAGCTGGTTATTTAGGAATATCTTATACCATGTTATTAAGAAAGCGACGAGAATGCCTTGGATTGAGATGCTTATGACAGAAGAACTGAGTATTAGGCCGTATCTTACTATTAAAGCGCTCATTATCGAAATTAAGATAAATATGAAAAACAAGTGGAATTTTTTAAATTTGAAAGCCTCTTTGAATGATTGTGATAGTGAAAGTTTGTTTATCTTTATGTAGAGGATGAAGAATAAGTAAAATACGAAGATTAGAATAAGACCGATTATTATGAGCCTAACGAATGGAGCATAAGTGAAATTTCCTTCAAATATATACGAGATTAGAAAGGTTCTGCTGTATTTTAGAATATTAAATATTAAAACAGCTAATATTACATGCAAGAAAATTGAAAGCATAGAGAATTTTAAAAAATATTTTTTGAAATTTGTTAATTTATTATTCTGGATAATATTCCATTGGGCAGACTTTATGATTGTGTAGGTTAGATAGATAAGAACTGCAAATATTATTAATGTAAGTATTAGCTGGTTTAAGGATGAGCTTACTTGAGAGACGATTTCTCTAAATTCGAGTATTTCTGACAGCTCTGCGCTGTCTATATCGAAATTTTCGAATTGACCGATATTTTGCTGCATAGATTGGATGATTACTATCAGGCTATAGATTTTAGAAATGAAAAATTTTGAAATAAGGAAAAAAATCAATAGAAATAATAGCTCTAACCCAAGAGCCTTAAAATATGTTGCTTTATTAAAATTTTTAAGAAGGGTTTTCATTTGTTGCTTCGTATCTTGTTTTCAGGGTTTCTATTTTTTCTTTTAGTGATGCGAGAGGCTCTTTTAGTTGAGGCATTTTATTTTGGATACCGTCTAACTCTTGGATAAGTAACTCATTTGTTTGAGTTTGTAAACCATTATATACTGAATCCAAGATGCTGATGATTTCCTTTCTTGGGGTGGTGAGGTCCCTTAATGAGGATGAAATCCTATCCTTTACTGCTGTTATTGTTGTGCGTATCTCGCCTTTTATCTTATTTTGATTTAGGTCCTCTTTGATTTTATCTATAGAATCAATTATCTTTTTGTATTCCTGATCTTCTTCTATGTTGATGTTCGTTATTGTTGTTAATGCATCATTTAAGTTTTGAATTACTATTTCATCTTTTTGCTCTTTAGTTGAGCCTATTGTGTTTGTGATTGTTGTGAGGTTGCTTATTGATTTCTCTAATTCTGTCCTGACAGAAGCAAAACTACTATATGAATTTTTGAGACTTATGGCCTCTCTTAATATTTTGTTTGCTGTATCTTTTAAGCTTGCTACCTTACTTTTTTCTTCTTTTGTTTTTTGTTTCTCTTCTAGTTTTACTTTAACTGCTGCTAGTTTCTCTTCTAGGTCTTTTTGCTCTTGTGTTGAAAGGTCTTTTTTGTTGCGCTGGGCTTTTTCAAGCGCGCTTTTGGCTTTTTCCAATTCATTTAACTCTAAATAGATTATTCCTAGAACGAGGTTTGCTTTAGCGTATAGCTTGTGGCTTGCTGGTATGTTGAAAAAGAATTCTTCGCATTTTGCTATTTCGTTTGTTGAGCATGCATGAAGACCGAGTTCAAAAGATTCTTCTGGTGTTAATCTTGTGGTTGTAGTGACTACTCCTTTTTTGAAATCATTAACTAGCTTGTTTATTTCTTTAGAGTCTAGACCAGATGAGCCTATAGATTCCCTTGCTGTTGTGAAAGCTTCGATATCTTCACAGCTTCCTTTCGGTACACAGCATACTCTGCCTCTGCTGTCTTCTCTTAACCTATGGCCTTTACATTCTTGGGTAGATTCACAAATTTCTCCTCCGTTGCAGCTTAAGTCAAGGGCTTGTTTTTCTAGTTCTGGATATCTGCTTAGATCACCGAACTCCCAACACAATCCTAGGCTTATTCCTTGCTCGTTTTGACCACAAGAGCCAACTCTTTTCCATGAATTTTCTTCTCCTAAGCCAAGACCGGGATTGCTTGATGAGCAAACTCTTCTAACTCTTGCAAAAGGAAGTGCTCCGGTTTGTAATGTGTAAGTTATAGGTGCGGTTGGCTCTGCCTTGCATTGTGCTGCTGTCTTTATTTCTCTTGCTAGATCTATTGATGCTAGGTAATCATCTAACCCGGAGATTAGGAAACTGCTGCTGACTACTCTTCCAAAACCGCATTGCTCTAGGCCATTAATTACTGTGCAGATCTCTTGATAGCCAGCATCACCTATTAGGTCAATGTTCTTATCTGCGCTTTGTTCAGATCCTAGATTTCCTGAATCTACAACTAGTCTTGGACTGCTGCCGAAGGATTTTAAATATACAAAATAGTTCATTGTTTGGCCTTCTCTTTGTGGTGTGCCTGCGTAAATGTGAAGATATACTGAATAAAGTGATTTTCCTAATGTTGGGGCGTATGGCGCTTCTTCGAAATATGCTGTGAATTGAGGTGGGTTTGCTGGTGTTGCAAATTCTTGGACTAGTGCGTCTAAGAATGGGATTCTTTGTGCGATGCTTGCTTTACATACTTCTACACCTATTTCAGCCAAGCCTTTTCCTCTGTATGCCGCTAAAACATCGTCTGCATAGTCATTGACCATGAACCCAACTACTTCGTTTGCCTCTTCTATGCTTCCACCTATGCCTTGTGTGAAGTATTCTTCTCCTCCGCCAGCGCCTTGGCTGTTGAATAAATTGATTAAGCCTGCTTTGGCTTGTAATAAGACTAGAACTTCTCTCCAGATTAATTGACAAAGGAAGATGCTTCTTAATTTATCGCAAGTGCCTTCAACTACGCCGTCTACTTTTTGCTTTTCAAGACACTGCTTATATGTTTGGAGATGACTTCTTATTCCCTTTAATGATGCAAGTATTCCGCTGAGGCAGATAGGAACAAGAACACCGCCATTATCAGGATGTATGTTTGGCAGGCATAAGACTAAGCTTCCAACTAAGCCGCTTCCGATTACGCCACTAGGACCTGTTTGCTGATATTGCCCGCCTAGGTTGCACCTGCTTCTTGGGCATACAACTGGATCACATGCGTTGTAAAGAATGCTGCATTTTGCTTCGCTCCCCAGAACATCTTCGCATCTGTATTTGGCTGTGTTTAGTTTGCCCATGTCATTTATGTCAAATGTCGAGCCTGCGAAAAATGCCCTTCTTTGGCCTCTTATTTGAGCTTCTCTTACTCTGGCTAGCTGCTGTTCAAATTTATCGTAGAAAAATCTTTCTTGTGATGAGCCTCCTGTTTTGAATGCAAAGAATGGCACTGCTACATCATCTAATTCTCCAGAAGCTCCTCTTTCTTGGAAATCTATGATGTTGCCTCTTTTTTGGAATAATGTTACGGATTCTCCTTGATCATAAACGAAATAAAATCCCTGATTGTTGTAACCTTGCAATGCATCTTCAAGCTGCTGGGATAATTGCCTGTTTCCCAAGCTTTGAACTAGTTTTATTGCTTTTTCTTTATCATCTACGCCTATTACTATTTTATCTTTGCCGCTTTGCCCACTGTAAACCCTGATTGATCTTTCATCGCTGCCTGATAATTTTGGAGCAGGCACTAGCTCTCCTGTTTTTGGATCCCATACGAGTTGTTCTCTTTTTGTATTGTAAACATACTGCTGATTTTCTAATGGTATTCTTGCTCCTTCTTTTTGACCGTAAAACATACCGTTTTCTATGCCGAATATCTGAGAATTAACCGAAAGTGGTTGGCCTTCTTTTGGTTCTATTGTATAATAAGTTTCTGCGTCTTGACTTGGTGCTGATTGGAATTCTTTATTGTAAAACGTTTCTCGATCACTTGTGCCTTTTTTGTATTTAGGTAGGCCTACTAGGAATGCTTCTAAAGTGAACCATGCGCTTACACCTAGGCAGACTTTGCTCCATGTTGAGACGAATTTTTCTAATTTTTCAATTAAATGATCTAGGTCTTCAATTAGTTTTTGTGTTTCTTCTATTTTTTTATCTAATTCGTCTATCGAGATATTTATCGCTCTTTTTTCAATCGGAACATGCAATTTGATTAGGCTCTCTGTATAGCCTCTTTTTAAACCTGAAAGGATTGTTACTTCCACTTGCTTGTTTGATTCTATATCGATAAGCTCTATTGCGGCTCCGCACCTTTCACTTCCTAGGATACTTTCTCTTGTGTTTAAGGTTGTGCTAGGAGGAATATCTTGCGAGCCTTGCTCTCTTGGAATTGTTCGCGCTTGTTGTTCTTGGGTGAATAAAGTGTTTATGTATAATGTTTCTCTTGCTGTACCGATGCACCCATCTTGATTATTTATTCTAGGATATGATATAGTGACGCTGTTGTCTGTTATTGTTTCTATAGTACAGAATATTTCTCTATTTGTTCTTGGATCTGTGCAAGAGTTAAACGGAGAGTCTGTTAACTCATCGCCTTCATGGAAAATCCTGTTTGAGCCCCGTATTCTCAAGTTAGCCCCCAAATCAAAACCTTTGTTTGTGCTAATTATTATTGGAAATTCATCTTCTTCCTCTTTATTGTCTAGGCCAGCTTTTAGCTCGCCAATAGACTCTTTTACAAAATCTTGAGGAGAGAGTTCATTTTCAAGAGCAGGTATTTTTCTCGAGAGGAATCTTCCTGCTTGTTGAGAGTTTATTCCAAGTTGTTGTTTTAAATCAGAATTTAATATTTTTTCTGGATCGTTTAGTAAATTCCTTCTTGTTCTTGCATCATCACTTAAAGAATAAATTGCTTCATACCATTTTAATGTTTCTTCTTCAGTCAGGCTTTTTCCATCTTTAAGTATTAAGATTAATTCGTTTTCTGTAGATGCACCACTTGTTATTCTTTCTACTGTTCTTGTTGTTCTTTCAATAATATTGCCTTCTTTTTTTACTAGGTAAACAAAAGAAGCGCTAGTATCCTTATCATCTGGAACAAAAATGTCTTCTACAAACCATGTGCTTAACCCAATTTCGTTGCCTACGTTGTAGGTTTGCTGTACTCCCTCTATTTCTAGGTTTACGTTTGTTTGTGATTCATCTATTATTCTTTCAACCCTTACTCTAACTTGATCTTCTACGAATTTGCTTCCTGGGACAAGACTTACAGATTCGCTTTCTTGCCCTATTGCTGCGCGCATTTGGCCTATTCTTACTCCGTCATGGCCGTAAACATCAAAAACTGCGAAATCTTTTCCGATAAAACTTGGCCTTAGGTATCCTCTTCCACCGAATACTGAAAATTCTGGGTCTATAAATCTGTCACCTGAGAAGATTCTTCTAGATGCTGTCGAACTGAAAATCTTTTTTTGCTCTCCTCCTAAAACTGGAGCGGTGACTTCTCCTTCAAATCTTATTCTTGCTTTTAGATCTAGGTCTATTTTTCTTGGGACATCTTGCTCTTTTGGAATTCTTTTTATCCAGGTTGCTATGTAGCCTATGTCTTCATATGTGTAAATTGGAGGGGGGAAGTATTGTGGTTTTCTTGCAACATATTGGGTATCGCCGCCAATAACTGCAACATCTACGCTGCTTATTCTTGGCACTTCTCCTAGATCAATGCTGGGAAGCGCTGAAAGGAATGCGTAAATCGGAGTATCTTGCTCTTCAACTAGGTTTGTTGTTAAAACAGTTGGCTCGTATCTGTTTACGTTGATTGTAATATCTGAATAAAAGGTATCTTCTTTGAATTCTTCTTTTGTTTCCGGGCCAATGTAGCCAACATTAATTTCTCCAGCACCTACAGTAGCTGAAGCTTCTTTGTTATCCTGATTGTTATCCTCGGCATTGTTTTTATTCTGTGTTTGCTGTGCTAAAGAAATTGGCAGGCTCACTATTAAAAACATACATACGATTGCGATTATTTCTTTATGTTTCATATTATCTCTGGTTGCCTTGCTGGCTGTTTTGTTAAGTTGGCTAATTCTGTGACGTCGCTTATTGTTCCATGCCAAGGAGCGTAAAACCTTATTTTCTTTTTATTCAGGTCTTCTTTTGAAATTGAAAAAGTGAATTCTTCTGTGCCTGTAATAATTTGATCAATTGTTGTTGAAGGAATGACTATTTCGTCGCATTTTTCTTCTAAAAAGCCAAATATTGCGCCTATACCAGGTTTTGGCACCCTGTGGCAACTGGTAAATCTTTTTTCAGGAATGCTTAATTCTTGCGTTAATGGGCTTACTAGGTTTATTTTTGCCCTATAGAATCCAGGTATTAATTTTACTGTTTTTTGCTCTGGGTAGATTATGTTTGTGTTAAACTCTTTAAATCCTTCCTGCAACGAGATATGAGCAGATTCTCTCGGCCTTAATTCTCCGCTGCCTGCTCTGGCTATAAGAACTTCTAACTCTATTTCTTTTAGTTTTTCTAGGATAAGAAGGGCGCTTCCTGGAATGTTCGTGCTTAATAATGATTTTCCAGTGTGATAATCTTCTTTATTTCCAATAAACTCTCCGTTAATGCATAAGGGAACTAAGCCCTGCCACGTGCCTGTTTCAGTAGTTCCTAGGTCACATAAGTGATTGATGCATTTATATTTTATTTCTACATTATCTAAGCTTTTGAAATTTTCATCTACTGTGTCAACTACGAAACTTATTTGCTCATTGCAGAATCTTTGATCGTATTGCTCAAAGCTCAAGTATTCTTCTGTATTTATTCTAGGCTCGTTTCTATCGATGAAAGACATTAGTGAGAATTGGAAGGTTAAATCTTCTTTGTTTAGGATTACTAAAACCGGGTATTTTACTGTGTAAATAAATTCATACGTACTTAGACAGATGAAGCTTTCTGCTATGCCTCTTGCTTCTCCCAAGGCTTCTGTAACGCTGTAGCCTCTGAGGATACCATTGTCTTCTGGGATTACTTGTAATTCAAATGGCCAGATTTCTGAGAACATGAAATAAGACAGAGCATCTTTATTTTCTGTGCCAATATCTATTTCTAGGTACTTATCTTGTTCTCTTGTTAAGGTATAATTTGTTCCTTTGACTTTTAGGGCTTGAATATTTGTTTTTAAAATATTTTTGAAGTCCTTTGTTACTTGGTCTTTAAACCAGATTGGGGCTACGCAGTCATTAGTTTCTCCTACAAATGGTATTTCTTTATACACGCTCATCATTCCTATGGTCCTTGTTTCTAGGAAATGTGATTTTTCTTCCTCTTCAAATAATTTTTCTGCTATCTCAAATAATTCCCTAAGACTTGATTCTTTTGCTATGTAAAAGTCACTGAACTGAAACTTAAAATCTTCTTTTTCGATTAAAGTAGGAAATGTTACCTTTGTTACGACTCTTTTATTTTGGATATCCGTTTGTGTTAAAATTCTACCGCTTTTTATAGTGAAGCCATCGAATGTGTTGAATTCTCCTAAACAAGGCCTTAGATTATTTGTTATGTAATTTGAGATTTCACTCTCCATTGAGTTTATAATTGGTTTTTGATTAAATAAGACGTTATTATCTGCTATATAATTCCAGATTGTAACTTTATTATTTCCAAAAAGAGTTAATGTATTTGAGAATGTACCTGTGTTAATAGGATCTGATGGGAATTCTATGTAGCCTCCCTGTGAGCCCAAAATGGTTATTGCTTTATTAAGAATATTTTCTATGCATGTGCCAATATATTGTTTAACGCTTTCAGCTTGTAACGGCACTTGAATTTCTGTTGGACGTAAACCTCCAAAAGTTAATCTGTCTCTTAAGTAAATAAATCCTATTGCTGCCAATACTACTAAAATTCCTAGGATTATGAATATTGTAGTTTGACCTCTTTTCATTTTTTTTCTTCTACCTTTTTTTTAATTAATTTTATGATCTCTGTGTTGATGTCGTTTTTAATTAGAGACTTGAATCTAGCCCAAAGCTTCTCGTCCTCTATTAAAAGCAGATATTTTTTCATCCTCTTTTAGAAAAATGCATTAATTTGCTCTATTTAAATCTTTCTTAATTAGTTACTTACTTAGTAAGTTAGTTAGTGACAAGCATAATTCGGGTTTAATTTACTTATTGAAGAAATTATGGTATTTGTGGCTGGTAGCGTATAAATAAAGCCTGCTTTCTAAATCAAACCGTAAGCCTGCTGTACTTATAGTTACTTGTTTAAATCCTTCTGGCGGAGCATGCAATTCAAGTTGACTAACAATATTTTCATTAGTAACATGGAGACTTAAAACTTTTAAAGCCTCGCGAATTCCTCTATCTTTTGTAAGGATAACCTTTTCCCTTCCATCTCTAAGACTGCGTGCTAGAGGGATAGCTATTAACCTTCTATCTGTTCTGCTTAATGATCCCCCCGGGGTCATTGTTGGTAGCACACTATAAATAATATCAGATAGAGGATCTGTCTCCAACCATTTAGTCATATTTTCATTTTCTTCAGCAGCAAAATATATATTTTCTATTGGTTTTGTAAATTTTCTCGCATATTTTTTGCAATCACTTTTATTTACTTGATTTTTTACTATATTAAGAGTTCGTTTAATCTCATCTAAAACTTCTTTAATTATAAAAACATTTTTCCTGTTGAATAATTCTCCACTATAAAATTGTGCTAATTTTGTATATTGATCATATAACTCTAAAGTTAATACACTCCACCCTGGGTCATTAGCATATTCAATTAGGTTCTGGTAAAAATCAAACAAAGATTCTAGCGCAATATTACCATTGTTATTTTCTCTAACTACATCAACTCCAAATATTCCAGATGTGTCAATAAATAGGTCTGCATGTTTAACTGGTAGTGTTGCCCTTGCTTTTTCTATGAAATCGTCTATGCTTGATGTATCTATATTTATATCCGGTCTTAATCCACCACGTTCAGGCTCTTTAAATAATTTCTTTCTAATCCTTGTTTCACGATTTTTTTTAATACTTACATAGTGAGAAGCTCTTTGCCTATTATTGTGATAAAGGCTGGTTTTCATTTTTTTCGTTACTACTATCGGATATTTAAATTTTTTGTATTGAGGAAATGGGCCCGGCAGGATTTGCACCCGCGACCTCCGCCACGTGTGCCCAAAGTTTAAAAAAATAAACCTTTCAAGGCGACGTCATAGCTATTGTCCACTATGTTCTAGACTACGGGCCCTTATCGTAATTATTTATTTAAGTTTTAAAAGCCTATTGCCCGAACATACCCGCAATCAGGTCGTTAACATAATCCATGGGAGAATCATTCAATATAATGATATCAAAATTTCTTTTATATGCCTCCAAACTATTTTCGATGTCTTTATTTAAAAATCCAACTCTGATTAAATTTTCATAATCAAAACCTTTAACCATATCAACGTCGCTTAAGCTATCTCCCAATAATAGAACATTGGTCCTATGGCGAATTACATTAAAAAAAGGAAAAGTCTGAATTACGGTTTCATCTTTGTTCATTCCATGAATTATGGGCTTTTTAACCCCAATTGCATTGCCTTTTTCATCCCATTCAAACGAATTAGAAACGATGTAGACATTGTCATATAGCCTTCTTTTCTTATCTAAGCTCATTCTGATTGCATCTGTGCCTAAACCGCTTGAGGAAAGAATAACCAAAGGAATATTATGTTTATATAAAAAATCAATTAATTCTAATGCGCCCTTTCTGAATTTTATCTTCTTTGATTCAACTACTCTTTCTAGGTCCCTTCTGTTTAATCCAGATTCAATTAATAGTTTAAAGTGAGCTTCCCACCACGCTTGCATCTGAGCTTTTTTTTCTTTTATTGGAATTTTCGGATCAACTTCGATGGGATGATACTTGTTATATAGAGCGTACGCTTTTGTTGCATAATCATTAGATAAGTAACCCCTCTCTCTTAAAACAGAAATTTGAGAAGGAACTTCTTTTCTATTGACAAATGCCTTTGTAAGCGTTCTGTCAAAATCTGATAAAACATGAAATTTTTTGGCACCTGCTGTAGAAATAGTTTTTTTTGTTTTTTCTAGTTTTTCAGCATTCGTTATAATAACATTTTTTGACATTTTATTATTATTTTTAAGATTACTATACCTATGGATTATTACAGTCATCTATTTAAGTTTTAAAAGCTTTATTGTTAAACATGAACCAAGAAGAAGTTTGGGATAACATAGCTGAGCAATGGCATAATTTTAGGCAGATGAAGTTTAAGCCAGTTTATGAATTCTTGGAAAAGTATAAACCAAAAAAAGGCAAGATCTTAGAGATAGGATGCGGAAATGCGAGGAATTTGATACCCTTTGCCAAAAATGGGTTTGAATGTTATGGAGTTGATTTTTCGAAGAATATGTTGAAGAAGGCTAAAGAATACGTGCAGAAAAATAATGTTAAAATTAAATTAATCAGGGCCGATATGCTTAGATTGCCTTTTAAAGATAGAGAGTTTGATTATGTGTTGAGTGTGGCGTCTTTGCATCACGTTACTGATGATAAAGATAGTAAGAAAGCTTTAAGTGAAATGAATAGGGTTTTGAAGAAAAAAGGAATATTGCTTTTGACGGTATGGAATAAATTACAATTACGGTTTCTTTTTAGAAGAAAAAATATACGAATGCCTTGGAAAATTGGAGATAAGGTTTATTTCAGGAATGTTCATTTATTTGATTATTTTGAGTTGAAAAAATTTGTAAGAAAAACTGGATTCGGAATTTTGGAATCTAATATTTTTGGAAAGAATTTAGTTTTTGTATTGAGGAAATGATAAGCCACCGAAGGGATTTGAACCCCCGACCTAGAGAGTGAAATAGAAATTTCTTTCAAGTTTCTCTGCTCACTCAAGGCTTCTTTCCCATACAAGGCAGAAAAGCTCTTCTCTGAAGATTTGCTCTACCATTGCTCCTACCACAAAAGTAGTCTGAGCTACGGTGGCTTAAGAAAGAAACTAATATGGATATTTAAAAAATTATCTATTTAAGCAGTTCGATTTTTCTTATTTCAAAAATAGTAATAGGGTATATCTTATTCAACTCTTGCTTTAGTTGTTTTTTTAATTGCCCGGATATGACTTCTATTGTGAATTCTGCAAATGTGCTTTTTGATGCGATTTTTGTTACTTCTTCTCTTGTTCTCTTTCTTATTAAAGTTAATATTGAGTTGCTGGTTTTAGCCTTAGTTAACACAAAGGGCTTTATGCGAATCTTTGGATGGTCTTTGCTGGAAACCACGAACGAGTCATCTATCCTGTCTTTTAATGTTCGCACCATACGTTTAATGTGAGCAGGCAAAATTTCGAAAGAGATAATGTTTGCTATTGCTTGACTTCCCTTTATCTCTTCAATTTTAAAAAGAATATTTGTGTTTTGTTTCCGCATATCCCCTATTAACGTTGACAGATTAACATTCAGTCTCTTGCCTATTAGATCTTGAGGAGAATAAACGAGGCTTTCTCCTAACTCTGCGTTTCTGAATTCTCTGGGAGCAATTATCTTGACCCAGCTTTTTTTGCGTTTTTTTGTTATTTGAGCCATTTTAAGTTGTTTTAAATATAGCAATTATAACCATTTTTATTCAATTGTTTTTTCCATTATGCCTGCTTTTAGAACCTCTTTGGTGGCTTCTATGAACTCTTTTTCTTTATCTAGAGGTATCAGCGCTCCTGCCGCATATTTATGGCCACCGCCTATCCCGCCAACTTTTGTTACAATTGTTTTTGTTATTGCCATCAGGTCTTTTTTTGTTTTACCTACTGTTCTTAAACTGGCTTTAATATTTCCATCTATTGTATAAGCCATTGTTATGATGATTGTTCCTTCTTTATACATGCTGTTTTTGGAAATTAAACTTCCGATTGTGCCTATCATTGTGTCTTTTATATTATCTTCTGCATTGATGATTAAGTATCCTGGACCTTCGATGAATTTATTCTTATTCGCGTAGAACCAATTTAGCGAGTTGATTATCTCTCTTTTGTAATCGAGTAACAATATAATTGCTTCTTCCTTCGATTTTTTATCGCCCAAGCAACATCCTATGCCGACGCTTGGCTTATTAAGGCGCCCGCATGCGTTTAATAAGGTGCTGAATTCTTTTGCGTCTTTTAATGGATTTTCGTCTTCTTCTTCTACTAATAAGTATACCTTGCCGAGAACGTCATCAGGTTTTTCTTCTGAACCTATTCTTCTTAGAATTATTCCTGTTACTAATTTTTTCATTTCCTCATCTGTTAGATTAACTAATTTTTTGTATTTGCCATTCTCTACAAAATTGAGCCCTATCTCTTCTAAGAATTTTTTAGTTCCGAGCTCGTTACCGCTAACTCCAGGGATATATGGATCTGTTGTATATTCTAGAACTTTGTTTATTGGCCTTGTTTGCATGCCAAACATTCTCAAACCGATTTTCACTTCAATTTTTCCAGAATTAATTGCATCTTCAAGAATAAAATTGTTAAGATCTGAGTGGAATCCGTTGTTTTCTTGCATGTCACCAATTGCACCTAAGATTGCTATGTGGGCCATGTCTATGTTTGCAGAGTCAAGGGCTTTGGCGAACAGATAGGCGATGCCCGCTCCTGAAATCTCTTTGCTGCCGTCTATATTATAATAGTGCGGGTTGATTACTGTAGCATTTTTTGGTTTGTGGTCTTGCGGTTTGTGATGGTCTAAGATGTATATAGTTCTGTTTTTGAACCTTTCTTCAATTTGCTTGATGCTGCCACTGCCTAAATCAAGAAAGATCAGCGTTGAGAAATTCTCTCTGCTTAACTCATCGAACAGAAAATCGTCTAATTGCCGAACTGTAGCCAAAGAGAATTTGAAACCCCCTCTTGTTAATGCCCTTGTTATTATCGCGCTAGAGCTTAATCCGTCTGCATCCAAATGGCTTATGACTTTAATTAACTCAGTGTTGTGTTTTTTTAATTCATTAGCGTCTTTTTTAATCTCATGTAAAAAATCCTGCATTTTTATTCTAAAATCATTTTTGCCTGTGAGCTATCGTATTTCCAATCAACAGGAAGTTTGCCTCTGGATTTGTAGTACTTGGAAAGTCTGTTTATTTTGCTCTTGGTCAGCTGGATGCCTCTTTTAACTGCATTGTCTTTTTTGTTTATTTCAAAATGCTTTTGTAGCCTTACGTCTTTTTTAATTAAGGAGATTAAGTCTTCAGGGAGCTTTTTTGTTAGCTTATTTTCTTCTAATATTTTAGTTATTTTTTTATTTGTTATTAATTTTACTTTTGGAACACCGTAACTGTCTCTTAATGTTAGGCCAATTTGCGTACTTGTCATTCCTGATTTTGCTAGTTTGGCTACTAGTTTTTCTGTTTCTTTTGCAGAATAGATAACCCAACCTTTTTTAGTTTTTTGTGATGGGTTATGGCTTCCTGAACGTCCTTTCTTACGTGAATGCATCTTGGCCATATTAGTGAGATATCTAAGTTAGATTGAAATATTGATACCTTTCAAACGCGGTTTATAAGCTTTACTCTACTAAATATATCTTGTCGCCACGTCTAACTTTGTCGTCGACCTTTACTCCTATTTCGTCTCCTTTCTTGGCTTCTTTAACTTTTGTGTGCTCTATTTGTATGCTCTTTACTTCTTGCTCAAAATCCGTTGTATTGCCGCGGATTTTTATTTTATCCCCCGCTTTTAAAGACTTGTTTAATCTTATTGCGGCTACGCCTATCTTGCCATAATATTGGAAAATTTCTCCTATTTCTTGCATAAAAGTACCCCCTTTGGAAATATTAGTGATTTTGGAATATTTAATGTTTTTTATTCTTTAGTTAGGTTTGATGATTTCTAAAACCTTGTGGGGCCGGTTGGTTACTGCAACGTTCCATACCTTTTAATAGCTCTTGTAACTTTTTTCCAACTTTATATCTGACTAAATTTAGGTCTATTAATTTTTTTAGGCTTGCCAAATCAAATATACCAAAGCCATTTTCAAAATCTACCGAATTAATATCAAAATTTTCCCCTAATAATTTTTGGATTTTATGCACTAACCCGCTTTTTTCCTGAGGATATCTTAGTATTGCCTTTGGACGTTTTCTTGAATAAATCTTGGTTGATGAATGATCATTGCTATGTGTTACATTGAGACCACGAAATAAAAAGCCTCTTAAATAAAGTAACATTCTTGTTCTTGAATCTAAGAGAATGTAAGGCGGGTGTTCGTTGTTCCCTGTTAAATATTTAACTACTTCGGTTACTTGATCTCTATTGAAAATAATTCTTCTTCTATTAGGTTTTTTTTGTGTTGGGCGAGGTCTATCGCTGGGCAATTCTTCGAAAACATTTTGAAACAATTCATTATAAAATCTGCCTTCGCTAGGATTTGAGTATACCATTTCTAAATATCCCCTCATTCTAAGTTTAGCTTCTTGGTACAAACCTATGATAAATAAAAAAGCATCTTTACTAAACGTGGACTCGCCAAATGTTCCAAAAATATATCTTGCATTCAGAGATTTTTCTACTATATCCTTAAGAGAGGGATAGCTATATTTTTTCATGTGATCGTTTTAAAAATTAGCCCCGCCAGGACTTTCGCACAAGGGTTGATAAGGGCCCACTCCTATATTCGAACCTGGGTTAATGCCTCCAAAGGGCATTGTGATTGGCCACTACATTCCGCAGAAATTTCTACGGGGCTGCTAACCACAGCACGGGGCTTATGAAAAGAATAAGGTGGCGATTTAAAAAGTTTTGCGATTTTTAAATTGTTGTATATTGCACTTTACGTTTGTCTAAATAATTAGTTAGCTTATTTAAAAGATCTTTGTTAGTAAATGATCTTGTATCAACTTCGAGTTGCGCCCTTTGTGAACTTAATGTATGCACTAGTCCTGCAAGATTTCTTTTGCCAACAAAAGCGCAAATGTCATTTTCTATAGCGTATAAATGCAGCGGTCTAACTCTTCTCTCCGAGACGTCTATAAACGGATTTCTGACAACTATGTATTGTTTAGAGTTCATTTTTCTTTCTTTTATACCTTCCACGTTTTTCTACTTTGTTTTTTAACCATTCTAAAACTTCTCTGTCTTGATAACTATTTAGTATATTCGGATAGGCTATATCAAAACATTTATAATGCTTGCTCTCTAAAGCTTGCCTTAAGAGTCTTAGGTCTGTTGCTTTATCTTCAATTCTTTGTGAGAAAAAACCTAGGCCAAAATCTATGAAGAATATTTTTTTATCTTTTAAGATCATATTGCTAGTAGTTAGGTCTCCATGGATTATTCCTTTTTGGTGCATTTCATAAATTTGTTTTCCTATTTTATTGCAAATTTCTTCTAGCTCTCTTTGATTCATGCTGTCTAGAATGTCCCTCAATAAATCGCCTTGGATGAACTCCATCTCTATTATTGCTTTTTTATCGTCAATAGAGAATACTTTCGGAACGAAATCTAATTTAGAGAGAATTTTTGCTTCTCTTTTTGTTCTGGATTTTCTAATCTTTTCGTCGATTTCTTTTATCCTATACGATTTTGGGATTCGATTTTTTATTAGTTTATTTTTCTCTTTAATGAGAATTGCTTCTGCTCCGATTTGTATGACTTTCATGTTTACTTAATATTGTTAATTTGAATTTAAAGGTTTCCAAAAGATTTAATAATAAGCGTGTGTATAGAAATTTCTGAAAAAAAGTCGTATGGAGGCGTGAAAGATGAGTGATGAATCTGAGATGTTTGACGGTGTTGGGGAATATGTTGATGATGATTACTCCTTGAGAGCATTGTGCTTAGAAGACAATAGCGACCTTATCGGGCGAGATGACATTAATAGGCTTTCTTTAAGGATAACGAGAGATCCTGAGGTTTTGCATGATTTTTTAGACTCTGGAGTAAGTAGCGAATTAAATATAGCTAAAAGGCTTCTTAGGCCAGATAAAACAGAAAAGATCTTTTTAGCCTCTAGAGGGTATAGGATAGCCGAATTAAATGGCCAGTGGTATGCGTATAATTCGGAAAAAAATGACTTGTTGGTTTTTAACGGGGCTTTTTTTCAGAGAACTAATATGATTCTTGATCCTGACGGCGAGCACGGATCTGTACATCTTGCGGCTATGAGTCATAATGTAAGCGGAAGCTATGGATTACCTGCTAGATGTAGGATAGTTGGACATATTGATTTGCAGGATTTAGAAAGACGTGTTGAAAGTTGGGGTGTTACTGGCAATCGGAAATCTGAAGATATACCCTATTGGTTAGATGATGATCTATCTGGCAAGCGGAATAGAGTGAGAAGTGGTTTGTATGGTGGTTGTTTAAGTCACCCAGTGAGACAGCAAACTATGACTAGGTATCGCAGCTATTAAAACCCAGGAATTTTTCCTTTAAACCGTTTCATTAATTTTTCTGGATCTTGACCTTTCATCATTTTCATTAATTTTTTAGATTGTTTGTATTGCTTTAACAATTCTCTTACTTCATGAGTGGTTGTCCCGCTTCCCTTCGCTACTCTCTCTATCCGACTGCTTGTTAAAATTTCAGGATTTTCAAGCTCTTCTCTCGTAAGTGATTGCAAAATAAATTTCCATTTCTTCATTTTGTCTTCCTGCCCCTCAAGCATCTCTTTAGGAATCTTAACTCCGCCCATTCCAGGTATCATATCAATGACTTTAGTTAAAGGACCCATCTTGCTCATTGCTTGCATTTGTTCATATAAGTCCAAGAAATTAAATTCTCCTTTCAAAAATTTCTTACCTAGATCTTCTGCCAGCTCTTCGCTTATTGCTTCTTTTGCTTTTTCAAGCAGAGCTTCTAAATCACCCATTCCAAGTAAGCGACCAACGAATCCTTTTGGGTTGAATTCTTCTAGGTCATCTATCTTTTCTCCGATGCCTATGAACTTTATAGGTGCTCCTGAAATGGCACAGGCTGTCAATGAACCGCCGCCCCTTGCGGTACCGTCTAGCTTTGTTATTATAACTCCGGTAATATTCACAGTGTCGTGAAGTTTTTTTGCCTGTCTCTCTGCTGCTTGACCTAGATCTGCACTAACGACTAGTATTTTTTCTTGTGGATTTATTGCCCTGTTTAATTCTTTAATTTCTTCAATCAGGTCATTGCTTAAAGCGTCTCTTCCTGCTGTGTCTATTAACAACATATCAAACTTTTTGTATTCATCTTGAAATTTTTTGTAAATTTTTACAGGATCTTTTTCTTTTTTATCAGAAAATACAGGAATGTTTATTTTTCCCCCTAGTTGTTCAAGCTGTGCTATAGCTGCTGGTCTATGAACGTCTAAGCCGATTAATGCGATTTTTTTCCCGCGTTTTTTGTAGTAATTTGCTATTTTTGCTGCGGTTGTTGTTTTCCCTGAACCGAAAAGACCCAACAAAAGAATTTTAGTAGGTTTTTGTTTTAGGTTTAACTCTTTCTTTTCTTCACCTAGGAATTTTACTAGCTCTTCATAGACCACCTTTATAAGATATTCTCTTTGTGTTATGGCTGCAGGGGGTTTTTCGTTTAATGCCCTTTCTTTGATTTGCTTGGTTAATTCAAAAACTAACTTAATGTTTACATCTGCATGAATGAGGGATTTTTGTATTTCTTTTATGAGCTCTTCTATAAGCGCTTTGTCGACGAATCCTGCTCTGGCTATCTTTTTTAAGATGCTTTTTAATGAGGTGCTTAATTTCTCTAAAACCATAGAATAAGGCTAATAAATTGGGTTTATAAAGGTTGGTTGAGATTTCAAAACCCTAGACTTTGGATAGTTTCTTCTTTGCTGAATTCCTTAAGATCTGAAGGCATCTGTCCTACGCCAAGAAAAAGTATTGGTTTTTTTGTTATGTAGGATATGGATACTATTGCTCCTCCTTTTTCATCTACGTCTGCTTTTGTTAGTATTGAGCCGTCAATGCCTATGGCTTTATTGAAATCTTCTGCTTGCTGAACTGCATCATTTCCTACTATCGCTTCTCCTATGAAGATTTTCAAATCTGGTTTTGCAATTCTTACTATTTTTTCCATCTCTTTCATTAGATTAATATTTGAATGTTGCCTTCCTGCTGTATCCACTAAAAGGACATCTATTTTATGGGCTTGGCAAAATTTAATTCCATCAAATGCAACCGCTGCTGGATCGCTGCCATAATCATGAGCAATTACTTTTACTTTTAGCCTGCCTCCCCATTCTTTAAGCTGGTGGATGGATGCCGCTCTAAAAGTATCTGATGCTGCCAAAACAACTGAGATTTTATTTTTTTGAAGATAGTTAGCGATTTTTGCTATAGAAGTAGTTTTTCCTGAACCGTTTTGCCCGAAAAAGACTATTACAAATGGCTTGTCTTTTTTTTCTTTAATTTTGCTTATAACGTTTATATCCGGAATTAGAAAAAGATCCTCTATAGATTTTTTCAAGCTTTCTTTGATGGTTTTTTCTATATCGCCTCTAGGAAGCGGTTTATCTACCAATTCCTTTTTTAGGTCTTCTTTGATTTTTTCAATTACTTCCAATGCTACATTGTTTTCTAATAACGCAATTTCCAGTTCTTGAAATAATTCTTCAAATGTGTCTTCGGAGATTTTTTTGGTGGTTATTTTTTCCCTGAACTTTTCAAAGAAACCTTTTTTCTCTTCAATTGGTGGCTCTTCTCTTGTTTGCTTTACCTCTGATTTTTTAATAATTTCTTCAATTTTTTTAATTTCTGGTTTTTCTTCTTTAATTGGCTCTTTTTTTAGCTCTGGCTCCTCTTTCTTTGTTTCTCTGACTTCTTGCTCTAACTTTTCTTTAGGCTCTTCAATTATCTCTTTTTTCTTTTTTTTAAATAAAGAGAACTTTTCTTTTTTTTCTTCTGGTTTTTTGGTTATTTCTTTTACTTCTTCTTGGGGTTGCGGTGTTTCTTCTTTTGTTTCTGCTTCTTTTTCGATCTTTTTTCCAATAGATGAAATTGCTTTTTTCAGCTTTTCTTTTAGGAATTTGAACATTATTTATGTAGAAATACATTAATTTTAAATAGGTTTCCAATAATCAAGGAAGTCTAGGATTTGCGATGTCTTCTCTAAATAGCTGTCTTATAAATACTGTAGCGTAAGAGCCTTTTGGAAGAGTGAAGTGCAATGTACTATTTTCAAACCTAAGGTCTTTTACTTCTACAATAAGATCCCGATAAACTGTTTCTGTTATTAGTCTAGGATCACTTTTTATTATAAAATCCTTTTGAGATATTCCTTCTTTTTTTAGTAAGTATTTGTAGATTTCTCCGATATTGCTTTTTAGTTTTGTATCAAAATTTATTATTGGTATCTTTAGGTTTGTGATTTGTTTATTTAAAAAAATGTAGCCGCCTATTTTGAAAGTGTTTGGCTTATCTTTAAAATACTCTTTTACGCAGTTATTCCAAAGATACGATTGATAAGCAAACAAACAGAATCTTTTTCTTTTTATGTCCAAGACGATTTTTTCTTTTTTAAGGATTTTTTTCCCAATTATCCAATTATTTTTTCCAAATCTTTGTTCACCGAAATAATTTATAAAGAAATTACTAGGATAATACTCTTTGTAATTATAGACTTTTATTTCAAACTTATTTCCGTAATTATTCCCAAGATTTATTTTTTTAGCTCCATAACCAAGAAAGGTTAGTTTGAGGTCCCTAAGGTTAAGGTTTTTTATTTTTTCCTTTTTGGGGTTTAAAATTGATATGTACTGCGTGGTTTCTGCACGCTTGTCTTTATTCCCTGCCCAACCAAAGCTTTTTACTGGTATCTTCGAGGCTCTTGATATGGTTTCTATAGCTTTTAAGGTATCATAATCTCTTTTGAAGAGTTTAAAATATGCATATTTCCCATTTGAATAGCTGAGATTGATTAGTTCCTCTACTTTAAAGTCTGGGGGTGTTTTTTTAATTGTGACCATATGCTATTTTTTGAATACAACAATCTTTAATAATCGCTATACTTTAAAATGTTTGTTGGGGGATACTTGATGGGGGACTTGATTACATATGAAGGAATTTATGATATTTTGAGGAAAGAGAAATATGAACAGGAAATACAAAAATTGCCGGCAGGGTTTTTTTCTGATGTAATAAACTACCTGAAAGAAAAAAAATCAATAGCTGATGCGCAGAAGTCTCAAAATTCTATTTTCTCTCAAGAGGCTGTGAAAACAGAAAAGCAACTGCAAAATGTAAAAAAGATAATAAAGGAGCTTTATGAAAGAAGAGAAAATAAGATAATTCAGATGGCTATATTTGCCTCTAGAGCGAACATTCCTGCTGACAGCAGTAATTTTCTGAGGGAGGAAGAGGAGTTTTACCGTTCTTTGTTAGAATTACTTAATGATTATAGGGGAGGCATTCTTGATAATTTGTTAGTTTTGAAAAATCCTCAAATTCAAATACCGAAAGATATAAAAAAGGAAATCAAGGAGGATACAAAATTAGTAAGATTCCTTTATCCAATGCCCAAGTTCATGGGTGAAGATTTGAATATTTATGGACCATTCAATTCAGAGGATATAGCTAACTTACCGTATAAGGTTGCCCAGCTATTGATAAGTAAGAAAAGAGTTAAGGAAATAAAATCATGAAAATTCGGAAAAAAATAAGAAAGTATTGCAAATTTTGCAAGAACTATACAGAGCAAGAAGTATCTTTGGCAAAGAAAAGAGACAGAGGAAGCCTGAAAAGAGGGTCCTTGCAAAGGGGAAAAAAAAGAGGAAGAGGGAGAAATTTTGGAAATAAGGGTAGGTGGGGATCTAAACCGGCAATAAGCAAGTTTAAAAGAACTGGAGCAAAACAAAGCAAGAAACAGGATTTAAGATTTAAATGCAAAGTCTGTGGCAAATCTAGCGGGCAGTCTAAAAGTTTTAGGAGCAAGAAGCTGGAGTTAAAATGAGGGCTGCAAGCAAATTCATAAGGCTAAGGTGCATGAAATGTAAGAATGAGCAGATAGTTTTTGGTAAGCCTGGCACTTTAGTGAAATGCTTGGTTTGTGATAATGTTCTAGTGCAGCCAACCGGCGGCAAAGGGATTGTTAAGGCGAGCATACTAGAAGTACTTGAATAAAATGTTTTATAAGAAAAAAGGAATGCTTGAAGAAGGAGAACTAGTAGTTTGCATTGTGAAAAAAATACTTCCTCATTCTGTTTTTGTTGATATTGAAGAATATGAAAATAAAGAAGGGATGATACATATCAGTGAGGTATCTCCAGGAAGAATCAGAAATTTGAGGGACTTTGTAAGGGAAGGTAAGACGATAGTCTGCAAAGTTCTGAGAGTTCATGAAGATAAAGGCCACATTGATTTATCGTTGAGAAGGGTTTCTTTACCGCAAAGAAAGAACAAGGAAGAAGAGTATAAGCAAGAGCAGAAAGCTGAAAAACTTGTTTTTGGTGTTGTTAATGAGTTAAAAATGACCCTTAAGGATTTTTATGATAATATTGGGTATCATGTAATGGAAAAATATGGGGGGCTGAATGCATTTTTCAAGGTTGTATTGACTAATGGGGATAAGGCATTTTCAGGTATAAAGGGAAATAAACAATTGATCGATACACTTTGTGCCAGGATTAAGGAAAAGATAAAACTGCCAGAAGTTGTTATTGAAGCCAAGTTAAAACTCATGAGCAAGGATCCCGAAGGTATTGATAGGATTAAGAGCTCTTTGGAAAAAACTATGGAACTTGCGAAACACAAGAAATATAAACTATCTTTGTCTTACATAAGTGCGCCTTTTTACAGGTTGAGGATATCTTCAGATAACTATAAAAATGCAGAAAAGTCTTTACAAGAAGTTATTGACGGTTTGCTTGGATATGGCAAATCGAATAACGTGAGTGTAGAATGGGAAAGGAAATCTTAAAATGTATGAGGTGCCAGGGCTATACTTTACTTGAGGAGCATTGCGGCATGAAAACCTTCAGCGTTAGACCGGCTAAATATTCTCCTATTGATAGAATGGGAGTTTACAGGAGGAGGTATAAAGAAAGTGTCATGGAAGATTAATAGAGTAAGCGATGCAAGGATTAAGGATCCTGTTTTGATAGAAGGATTGCCTGGTGTTGGCAATGTTGGCAAGATTGCTACTGATTTTATTATAGACAGCATTGGAGCTAAGAAAATATTTGAAATTACCTCGTATAATCTGCCGCACTGCGTGTTTGTTAATGAAGACAATTTGGTTGAATTGCCTGCTATTGAAATTTTCTATAAGAATGTTGGCGGACGCACATTGCTTTTATTGGCAGGAGATATACAACCATTGGATGAACCGTCTTGCTATGAATTTTGTGACCAGATTCTAGATATAATCGAGGGATTTAAGGGGAAGAAGGAAGTTATTACTCTTGGAGGAATTGCTCTGGAAAGAAATCCTAAGAACCCCAAGGTTTATGCTACTGCTAATGATCAAAAGATTAGAAAAAAGTATGCAGGCAGGGCACTGAATAATAATATCTATGGTCTTGTTGGCCCTATTGTTGGGGTTTCCGGGCTTTTAGTAGGTTTGGCTGGAAAAAGAAAAATTCCTGCTGTTTCTTTACTTGCTGAAACATATGGGCATCCGAACCATTTAGGGATAAGAAGCGCTAAGGAGATACTTAGAATATTAAACCAAAATTTAAGATTAAAGATCGATTTGACTGATTTAGACTCTGAAATAAAGGATATAGAGTTTGAGTTTGAAACAGAGGAAAGAAAATTGAAGAGGGTTGGGAAATTAAAAAAGGCAGCTGGCAGTTCTAGAGATTTTAATTATATTGGGTAAAAATGGGGTTTTAGTTCTAGGCTATTGGTTTATTTGTGCAGAAGAAAGAAATTTAAATGACCGATAGATTAATTCTAAAAGAGGTGAATAATGTTTAGGTGGTATGGTACTTTAGGAATTTTTATAATTGTTTTAGTCGAGTTAAACTTTTTTTATAAACTGTCGCCCTTTGCTAATTGGTACTTTCCTATTGTTTGGTTTGGATATATACTGACTATTGATGCGGTTAATAAGAAGATTTCTGGAAGAAGTTTGATTAGCGATAATTTTAACAAATTTTTAGGCATAGCTATAGTTAGTGCTTTTTTGTGGTGGGTTTTTGAATTCATAAACTACGCCCTAGGCAATTGGTCATATTCTGTTGGCGGGGCTTCTGTTGACGTGAATAATAATGCTTTTTATGCGACGCTTGCATTTGCTACTGTACTGCCTGCGTTTTTTGAAACATACGAATTGATAAGGAATGTTCATTTGTTTGATGATAAGAAATTAAAAAAGAAACATAGGATAACTAAAAAATTTTTACATTGGACGATAGGCTTGGGGGTTTTGAGCTTGATTTTGCCTTTGATATTTCCAAGATTTGCATTTCCTTTGGTGTGGGCTAGCTTTTTCTTGATATTAGACCCTGTAAATTATTTGCATAAACAGCCGAGCATTGTTGGGCACCTGAAGGATAGGAAGTTAGTTATTCCTCTTAGCTTATTACTTGCTGGGATTATTATGGGATTTTTTTGGGAATTTTGGAACTACTGGGCTATTCCGAAATGGACTTATGATGTTCCTTTTGTTGGATTTTTTAAGATATTTGAAATGCCGGTTTTAGGCTACTTAGGATATTTTCCTTTTGCTTTTGAACTTTATGCAATGTATTTCTTTGTACAGAGTTTGTTTTTGAAGAAAGAGAGATTGTTGAGGAATTAAATGGTTAGTAACAATATACTAGAGCAAATATACAAAAAGCATAGGATTAAATTGGAGAATATATCAATTAAGAATAAGAAATTATTGATTTGTTTTGGTGCTGTTCCTGGTTCTGGCAAAACTCATATTGCAAAAATCCTAGAGAAAAGATATTTGGTATAAGAGTCGATAAGGGAGATATAATTAAAATAATCGGTAACAAAAGAAACAGAGATGATGTTTTAGAAGAATACCTATATTATTTTATAAAAAACCACAATTTACCAAATGGTTTGATAATATTAGACGCTAGCATAGATAGAAGATACAAGGAGATATTTTTGGCTGTCGACTATAATGATTTTGATTTATTTTTAATAGATATTAAAGCGTCGAAAGAAAAAATAAAAGAAAGGATAAAAAAAAAGAAATAAAAGAAACGCAGATGCATATTTTAAAGAATTAGATAGATGGTTTAAGGAACATGGACATTTTCTTCAAATAGTTAAACCAGATATTATTATTAAAAATGAAGAAAAATTAAACCTGGATGGTCTATTTAGAAAGTTGAATAAGATTTTAATGGAGTAACTCTTGTTATTATTTTTGATAAGAGTGCTTATCTCAATTTTTCTATCAGAAATATTTATATTTATCTTGGTTTCCTGTAGACGCTATAGATTTTTTTAAAATCAGAATAAATTGGGATTTCTTTTATTTTAAAGACTTTTGTTAGAAATATCCAGAGAATAACTACGAATACCGTTGAAAGCACTTTCCAGAAAAATAAATGTAATGTATTAAATAAGTTTGACCCATATTTTACTAAAGCGATTATTAGAATATCAATTCTTATTAGGTTTGCTATTAGAATTAGCAGAGAGCCTGCAAAAATAACTCTTAATGCTTTTTTTAGCTTGATGTCTGTTGTTAATGTTAATAAGACTAATAATAAATATGCAGATGCTGCTGTGCATGCTGAGATAAAGTTGAGTTTTATGTTATTGATAATGAACGAAGTGGAGCCTATTAATTTTGGGGAGAGGTAATAAATAGAGTAGTATGATGAGTAAAATGTTAGTGGAGAAAATATGAAGTAGATTATTTTTATTCCTACTATAGCGAAGATTACTGCAATTGAGTATCTTAAGATTAATCTTTTACCGTATTTCATGAGTTAAAAAAGATTTATAAGGATATATATTATTTGCGGGTTATGAAGAAGAGTTTTTGGTTAATTTGTGGCATTCTTGCTTTATTTTTAAGTCTAATCTTTGATGATTTCATTGTTAAATTAATTGCAGCAAACAGGCTGATTTTGCTTGATTCTGTTATTGGATATTTTTCCAGATTGACTAACGGGGTATTTTCTTTTGTGATTATCGGACTAGTGTTGTTTTATTACAAAAGAGAACAGATTTATAGGTTTATAATTGGTTTTGGAGTTGTTGGTGCGATAGCATATCTGCTTAAGATTTTGATAAAAAGAGCAAGGCCTTTTGATAGTTTAGATGTTGCTAATTTGGTGCCTGTTGATAGTGCGTATAGTTTTCCAAGCGGACATGCCATATTTGCGTTTTTTTGTTTGGGGTTCATTTGGAAGGATTTTAAGTGGTTTAGGTATTTTTGGCTGGTAATTGTCGCTTTAATTGCCTTAGCCAGGCTGTATACTGGAGTGCATTATATGAGCGATTTGATTGCTTCATTGCTAATTGGACTAATTCTTGGGGATATTTTTTCAAGGACAAATATTTTTAAATCTTTAAGAACTTTTAAATTGGATGATAGAGGTGCTAAATAATCTAATTGAGAGATTTTTTGATGTGCTTTTAGCACCGTATAATTTTAGAGAGATGCTGTGGATTTTGACTCCTTTGTTTTTCGCGATGATTTTAATAGAGCTTTATTTTGCGAGATATTTTTTTGAGGAAGAAGGGTGGAACATGCCTTATTCTAATTCCTTAGTTTTGATATTTGTTTCTATTGATCTGTTTAGGGTTTTGAATGCTGGTGGAGAACTAAATGCCGTTACTCCAAGAAATGCGTTGGCAATTGCTGTTGCTACATTGGGGGTAATATTGACCGCTTCTAATTTTTTGCATATGTGGTCTAGAGAGTTTGCTTTTGGAATCTCTAATCATCTGCCTGTGAATTTCATTGCCTATATGTCTGTTATTATTATTTATGCCAAGATTCCTTTAGATATTTATACTTTGATAGTTTCTATAGGAATATTTTTCTTGTTTGTTTTATTGATTTCTTTGATTAGATTTATTGTTCCAAAGGCTATTGAGCTTGATGAGGAAGAATTAAATGAGAGGAAAGAGGCGCCTAGTCCGTGAAGGCATTTAAGACAGATGCCTTATTATATTTAAGATATTTGTTTTAAAAGAATTACGGTCTAAAAAATCGCAAAAATCGATATATATATATATATATAGGCGGATTAGATGATATTTATTGAAAAGAGGCTGAATTTCAATGAAAGCAAGAATTGATGTTATATTGCTTTTAGTTATTGTTTTTATAATTGGAATAGCTTTTATTGGGAATAATATTTCTGGAAGGCAGTTGTGGAATATCGAACCTGAAATTGGGACAGCCCGGTGGACTTGTACAGATAATCAAGACTTGATAGGCTTTTATTGGAACTGGGATTTATATAAAGAGGAGGTGCGCCTTATAAATACATGTACAGGCAGGTCTAGCTTAATTGGTTTTTTAGATGATTTTGTGCTTTATCCATGGAGCGCCTATGCAATAAACAGAGAAGCTAATGAAATTTATATTAATGGTCGTATTGGACGGGAAGACCCAGACTCGATTTATACTATAGATGTAAGAACTGCAAACTCTACTCACGTTCTTCTGGAACCCAGCAGTACGATTTATTATAATATAAGGGATGATTTGACACTGATTGGATTTCAGTGGAATTTCGAATTTGATGAAGAAGAACTTGTATCAATAGATCCATCAACTGGGGCGGTTGATCATCTAGGTTTTATTGAAGATTTGGATTTTATCATCCTGCAGATGTATCCAATAGATACAGAGCAAAACATATTATATTTACTTGGACGAAATTTTCCAGAGGAACCTGAGTATCTATATAAAATCAATGCCCTAAATGGATCGGCAACAAGAGCCGTAACTGATAAACAATATGTTGTTTTTCATGTTCGCTTTGATAGTGCATTAGTGGGATTAACTTGGAATTGGGATAGATGGAAAGAAGAATTAAGGTTAATAAATCCAGATACTGGTCAATCAACTTATATTGGAGACATAGCTCAAATGGAACTGATAACACCAATGGTAACAACCTATGACAAAAAGAAAGATTTAATTTATCAGAATGGTAAAATTAGAGGAGATTGGGATACAGATAGGATATTCATAATAAATGCAACAAGCAGTGAAAGTCGTTATATTACTGTAGATCGTAAATTTGATATATTATTTGTTCTTTAAGTTAGAGTTATATGTGCTCTGGCATTCAATTGGTTAAATGTCAAAAAATTATGATTTCATTGCTATAGGCACGGGATGGCGGTTAATTGATTTTGTTTTTTAATATTCTCCCTATGGTTTTTAGCGTTTCTTCTATTGAAGTATTGGTGTTGATTTTATAATCGGCAAGTTCTATGCATTTTTCCACTTGCTGTCCTGTTTCGCTTTCTTTTTCACCACGATCCCTAGCTTCCAGTCTTTTTATTTCTTCTATATTGTTCGGGTCTGAATGCTTTCTTTCAGATCTAATGCCTTTTCTTTCAGTAATCCTTTTTATCCTAATCTCTATTGGAGCGTCTAAAGCTATGAGCGTGAAATTTTTAATTTTCCTTAGGACTTCAACTTCTCCTGGATTTCTAATTCCATCAATTATCCAGTTATTTTTATTATTAATTTTTTTTAATGCCTGCTGCGCCCAATAGCCATTGCCATGCAGTTTTCGCATTTTATTTCCTATGTTTTGGAGGATCTCTCTTTCAATTGGTAGATCTTGTTTTTGAGCCTGCTCCCTTACTAGGTCTGAAAGAGTAATGTAGCTAAAGTTTTTAGATTTTAGATAATCTGCTACTGTTGTTTTTCCAGAACCAAATGTTCCTGTTAGGCCGATTATCATATTTTTGATAGTAGTTTAGCTTTTAAAGCGCCCTTGTTTGAGAAACCTATTATCCTTTCGATTTCTTTTCCGTTTTTCATAATAACTAATGTAGGTATAGACATCACTTCAAACTTATTTGCTAATTCTTGTTCTTCTTCTATATTAAGTTTATAGAAGTCTGCAGTCTTTATTTCGTTTGAGAGTTCTTCGAAAATAGGAGATAGAATTCTGCAAGGGGTGCACCATTCTGCCCAGAAATCTATTATAGTTGGCTTTTCTTTATCAATGATTTTCTGAAAATTTTGACTTGTTATTTTTTCTACCATCTTTTTTATTTTTTTAATATTTTGAGTTATAAGATTTTCTATATTTGAAAACTAATTATTGTTTTGTATAATAAATAGAGTACAAAAATCCAGGTTAGGAACGTTTTTATTCCAGATGCCAATATTGCTAGGTAAACCGCGATTGCTATGTCTATAATTGAAAAAGGGTCTTTTATGAAAATTATTCCCTTTACAACAAGATAAATTATGGCAGGAATTACTAGATAAATGAGGATATTGAAATGTGCGCCTATTAAGATAAGCGCCACTATTAAGTCTAGGATGTTTAATAGCCATATAATCATTGGTCATTCCCATTTCGATTGATTTATATTTCTTTAGAAAGGTTTAAGAACAACCCATAGAGTTGCCACAGTTTAGGCATTTGTAGCATGAGCCGTTTCTAATTGTTGTGTGGCCGCATTGGTCGCATAATGGAGCATCGCCGAGCATGTTACTGAGATGTTTTTCTTTTGATGCAAGCGTGTCATTAAGAAGTTTTGCTTGAGTTTCTGATTTTTTACTTTCTTCTTTGGATTTTTTTGGCAGATCTTGAATTTCTGGATGAAGTTTAGGAGGAACATGGACGAAATCGGTTCTATCAAGGTATTCCATTCCTAAGACTCTGAATATGAAATCTATTACCGATGTGGCTGATTTAATATTTGGATGATCGGTTAATCCACTTGGCTCAAATCTTGTAAATGTGAACATTTCAACGTATTTTTCTAGAGGAACACCATATTGTAGGCCTGTTGATACTGCAATTGCAAAGCAGTTTAATAGGCTTTTGTAAGATGAGCCTGCTTTATGCATGTCTATGAAGATTTCTCCTATTTTTCCATCTATGTATTCTCCGGTTCTTAAGAAAATTTTATTTCCACTTATTTTTGTTGCAATTGTGATTCCTTTTCGTTTGTATGGAAGTTTTTTCTGCGTTCCGCGTTCCATTACTGATGAACTTTTTTCTTGCTCTAATTTTGTATTTAACGGTTGGGAAAGCTTACAGCCATCTCTGTATAGAGCAATGTCTTTTAATCCTAGGCGCCAGGCTTGGAAATATATGTCTTGGATATCTTTTACAGTTGCTTCGTTTGGTAAATTAACTGTTTTGCTAATTGCACCACTTACAAAAGGTTGGACGGTAGCCATCATTTTCACATGGCCCATTGGCTCTATGAATCTTGAGCCTCCTGGATTTTTATTTGCGCAATCAAAAATTGGAATATGTTCTTTTTTAATATATGGTGCGTGTTCTATGTTCCCATTTTCTGATATGTAATCGATGATTTCTTTTATTTCAATTTCGTCGTAATTAAGCTTCTGAAGGGCTTTTTCTATGGAAGCATTTATAATTTTGAAATGGCCGCCACCTGCAAGCTTTTTCCACTTTATTAGTGAAAATTCTGGTTCTATGCCTGTTGTATCGCACCCCATGAGCAAAGCTATAGTATTATGGCTCACAAAACCATTAGCCACGTACGTTACATTTTCTGGAACAGACAAGTCATATGTAGGCTGTATTCCGCCATCATCGTTGCTTTCAATAGTGTCATAGAAAAACTGCAGAGCTCTAAGTAATTTTGGATTTTGGGTGTCTTGATATATGCTTATTATTCTTTCTCTTGGGATAGCCCCGGGTCTTTTGAGAGAAACCAATACAACGTCCCTATGTGAATTTCCAACTGGTGCGACTTCATCTACTGTTTCTTCTGATAAATATACATAGTCTCTGTTGCCTGTTTGTAAGCTTCTGTTTAAATTGACTTTGTTTATTTTTCTTTTTCCGATAAAACTAATGTTTTTCATGAAGTATTCATTATATGAAATATTTTTCAATCTTAATACGTATAAAGCAGATTTTCCCCATCCGGAAACATCTATTTTTGTTGTTGTTGGGTAGCCAAGACAAAGAAGTAGTGTTTTAATTTCTTCTGAGAATTCTTTGTTTACAGTCGAGAAGGAAGGATTCCCTACTGTTATTGTGCCATCTGCTTCAAATAACCCCCTTAAGAAAGCAGAGTAAATATCTTTGCTATTAGTATGGAGTATAGCCTCTGGGATGTAAGGCTTATAGCCCTTTCCATAATGTTCTTCTGATGGTTTTATTTTAGAGAATCCGCAGGCATCCCACCACATTGTTAATGGTACAGAGTTAATTGCCACTTCTTTGTATCCCTTGCATTGAGAAACTTTGATATCTTTATTAAATAGATTTTTTATGATTTTTCCTAAATGTTCTACAACATCTATATCTTCATTAGATACACAAAATCTCAATCCTTTGCTATGGAGACTACCATCTCCCATGAAATAACCAATAATTTCTGCTAAAGACTCTGACATATTTTTTGGCGTCTTTAATTCAAAATCACAATTCCAATGTAATTCTGGTATTGGTGGTAAGAGAACTTCTTGTGTTTTTCCGAATAAAGTATTCATTGCTAGTGGCACTATATCCCCCTCTTTTACATCAGAAACTTTTTTCCACACAAATTCTTTGTTTTCTGGATTTAGAACTTTTATTTTGTGTTGTTCGGTTCCTTGTATTTCATAACCTGATGATGTTTTAATTGTTCTTGTTTTTGCCATACCATTAATATAAAATTTAGTTGCCTTTCTTGGCCCTTCGTCTGTCATTACTTCAAATGATGTATCTTGCCATTGATCTCCTCGAGGATTTCCAAGATTTTTTAGTCTCACTAATCCATTTTCTGTTGGTACTAATGAATTACCTACTAGGCATCCAGTAGGCGCGAGTACTGTTGCTTGAGCATTTCTAAAACCGTATTTTTCTCCTAGTTCTACAACTTGATCCCAATCTTCTCTTGCCGCATCCAAAAGGTAAGATGGACAATGACGAACATCAATTTTATACGCAGCTTCTCTGTGCATACTCATTACTCTCATCATTGAGCCCTTGTTTTTTTCATAGTCTGGGAAAGAACCCCTTATGGCTGCAATTTCTGCTGAAATTTTATAGGCGTGCCCTGTTAGTATGGCTGTTATGGCTGTTGCAATTGCTCTGCCTTTTTCAGAATCATATGGAATGCTTTGCGTCATTAACAGTGTACCAAGATTTGCATGTCCTAAACCTAGAGGTCTCAAATCATGACTTCTTTTTGCGATTATTTGTATGGGATATGATGCTAAATCAACAATAATCTCTTGGGCTATTATGAATATTTTACATGCATGTCTGAATGATTCAATATCGAATACGTCTTCATTCATTAGTTTCATTAGATTAATTGATGCTAAATTGCATGCAGTTCCGTCTAGAAATACAAATTCGGCGCATGGATTAGTTGAGTGTATATGTTCTGTGTCTGCGCATACATTCCATTTGTTCATTGTATCGTAGAACATAACTCCAGGATCTGCGCAACGCCAGGCTGCTTCTGAAATCATTTTCATTAAATCGCGTGCTTTGTAAGTTTTCCTTATTTTTTTAGTTGTTCTTTCTATTGTCGGCCAATCTTTATCTTCTATAACGGTCTTCATGAATTTGTCAGGAATCATGACTGAATTGTTTGAGTTTTGCCCTGAAACTGTTTGATAAGCTTCTCCATTGAAATCTGAGGTATAGCCTGCGGCTATTAATGCTTGCACTTTATCTTCTTCTTTTACTTTCCACATTATGTAGTCTTCTATTTCAGGATGATCCATATCCAGGACGCACATCTTTGCGGCCCTTCTTGTGATGCCGCCTGATTTTACTGCAGCTGCGCTTCTATCGAGGATTCTTAAATAAGACATTAAGCCCGAGGATTTTCCACCTCCTGACAATGGTTCTTCTACTCCTCTCAATGATGAGAAATTCGTCCCAGTACCGGAACCAAATTTAAAAATCTTAGACTCATTAGTTATTAATTCGTAAATTGAGTCTAGTGAATCTTCTATTTTTTGGATGAAGCATGCTGATGCTTGAGGATGAGAATATGAATCTTCGCATTCTTCTACTTGATCTGTTTTTAAATTATAAAAATATGTGCCTGGTTTGTTTCCTATAATGCCATACTTATGGAAGAGTCCAACGTTAAACCATACTGGGGAGTTAAATGCGCCCATTTGGTTTATTAACATGTAGTTTAATTCATCTTCAAAAGCTTGTGCATCTTCTTTTGTTTCAAAATAATTATTTTCTTCTCCAAATTGTCTTATTGTAGATGAAACCCGCGAGACCATTTGCTTGACGCTTGTTTCTCTTCCTTCCGGAGTCGGGACTTGCGCTCTTTTGAAATATTTTGATGCTGCTATGTCTATAGCTAATTGCGACCATGATTTGGGAGCTTCAATATTATCCATTTGAAATATGATAGTTCCATCTGGCTCTGTTATTTTTGATGATTTAGTTTCATATTCTACTTCTTCTAAAGGATTAATTCCTTGTCTTGTGAATTTCCTTTCGATTTTGAGCCCTTGTTTTGTTATAGTTTTTATTGACATTTAATCACCCCTTTTTGCTTAATATTTTTATTTCTTCTATAAATGAAGATGGATCTTGAAATTCTCTATAGACGGATGCGAATCTTATATAAGCTACTTGATCTAGGGATTTTAATTTTCGCATGACTAATTCACCTATGACTTGAGAACTTATTTCAGATGAGCTTCTGTTTCTTAAATTTGCTTCTATATTGTCGAGTAGCTTATTCAATTGCTCTAAGGAAACAGGTCTTTTTTCTATTGCTTTTAGAATGCCTGCTTTCAGCTTTTCTCTCGAAAATTTTTCCCTTGAATTTTCTTTTTTGATAACAATAAGATCTGTTTCTATTCTTTCATAGGTTGTGAATCTTTTATTGCATTTTAGGCATTCGCGCCTTCTTCTTGTCGTAAGTGATTCTTCTGGGTCTCTCTTATCCAAGACTTTGGTTTCTTCATGATAGCAGTAGGGGCATTTAATTTTTGAACACCTCTGTTTTTACTCTAAAATGGATACAATATATTGTGTAAAATTGTTAAAATAATACAATATCTTGTGTTTGTTAAAATCAGTACTTATAAATATTATTGTTGTTAATCAAGCATTATTTTTTTATTATAATTTGAAATAGCAATCAGAAAATAATTTAAACGATAATTCAGCTATGTTTATTATGAAAAAAGTGGTGATACTTATATTAGCCTTGCTTTTAGTGCCACGGGCTATTTCCCAAACTTATGATGACTATCAGGATATAACCTTAGATTTTAAGATAGGTTCTGAGCTATTTGTGACTTCAAATGGCGGGAGATTGGATTCGTTAAGGGTGGTTTTAAAATTATTTCCTACGGAGGATTCTAGGCAGCAGATTATAGGTTTAGAGACTATAGCTAATCCTGAAGCAAAAATCACAGTGAATGGAAATTATGAGTATTTATGGAAAGGTTTGTATCCTAAGTATGAGTATGGCATATCTTCTAAGGTTCGTGTTAGAAATGATCTTATTAAAATAAAATCAAAAATAAGGTTTCCGGCTGAGATTGATGCTGAATTTGATGAATATTTAGGAGAAGGAAATTTTATTGATTTTGATAATGAAATAAAGAGACAAGCAAACGAGATAGTAAGAGGAGAAGATGATTATTATATGGTTGTGTTTAAGATTGCTGACTGGATACAAAACAATGTCGAATACGACTTGAATACTATTACTGCCAAGGCTGTGCAAAAATCCAGCTGGGTTTTGCAAAATAGACAGGGGGTTTGCGACGAGCTAACTAATTTGTTTATTTCTATGCTAAGGATGATTGGTATTCCTGCCAGGTTTGTTACAGGTACTGTTTATGGAGGAGAAGGCATTGGCTGGGGGAATCATGGATGGGCTGAAGTTTATTTTCCCGGAAAAGGATGGCTACCTTGGGATGTTACATTTGGGCAGCATGGATGGGTTGACCCTAGCCATCTTAAACTGAGCGACACTGTTGATTCTGGCGAGAGCAGTGTTGAATACTCATGGAAAAGCGTTAATGTAGATGTTCAAGCTGGAGATCTGGATTTAGTGACTCGGGTAGAGAATACTGGTGAAAAGTTTCCTAATTTAGCAAGATTAGATATCAAACCTTTAAAAGATAAACTACGTTTTGGGAGCTATTTCCCAATTGAGGTAATTGTGGAGAATAAACAGGATTTTTATGTTGCTACGACTCTTTTTTTAAGTAGGGGGCCCAATGTTGAGGATAATAGTCTCGCTGTCTTGTTAGCTCCTAATGAGGTTAGAAGTGTTTTTTGGATTTCTAAAGTTCCTGACGATTTGGATGAAAAATTTGTTTATACCTCTGAATTAGAAGTTAAAGATTCTTTTAATTCTGTGGCAAGAGGAAAGATTTTCTATGCTAAAACAGGAGATTTTTTTTCTGAAGAAGAGGTTTTAGATATTACTGATAGTTTGAGTAAACGAAATGAGAAAGAGCCTTTTGTTGATGTTGATGTTGATTGTAGCTACGAAGAAAGGGGATATAGGTCGGATGAGAGAGTAAAGATTAATTGCGAGGTTTTTAATAGAGGAACTAGTTTTATCGCAAATGTTAATGTATGTTTAGATAATGATTGTACTTTGGAGAGTTTTGGAATTGGCGAAAGGAAGAGTTTTGAATACGAATTATTTGCTCGAGATAGCTTTATTTTTGTTGTTGAGAATGAGAATTTCGTTAAGAAAGAAACTTTGGAACTTGATGTTATTAAAGTGCCTGAAATATATATCACTGATATTTTTCCTGAAAATGTTGGATATGACGTTGAAACAGAAGTTACTTTTGATGTGAATTCTGATTTTAAAGCTAAGGATGTTGTTTTGGATATCGAGAATATAGGGATTATCGAATTTATAGAATTAGAAGGAAAAAAACCTGTACAATTTAGTGTTAATTCTAAACGATTAGTTTCCGGCTTGAAAATTAAGATTAAATATAAAGATGAAGGTGAGGAGGGGTATTTTATTGAAAGAGTTTATCCTTTAATTGTTGAGGATGTGCCTTTTTTTGCTAGATTTTGGAATAAGGTGAGAAGTTGGTTTTAGTAACTTTTAGCAACATGAACAATATTCTTTGCCTTTTTGTTGCAATATGCACAATTATCTTTAATTGATTTTGGCTGTTCGAAAGGAATATTGATTATTTTTGCACCTTCGGTCTGATCTTTGATATTATCTTCGCATTCAACAGAGCCGCACCAAGGGATTTTTGCCAATTTTCTATTTTGAATGGCTTTTTTTAGGTCTGATAGGCTTTTTGCGTAAACTGTATTTTGGTCTAGGAGCTTTTTTGCCTTGTTGAATAAACTATCTTGAATGTCTTTTAAAGTTTTTTCTGCTTCTTTTAACAGATTTGTGATTTTAACAGACTTTTTTTGGCTGGTATCCCTTCTGACTAAGACCACTTGTTTTTTTTCAAGATCTTTCGGTCCAATTTCAATTCTAATAGGAATGCCTTTAAGCTCCCATTCATTGTATTTCCAGCCAGGGGTGTGGTCTCGATCATCAAGAATCGGATTGTATTTATTTAATTTGTTTTTTATTTCATTTGCTTTTTTCAGTATTTTTTCCTTTGTTTTTTCGTTAAATATAGGAATAATAACTATTTTAGTTGTTGCTATGTTCGGAGGTATTACCAAACCTTTGTCGTCACCATGAGTCATTACCATTGCACCAATTAATCTAGTTGAGATTCCCCAGGAATTCTGCCATGGAACATGTTCTTTTTCATCTTTACCTAGGAATCTTATATTGAACGATTTTGCGAAGTCTTGCCCAAGATTATGGGAAGTTCCCATTTGCAAGGCTTTTCCATCTGGCATTAATGCATCAATACTTAGAGTATAAACTGCACCCGCAAATTTTTCTTTTTCACTTTTTTTTCCTGCTAATATCGGTATGGCTAGCATAGTTTCGCATAGTTTTTTATATTCATTTAGGTAAAGCAATGTTTCTTTTTCGCATTCTTTTTCTGTTTCATATACACAATGCCCTTCCTGCCATAAGAATTCCCTAGTTCTTATGAATAATCTGATTGCTTTAGTATCCCACCTTACTACGTTGCTCCATTGGTTGATTCTCAATGGTAAATCTCTATGACTTCTGATCCATTTGGAAAAAGAATCGTACATAATTGTTTCTGAAGTCGGCCTTATCGCTAACCTTTCTCCTTCTTCTGTGTTTGAAATCCAGGCTACTTCCGGCGAGAATCCTTTTGCGTGTTCTGCTTCTTTTTTAAAAAATGATTCCGGAATAAATAAAGGAAAGTAGGCGTTTTTTACATTTAGATTTTTTAGCTGTTTATTGAAATGTGATTGAATATTTTCCCAGATAGAATACGCATGTGGTTTAATGATCATACAGCCCTTTACTGCTGAATAATCTGCAAGTTCAGCCTTTCTTACTACTTGGACATACCACTCTGAGAAATCCTGCTCTTTTTTTAC
>JBBSXW010000068.1:0-3150 GCA_038045665.1 Nanobdellota archaeon | reverse complement strand
CAGCCTTTCTTACTACTTGGACATACCACTCTGAGAAATCCTGCTCTTTTTTTACTGTTATTCCCAACTCTTCTTTTTTGCTCATTTATAATTTTCTTTTATTTGTTTCATATCTTCTTTTATTATATTAATGTCTTTTTCTATATTAATTAAACCGTGAACCATTCTGTCCTGTCTGATTTCTATTTTGTTTATTTTATCAATTGCAAAATTTGTTTTTTGAAAATAATTTCCGAAAGCAATTCCAATAGCTATCATTGCAATAATACTTGAAGCAATGGGAAATATTTCAAAGATGAGAGGGGTTTGTATTATGCCCAATAATCTAACTATTATCCATAGGATAGTTGCTATTACTGCAATCCAAAAAACATAGTACCAAAATCCTAATTTTTTTACTTTAGGCATCTTCTACTTTAAAATAAACTCGTCTGTTGCTTTTTCCTTTATTCTCTGCCTTTAAAAATACTAGTTTTCCTATTTCTTTTGTTGATCTTATATGAGTACCGCCGTCTGCTTGAAGATCGAAATCGCCTATTTTTACAATTCTTACTTGAGCTATATCTTTAGGAAGACCCGTAGCTAATTTGGAAATTTGAGGTATTTTTAATGCTTGTTCTCTCGAAAGAAACTCTGTTGTAATTGGAAGATCTTTGTTTATTATGTTGTTTGCTTCTTCAATGTATTTTTGAAGCTGTTCTTTATTGAAGTTATCTAGAGAGAAATCTATTCGCACCTTGTCTTCTGATATTTGATTTCCTGTGATCAGGGCTTTTGTTTCTTTATGAATAACCTCAGATATTATATGGGCGGCTGTATGGGCTCTCATTAACTTGTAGCGCCTTTGCCAGGCTATTTCTCCCTTAATTTTATCTCCTTTTTTGAGGCCTTCTTTATCCACTTCATGAAAAATTTTTCCAGAGTCTTTATAGACGTTTAAGACATTGAATTTTGAGTTATCGGAAATTCTGGTTATTATTCCTGTGTCGTTTGGCTGACCGCCTGATTGCGGATAGAATAAAGTTTTGTTAAGCATAATCTTTGTGCTGAGTACATTTCTTATTATTGCTTCGAACTCTTTTGAATAATGGTCTTTCAGGTATAAAAGTTCTGTCACGGTCGTATTGCAGGTATTGGGATATATAAGTTTTTGGCATTGGTACAACTATCTTAGATTGGCTTAGTACTTCATCTAGTCGAGAGTAATTGAGTCTGAATGCATTAACCCTTCTTTTGCTAATTGGGGAGTTTGAGAGGTAGCAATATACTATATTAGCTATATGATCTGCAATATTTAATAATCGTAATTTTTCATCGCCGCTCCTTACAAAAGTTACTGATTCAAATTTAAATTGGGGATGACGTAGTAATTTTCTTTCATGATCGAAATTTGAGAGACTTCCATCAAAGTACAGTTCTAATAAATCATCATAATTGCAGAACTTATTAATTCCTGCGAAAACTAGTTCTTCTATCGTAGCGTGCATATTGCGGTGATGATATAAACTATCCTTCTCAATGACCGTGTAAAGAAAGTTCCGTTCTAGGACTTTTTGATCTAGGTCCCTTCTTTTTGGCAGTCTTAAGTTTTGTGAAATTTCTTCTGGATTTCTTGATACAGCCATAGCTATGATTATTGGGTCTTGGCTGCAATTTCCTATGCATTCATCAAATCCGAGATAACATAAATCCGACATAATTTCAAGATGATAGCAAAAATTTATAAATTTTAAGTTATTGTTTATTTCTAGATGAATGGGTATATAATAGGCTTAGATCCTGGTAGCAAGGTTGGATATGCGGTTCTTGATTTGGAAGGGAATTTGATCGAGGTTGATTCTTTTAAAGGCGGAATAGATAGGACTATTTCTGAAATTCACAAACATGGGAAGGTTTTGTTGATTGGCACTGATGTAATGAGGGTTCCTAAGTTTGTGAAAAAGGTTTCTTCTCAATTAGGTGCAAGGGTTATTGCTCCTGAATATGACTTATTGTATTGTGAAAAGAAAAAAAAGACCAATAGATATTTGAGGAAAATAAATATAAAATTAAAAGATAGACATCAGTTGGCTGCACTTGCTGCGGCATTGATAGCTTACAGACAAGTTAAGGGTTTGTTTAATAAGATTGATAATGAAATTAAAGATGAATCTGTGTCTAGCAAAGTTAAAAGTTTGGTGTTAATAGAGAATATCCCTATAAAACATGCGCTAAAAAAAGTTTATTGATTTTGCTCTTCTAGTTTTTTGAAAATTTCTTCTATGACTTCTTGTACGTGATTGGAGTCTATTGCGAATCCTAAGGACTCGAAGCCACCGATTTTAAAATTTGTTATTCCAATAATTTCTTTTTTAATGTTGATAAGTGGGCCGCCTGAATTTCCAGGGTTAATCGGAACATCTGTTTGGATATATGCCTTTAATCCGTTTGGACCAACCCTGTCTACTGCTGAGACTATGCCTTCTGTTACTGAAAAAGAAAGACCTAAAGGATTTCCAACTGCTATTACCCTTTGGCCTATTTTTACTTCATCTGAATCGCCTAATTTTAATGGGCTGTATTCGTCTGATTCTATCTGGAGCAAGGCAATATCCCTGCCTCTGGATATCCCAATAATTTTTGCATCATGAAGTTTATTATCATATGTGAGAACTCTAACTTTACGGGCATTTTCTATTACGTGGTAATTTGTGATGATATAGCCTTCTCTTTTTATAAATACTCCAGAACCTTGACTTATGTCTGTTACTACAGCGACTACCGACTTTATGACTTCTTCTACTATCCCTGAAAAGTCCTGTGATTTTACTTGGATATTCGAGATGTCTTTTTGGATGTTGGATATTTTCGATGACGACTCCTTTATTTGGCTTGAAATTGTTGAAAATTGTGATGTCGTTCGTTCTTGTACAAGGACCAGTTCTTGCTGCAGAGAGTTCATAATAATGTTCTGCGACTTTAGCTCTAGATTTGCTACAGCCAATTCGTTTTTTAGTTGATAAACAGAATATGCTTGAAAGAGAGTTGCGGCTATTAGAACTACTACTGTTACATATAGTATTTTTTCATGAGTAGATATTCTTTTGTGCATTTTTTCATATCAAGGATTATTAGTATATAAAGCTAATTTTGATTATTAAGGATACCTTA
>JBBSXW010000067.1:6063-8205 GCA_038045665.1 Nanobdellota archaeon | reverse complement strand
TATTTTAGTTATATTTTTATACTTGTTAATTCTCTTATATTCTGTAAATTAAGCAGGAATTTTGTGTTTGATGGTAGAAAATAAGCTAGATTTATTGATGCGGGAATTTGGGGGGTTTGTTGAAAGTGAAAGCGCTAGATTAGCTAGAAGATTACCTAGGGATTATTGTGATGATGATCTAAAGCAAGAAGGATATTTGGCTATAATTAAATATTGCGATAGGTTTGGTTTTCCTTCCAATGGGACAAGCGGGGCGTATAGTTGCTTGATGAATTACATCCATTGGGCAATGATGGATTATTTAAGAAAATCAGATATATATGGGAGAAGAACCAAGGGTAATTCTCGTGGTGTAAAAAGAATTGATGTTGATGTTTATGATGATGCGAGAATATTGGAGGGGTTGGTGCATTACGATAATGGACATGTAGAGGATGATGATCTTGTGGGGGCAATTGAAAATCGTTTGAATGGGGAGGAAAGAAGATTATTTCATTTAAGAGTTGTTGAAGGGCTGACTTATGATAAAATAGGAATTATGTTAGGAGTAACTGATTCAAATATTTGTTACAAATTTAATAAGCTAAGAAAACGTTTAGCCGACATGGTTGATTCTTTAACAGGAAGAGACATAGGCAGAGCTAAGCAAATGGGCAATAATAAGCGACGAGAAAATTAAATAATTTTTTAGTATTTAAGCAAGAGGAGAAATGTTTAATAGGTTATTGATTGTGTTGTTGGCTGTAATAACTGCATTATCATTAGTAGTTTCTATAGGTTTGTTTGGCATTGGTGTTACTGGCTCTACTGTTAAAAGTGTTAATACTTCATTTACAAGTTTATCTCTTATAATTAGTGGCTTAATTGTTTTATCTTTAATTATATTAATTATTGATTTAATTATATCTAAAAGGAAAAAGGTTTAGTTTTCTTTCAAACCGAGGATTTCTTTTATTTTTTCCCTGTCAAATCCTGCGAATACTTTGTCATCTACTACAAGTACGGGAGTGTTAGTTTGTCCTGAGATTTCTAATAACTCTTTTAATTTTTCTTGGTTTCTAGATACTTCTATTGTCTCATGTTCAACTTCATAGTACTTAAGCAGGTTTTTTACCATGTCAGAATAAGGATCGCCAGTTTTGACGTATATTCTTACCTGCATTTTAGTCCTCGGTATGCTCTTTCCAAAGAGTTATGGCCTGATTTCTTGTGCTTTCCAATGAATTGCCAACATCAAGGTATCGGACTTTTATGTTATTTGATTCAAGCAAGTCTTTAAGCCATTTTGACTCATATAGTGGTTTAAGCTTTTTTTGGAATTCTAATTTTTCAAATTCGCTGTTGTCATTTTTTAAACGAAGGGTTAATCTTTTTATTACTTCTTCTGTGTTATTTATTGTTGGGATAATAATTAGAGAAGGGCCATTTTCAAGCTGGAATTTATTTCCCTCTATAGAGAGAAGCTCTTCTGGGGTTAATACTGTACTTTGTTCTTGCGCTTGGATTTGCTGATAAACTAAGGATGACACTAATGATCTGCTTTGGAGTATTTTAATTCCACTTTCTAATGCGGGTAAAATAACTCTTTTCATTAAAACTAATCTGTCTAAAGCAAATGCATGCGCTGTAGATAAAGCGGAATAAGATCTTTTATTGTCTGCTGTAATTTCTCCCCTTATTGATGCTCCGATCCATACCCTTGTGGGTTCTGCAGAGATAATCATGCTGTAATTTTCGAGTTCGTGAACTTCTGGATGCCTGTGGTGCTCTTGCCAGAAATCTTTAAGATCTAGAATTTTTGTGCCTTTTTTTATTTCATAATTTTTTATAGCAGACTCTATTTCTCCCTTTCCAATTCCATCTAAACCGTCTATTACAACAAAGATTTTTTTCATTTTCTTTCCAATGGTTTGTCTTGAATGTATCTGAATTCTTTATAATTTAGAGCTATTTCAGCTTTTTGCAGCTCTGCTCCTAAGTCTAATGCGTGATCTATTTCTGAGATTATTTTTTTATGGGCCAGTTTTCTCATTAATTTCATTGCTGTGTCATCTTCGTATATTGCCAATGGATTTCCTACTGAATCTGTATGAGTGACTTTTATCTTGCTGTCTGACAATTCAATTCTAAAATTGCCTTTTG
>JBBSXW010000067.1:0-5963 GCA_038045665.1 Nanobdellota archaeon | reverse complement strand
GTCATATGCAAGGCATTATCTTGAACTAAGCAATGAACGAAATTTATGCATGGAGGCTCCCCGCTTTCTGAATCTTTGTCATAGTTCCACGTGAAAGCTATTGCACTTCTTTTATGTGGAGATTTTTTCAATAAATCTATTATTTTTTGAATTTGATCTATTTTTGTGCCGTTTTTTAATTCAGCGGCCCTTAGCCTTTGACCGTATGTGTATGTAACATCTTTAATTTCCATTGAGGTGGTTACTTGAGGGATGTATTCTTCTAATTCTTCTTTTGTGAATTGCAGATATTCTTCAAATTTTATATTGTTATGGTCCTCTTCAATAACCGTACAGACATTAATCAATTCCTTTTGATCTCCGCCATAGGATGATTTTTTTGTTGCTCCAAAGTTTATTATATTGTATAGGATTTCTAGCCATGCCCTGCTTATTGTTTTTTCCCTTATTTTGTGTATAGAAGGATCTGACGGTAATTTTTCTGGAGCTTCGATTTTATTTGCAGGGAATATTTCTGGTTGGCCATAGCTTTGTTTTTTTCCTAGAACTTTTATTTTTTCTGCTATTTCTTCAGGCTGTTTTCCTCGTAGGTCTATTACTTCTACGTTATTTCTGAAATTGTCTATTGCTTCTTTTGGGATTTCTTTGTGGATTCTTGCTGTTTTTAATCCAGCTATATTGTGATTCTCATCTATGCCTCTTTCTTTAAGTGCTAGAAGAGACTCTCCTGATTTTGCAAGGTCTTGGCCCGCAATAATTAAATATCTGATGTTTTTATTTGCTAGGCAATTTCTTAATAGGTAATTAATTCCTCCATCGAAATATAATTGTCCTATTGCAGCATATAATGAAGGGTCTATTTTGGATTCTATTATTTTTCTCTGAGTCCACAAAGTAATTATGCCGACGTTAGAATTCGGATTTCCTATGATTATGTTTTCTTTTTCTTCAAGAGGCCATTCCAAGAAGATTACCCCCTTTGTGATTTTTGGACACGAATGATTTATATAAATATATGTTCAAAAAAATAATTATTTAATGCCCGTATGACCTAAGCCGCCTTTTCTGTCTGTTTCTTCTAATTTATTTACCTCTTCTATTTGTGCTTTTATGTAGGGCTGGATAATCATTTGAGCTATTCTATCATTTTTGCTTATTTTGAATGGCTGGTTACTTAGATTTACTAAGATTACCTTAATTTCTTCTCTATAGCCTGCATCTAGAACTCCGCCTAGAACAGTTATGCCATGATTATGAGCTAAGCCAGATCTGTCCCATATTAAGCCTACGTGATTTTTTGGAAGTGCGATTTTTATTCCTGTTTTTACTGTTGCTTTTTCTTGAGGGTTTATTATGAGTTCTTCTGCTGATCTTAAGTCAAATGCTGCATCATCTTTATGAATGTAACTAGGGAGATTAATTTCCTGGTCTAGTTTTTGGATTCTAACTTTGGGCATGTTTTAATAGGTTTACTGTTCTTTAATTTTTCCAGTATCTTGCTGGTCTCTTTCTTTACTTATGGGAAGGCAATTTGCTTAATTGCATTTTTCTTTGAATTTAGTATTTTTTCTACTAATATATTAGAAATTTACTAATTAAGCTTTTCGCAAAATATGTATGTACGATAAATGAATTTCTTCGCTTAATTAAGAACCAGAAATAAAAAGACTTTTAAATAAAAAAAATCGATAATAAGGCATGGATAGGGTGAGCAAAGACAAACTAGATAAATACTTTTCAGTTACTACGCATGCTTTAGAAGAAGCAAAGAATTCTCCAGAAAATGTCGAGATAAATGATTCTACAAGGAAGCAGTTTATTGATACAGTTGATAGATATTTAAAGGATGCGAAGCATTTTGCGGTGAATGGGGATTTTGTAAATGCCTTTGCTGCCTTGAATTATGCCCACGGATGGCTAGATGCTGGGGCTAAATTGGGTATTTTTGATGTGAATAATTCCGAGTTGTTTGCCGGTGTTGATTAATTCTTTAGTTGTTACTGCTAGTATTCGAAGGATTTATAATCGAGTTTGATTCTTATATTTTTAGAAAAAGATGGTGGAGAAATTAAGTTGGAAAATTTTTTAAATATTCTGAAAAGAAACAGGCTCCAGTATGTTATAGCTATAAGTTTAGTTGCTACGGTGATTTTGATCAATAGTTTAGTAGATTTTGCAGACAGAATTATTAAAAATTCTTTCCTCTCTGTTCTTAGTGCGATCATATTTATCTTTTTTGTAATTATCCCAATTAAGGAGGAAATCTGGAAAAATGAAAAATAAAAAAGGTATACCCCAGCTGGCTTGGTTTATTATTATAGTAGTGATACTTATAATACTAGCAAAATATCTTGGATGGATTTAATTATCTAAAAAAGATGGTGAAAGTAATAAGTTTGGGTGGAAGCGTTATTGTTCCTGATGAAGTTAGTTATGAATATCTAGTTAAATTTAGGGGATTAATAATTAACCATTCTAAGAAAGAAAAGATTGTTATTGTTTGCGGTGGTGGGCATACTGCGCGCATTTATATTAAGCCTTTGCAGAAAGCCAATGTTAATGTTAAGTTGCAGGGCCTGATAGGAATAAGAGTTACTAGATTAAATGCATGGCTGTTGATAGATTTATTTAAAGGTAAAAGCGCGCCTGTAGTGGGAAAATCATTAAATCATGTTAAAGAGCTGTTAAAGAGGCATAAAATAGTAATTTCAGGCGGATTAAGCTATGATCCTAAAAGCTCTTCTGATGCTTCCGCAGTACAAATAGCAAACATGCTAAATGCGGATTTTATTAATATAACTAATGTAAAAGGAGTATACGATAAACATCCGAAGCTTAAGGGAGCGAAATTTATTCAGTGTATGACATTCAATCAGCTGTATAAGATGACAAGCGCAATCGGATTTAAACCGGGGCAGCACGGAATATTAGATGTACATGCTGCATCTTTGATTAAAAAGCACAATATCGAGACCTATATTGTAGGATCAGACTTGGGTAATTTAAAAAAAATATTAAATGGAAAAAAATTTGTTGGAACTATTATTTCTTGATGTTAAGAATCTAGTTTTGAGTCAAGTGTCACAACACGAAACCCCTGTCTTTTTAGAAGCGCCAAGGCGTTAGAGACATTGCTTGGCAATTGAACTTCTTGGCGATAGTTTCCATCTCCGCAACATAGACTAGCTGTTCTTTCAGATAATTGCGCACTCAGCCCCATTCTATCTCCAAAACCGCGCACACTTTGACGATATTTATTTACGTCATTCTTAAATTCTCCATATCCGTTTCCCAAATTGTTCCCTCCTTGGTATATACTTAATATATAATATATTCTTGTTAGGCAATTTGTTTATAAAGTTTTTTGTTTTTTTTATAGGTATGATAATTGCTGTCTCTGGGAGTGCGGGGGTAGGCAAGACAACTATAGCTAAGGCCATAGCAAAAAAATATAAGCTAAAATATTTTGATTTAAATGCTCAAATAAGGAAGAATAAGCTTTATGATGGATATGATAAGAAATTAAGAAGCTATATAGTTGATATAAAGAAAATTAGAAAGTTTATGAGCCATCTTTTAAAAGAAGAGGATAACTTGGTTGTTGATTCTCATTTGTCCCATTTTATTGATAAAAAATATATTGATTTATGCGTCGTTGTTAAATGCGATATTAAGATTTTGAAAAAACGATTAGAAAAAAGAGGCTATAATAAGGCAAAGATAAGAGAGAATTTAGATGCTGAGATATTTGATGTTTGCTTAGCAGAAGCTACGGAATTAGGCCACAAGGTTAAGGCTATTGATACCACCAAGGGAATTGGAAAGCAAGTTGATAAACTGAAGGTAGGGAAGCTTAAGTGATATTTCTATAAATATCGAAAGATTTATAAATAAAGATTATTTTATATTGAATATGAAAAAGATAGAGCTTGCTTATAGGTATATTTTGAATGAGCTGATGGAAAAGAAAAGAAGAAATTTAACTCAGGCTGAGATAGCTAGGGCTTTGAATATTTCTTTGAGTACTGTGAATTTGGCAATAAGTTATTTGAAAAAAATGAATGCTGTCAAAGTAAAAAGAAGAAGCTTTGATCTTGTTAATGGGAAAAAAATACTATTGTATTGGGCTAGTGTAAGAAATTTAGAAAGAGATATTGTTTTTAAGACAAGGGTTGAAAATACTGTTGTGGATATTGAGAAAAATATGCCTAATAGTGTGATTTTTGGTGCCTATTCTGCCTATAAGTATTTGTTCAACGATATGCCAGCTGATTATAGCGAGGTTTATGTTTATAGCCATGATATTGATGAGATAAAAAAAAGATTTGGAGAAAATAAGAATAATCCTAATTTATTTGTTCTGAAAAAAGAGTTTGATAAAATGACTTTGGCCCAGTTATTTGTCGATCTATGGAATTTGAAAGAATGGTATGCAAAGGATTTTTTGAAGGCTATGGAGGAGAAGATTTATGGAATATTGGAATGATATTATTATTGAGAGAAGCTGGAAGATACTGCAGGAACTGAAAGGAAAATTTTCATTTATTCTTGTTGGCGGCTGGGCTATTTATTTGTGGACAAAGAAATTCAAAAGCAGGGATATAGACATTATAATTGATTTTGATACTTTAGATAAACTAAAAAACAATTATGATTTAAGAAAAAATGAAAAATTGAAAAAATATGAAATAAAAATAGGCGAGGTTGATATTGATATCTATACTGCCTTTTATTCTGAATTGGCAATATCGGTAGAGCAAATAAGATCTACAAAAATAGAAGGTTTTGACGTGGTTAGAACTGAAGAATTATTGATATTAAAGCAGGGTGCAGAGATTGACAGAAAAGAAAGTGAGAAAGGAGAAAAAGATAGGCTAGATATTTTGAGCTTATTATTTTATTGCGATATAAAGTTTGATGAATATTTTAAAATTCTGAAAAAAATCAATAGGGAATATTTTTATGATAGATTAATTAAGGTAGTTAAAGATTTTAATGAATACAAGTATTTTAATATGACACCAAGACAATTGAAACTTAAGAAAAATGAAATACTGGGAAAATTAAAATGATAGATATAATTGGTTTTGATTATCAAGGGAAAGAGAAATTTGGATTTTCTAGGTTCTATCATTTTAATGATTTTAAGATAGTTATTGGTGGAGATGACAACAAGAACAGGAAGGCTGTTGAGAACAAGAATGTTGATATTTTACTTAGTCCGGAAAAAATAAGAAAAGATGATTTTATGCACTCTAGGAATTCAGGATTGAATCAAGTTTTGTGCAAATTAGCCAAGAAGAATATTGTCGCAATCGGATTTAATTTTAGGGATGTTTTAAAAAGTAAGAATAGAAGTTTGATTATTGGCAAGATGATGCAGAATGTGGCACTGTGCCATAAGTATAAGGTTCAGATGGTTGTTATTTCTGGCGCTAAAGATGAAAGCGAGTTGAAGAGCGCAATGGACTTGTTTAGCTTTGCTCAGGTTATAGGAATGACTCCCGGAGAAGCCAAAAAGGCACTGAATTTTGAGAAAAGAAAGGATTAAATATATTGAGCTTTTGATATTGTTGAAAAGTGGTGATGATGAATAAGCATAACAGGCTTGCTTTAGCGCTGGTACTTGTAATTATAGGAATTTCTTTTTTTGTTGACTTAGATAGTCCCACTGGCTTGACTATTGGAGAGGCTAGTGCAACTAACGTTGATAAAGAAGTTGAAAAAAAAATAGAGGAGGAAGGAAATGTTGCTGTGATTGTTATACTGAAGGAGGATAAAGGTAATTTTTTTGTGAAGGGAAAAGAGCCTGATATAAGGGAAGTGAAAAATGATCTGAGCGGATATGAATTTAAAGAGGGCCATGAGTTTGAGGAAATAGATGCTTTTTCTGGAGAAATAACTAAGACTGCTTTGAATAAGTTAAAAAGCAATCCCAATGTTGAGAAAATTCAGCTAGACCA
>JBBSXW010000066.1:0-2623 GCA_038045665.1 Nanobdellota archaeon | reverse complement strand
TCATAAATAGGAGCAGGATAAAATTCAGCTGGAAAAGGATAAGAAGAGGTTGCTTCTTTTATAGTAACAGTCCCATTGGAATCCCTATAAACATATGCATTACCAATACTTACACCATTATTATTAGTTATACTTACAACACAAGGATCCTCTTCAACAGAACTTGTAAGCTTAGGAGAGTAACTAGCAAGTATAATTAATCCAACAAAAGCTATAAAAAATTTAATTTTTCCTCTTTTCATCAAAAATTACAAATCATCGAAACTTATTAATCTTTTCTAGTCTGAAACTCTAGGCGCAAGAATAAAGCTTAAACTCATTTTGTCTTTAACCATGTAATTCAGCCTTAATGGATAATCTTTGCTAAACTCTATTTTTACTTTATCAGTAAGTTTAGAAGCCTTAATCATTTTCTTCAAATACTCAAGAGAATACCTAGATGCGACTACACTGCCCTTTAGCTCTATTGCTGTAGTTTCATCACCAGGGATCTCTACTTTTGCTGAATGTAAATTAGATTCAGAATCAATTACCAGCTTATCAGACTCAGCAGTTAATGATAAGGAATCAGCTATAACGCCCATATCTTCGATAGCATCATCAAATATATCTGTAGACGTTACAATCCTGACAGGAAAAGTCAAGTCAGGCATTTTCTGTTCTTTTTCATCCATCTTTAACAAAGCCAAGTTAAAACTCTTTGTAGAGCCGCCAATCATTTTAATTTGCAGTTTATTTTTCTTTTCATCCAAAGACATTACAACAGTATCTGCGCCTTTAGCCCTCCTTAATACTTGCCTCAATGATTCTAAATTTACAGACAAGCTAGTTGGTTTATCAACGCTATATTCAGTAAAAGCAGAAGACAATAAAGTAAATGCCACCATAGAAACATTTGCAGGGTCCATTGCAATAATTTCTATCTTGTTTTTATCAACCTTAATAGTAACTTCATTAACAAGCTCAGAAATAACCGCTATGCTTTCAGTTAAATACTTAGGTTCAGCTAAAGACAGTTTCATTCGCATTAAATATTGCCCCTGCTTTAAATACTTATTTATGAAGAAATCAATATTTTAAAAAACTAGTAAACTCTCCAGGTATGCCCGCACTTAACGCATCTAAAAAACCTAGTAGCGGCCTCATCTGCGGCCCTTGTCTGAACTAAGGTATAGTATGCTTCATGATGTTTGCATTTTGGGCAATCCTCTTTGGTCTTTGGCAGGATCTCAACCCTCTTATCAACTACTTCTATCTGATCTTCTTTCTTTTGCTCAACTTCTTCTTTCATTACCAAAGAGATCTTATTCTTTGCTTTAAATCCACACGAACAAACCATTCGTATTTTTTTTCCTACCCTCTTAGGCATTAGGATTGAACCACATTTCTCACAAAAGATGATTATCACCCGCCTATTTTTTTCAGTTTAAACAACAAGTCATATATAAATATAATTGGTTTAGAGCAGTACAGATTTTATCGGATTCCACAAGTAATCAACAAATATGATCTTCACGTACCCTAAGTATGGCGCCCTAAGCACAGCCTTTCCAATAATCATGTCTTTTCTAATATTTTTTTCAAATTCATGTATTCCAAGATTATTATCCCCCTTACTTTGTAAAACCTCCCCGTTCTTTACCAAGCGATGGATAATTGGCGGAGAACCTCCATTATCCTTCCTAAAAACAATAACATCACCAATGCTTAATTCATTGACGCCAACTAGAACCATTATATCACCCCGGCTAAACCCGTTCTTTAAAGGAAACTCAAGAAATTCTTCTTTCGTAATTCCATCATCAGTATACCATTGTCCTCTTTCGTCCCACCACTGGTCAAATGCTAAATTGTTATGCTCCATGGAACCAGAGACAACTGCAACTAAAGGATGCGTAGTAGCAAATATAAACCCTAACCCAGGATAAATAACAAATTTAACCAAAACAAGCGCCAAGATGACATTGACTACCCACGATAACATTGAGTCATCATGCCAGATAAAATTCCACGTTTTTCTAATCAGGCCCATCTCAAAAATTTTATAGACCAAGCATTAAAAAACTTTGCTTTATTTTAAGGTCTTTAATATTTTTTTATTTGCTTCATCAGTCAATTTATTAAGCCTATTCGCTGCATCAGAGAGCGCTTTCTTTACATCTTTGCCATCAGTTTCAATCAAAAAAATAGGGGCGCTTTCTAAAGCGTGCTCTATTCTATATCCGGCAACAGTAACAGACTTATCATTCCATAATTCTTTTCTGAGCAAATTACAAAAAGTATGAGTCTCGCTCTTAAGGCCAAATCTTATGCGATTCTTGGATAATTCATGAACTTCTAATTCCATGTCAATAAACGCATTAAAGCCATTTTTAAAGATTTCGTTGTACAATTAGTCGGTGCACGGAGGGGCACAATTATTGCTTGCGGTGATACAATCTATGCAATCGGGATCTCCCGGACAATCTGTGCTATCTCCTGTACGTGTATTGTAATCTAAATCCCCATCTTCATCATTATCGTTGCCAAAAAAAAGACACGAAAAATAATCAATATCACCATAATTAAAGTCGCCATTGCAATCCATATCTTTTTCAGTGCATGAATACTTTCTATCATACAA
>JBBSXW010000065.1:0-2353 GCA_038045665.1 Nanobdellota archaeon | reverse complement strand
TGAGTAAATGAAAGTTTTATATAGAGTTTTATTAGATTTAATTAGATTAAAATGATAAGTATTGATGGATCTCTTATGGAGGGCGGAGGGTCTATAATTCGTTTATCTCTTGGCTTGAGTGCCATTACAAAAAAACCATTTACTATTAAAAATATCAGATCAAAACGTGAAAATCCAGGTTTAAGAGAACAGCATTTGCAGGCCGTAAGGGCTGTTAAAAGTTTGTGTAACGCTGAGGTTCATGGTGATGAATTGCATAGTAAAGAATTGAAGTTTATTCCTAATGAAATTTCTAAGAAAAAATTAAACATAAAAATTAGTACTGCCGGCAGCACTGCCTTAGTTTTGCAAACACTATTTTTAGCTTCTCTTGGAAACGATTTGAGAATTAGAATTGATGGCGGTGGCACGTGGAATTTGCATGCGCCAAGCATTGTTTATCTGCAAGAGGTTTTTTTGCCTTTATTAGAGAAGATTGGATTAAGTAACAAAATAGACGTTGTAAGAAATGGATTTTATCCGAAAGGCGGGTCTATAGTCAATGCTAATATTAAGAAAAGTAAGTTAGGGTGTCTTGATTTAATGGAGAGAGGAGAATTGAATGGGATTAGATTATTTTCTATTGCTTCTGAACATTTGAAAAAAGCACAAGTTGCTGAGAGGCAATCTAAATCTGCTGTTGATATCATAGGTGGGCATTTTCCAGATATTAAAATTAAAAGAAAAATTGATTATGTGGATGCTTTATCCCCTGGCTCTGGGATTTTGGTAGTTGCTAATTATGAGAATACGATAATTGGCTTTGATGTTGTTGGTGAAAGAGGAAAGCAAAGTGAAGTTGTTGGGAGGGAAGCTGGAGAAGGATTGATGAAAATTTTAAAAAGCAGGGCCAGTGTTGATGATTTTATGCTTGATCAGATATTGCCTTTTTTGGCTTTTAGTGGTGGGGGAAAATTTAAATTTAATGAGATGACTGAGCATGCCAAGACTAATATAGAGATTATTAAGAAGTTTTTGGATGTTGAATTTAAGGTTGAAGATTGCGTTATTGAAGTTATCTCATAAAAATAACATCCTTCATATCTTTGAAATGTTTGTCCCCCGATACTATTTTACAGTTTAACTCTTTTTGTTTTACTAAAATAACTGCATCAATAAGACCAAAATCTTTTTGTTTTTTTCTCTGTTCAAAACGTTCTTTTGCCGTATCAATCCAATCACGCTCTGTTATAGCCAGTATGCGCGAATTTGCCTTGATTATTTTGTAAAGTTGATTAAAATCCCTATTATTTTTGAGAGCCAATCCTTTTATTTCTGCCAGGCAACACCCCATGGTCAAGAAACTATTCTTGTCGTCAAGAAAAAGTTTTTTTAAAATTTCTCCTTTATTTGATCCAATAAAGTATTCAATCCAAGCATAACTATCGATGATATGTAACATTATCACCAGAATTCATCATGCTCCTCTTTTTCTTCTTCAAAGGGTTTTTCTCCCTTGCATATGCCAAATCCGTCCATCCTTTTCTTCTGGACAATATCTATTTCAATCCTGTCTCCTTTATGAAGTCCAAGTTCTTTAAGCTCCTCGCTGGGTAAAATAACTCCTATTGAATTCCCCCATTCTTTAAGCTCGACTTCTACCATGTTTAAACATAAAGTATAACCTATTTAAATACTTTTCTGTTTGCTTGTTTTTAAGGAGGAATAACCAGCTCCAGATCAAGAAAGCCCTAGAATCTCTTTAACTTCTTCGCTGGGCTTCCAGAAAGGACTAAAGACAATCTCTATATTTGGCTCATAGTTAATTTCTTTTAGTTTTTCTTTTACACTGTCTACTAATTGAGGGCCATATGGGCACATAGGAGAAGTAAAAGTCATTTTTATATCAAGATTATTTTCATTTATGTCTATATCATAGATTAGTTCTAAGGACCATATGTCAATTCCTAATTCAGGATCTTCTACTTGCTTTAATGCTTCTATTATTTTTTTATCTTGAACTTTGCTTTCTATTTCAGCTTTGGGTTTTTTATAGTTTGGTTGTTCTTCTTGTTTTTGCTCTACTTTTTCTTCAACTGGTTGTTCTTTTTCTAAATCAGAACTTTCTTTTTTTCTTTTGAAGAGTTTGAAAACCATTTTACAAGAGATAATACGCTTGGCTATACTTTAATTATTTTTCTATTCTGGCCTTTACATTAAGTTCTTTCTTGGATAGAATATGATAAATGACATATTAAGAATAAGTAATGGAAACTCAACAGTAAACGCCTTCGAAACATTTATATATTAGTATTACCCTATTTAGGTAATACGTATTATCGGAACAGGTAATATAAGATGAAAGCAAAAGATA
>JBBSXW010000064.1:0-1163 GCA_038045665.1 Nanobdellota archaeon | reverse complement strand
GGCGTTGCTCCTGAAGTCAAAATAGCCCATGTGAAGGTATTAAATAGTGGCGGAAGCGGCTTAGAAAGTGACATTATTGCCGGTATTGAGTGGTGCAGAAGCAATAAGGATGCTTACAACATTAAAGTTATTACAATGAGTTTGGGTGGCGGATTATTTTCTGATTATTGTGATTCTAGTTTTTCTGCCTTAACCACTGCAATAAATAGCGCTGTGAATGAGAATATAACGGTTATAGCGAGCAGCGGGAATAGCGGAAGCACTACTCACGTTAGCAGTCCAGCATGCATTCAAAACGTAATTGGGGTCGGCGCGACAGATAAGGGTGATAATATTTGGAGTTCTGGCAATAGGAATGGTATACTTGATTTATTTGCGCCTGGCATTAGTATTAGTTCAACATCGATAAATGGGGGTTATACATTGATGACAGGAACTAGCATGGCGGCGCCGCATGTTGCCGGAGGAGTAGCAATAATGCAACAATTTGAAAATGAAGATAAGGGTTTTAGCGTTAAACCTAGCGGTATTGAAGCTAAATTAAAGGAAACTGGGGTTTTGATCGGGAGTTGGAAAAGAATTGATGTTTATGGTGCTGTTGCTGGTTTGGATAATAAAATACCTAGTTTGAATGTTGACTCACCAAGCAATACTACTTATCACATTAAGGTTATTGATTTGAATTATAGCGCGAGTGATTTGTTTTTAGATAGTATAAAGTACAGCATTAATGGCGGTGAAGAAGTGATAGTTAATGGCAATGTAACATTGAACCTTGAAGGCGGTTATAATGCTTTGAATGTGAGTGTAAACGACAGCAATGGAAATATGAATTCTGTTTTTGTTGGATTTAGCGTTGATTGGCCTATTGTTTATTTAAATTCTCCTGGAGATAATGAGAATGATTTGGATGGGATAGTGCAGTTTAATTGCAATGCAAGCTCTGTTGGCGGGCTAAGCAATATAAGTTTATATCATAATGCAAGCGGAAATTGGCATTCTAATATGACCCAAATTGTGGGTGGTTCTGATGCGAATGTTGAATTTGATGTTAATTTTACAAACCATATAGTGTTTACATGGACGTGTGTCGCGTATGACGTAAATAATAATTTTGATTTTGGCGAGAATAGGACTTTAAGGATAGATTACAATACTGCTCC
>JBBSXW010000063.1:4415-26961 GCA_038045665.1 Nanobdellota archaeon | reverse complement strand
ATAATTTTGATTTTGGCGAGAATAGGACTTTAAGGATAGATTACAATACTGCTCCTGTGATTAATGACCACTACCCTAATATTACTAATGTGACGATTAATGAACCAGCCAATCAGACATTTAATATTAGCTATAGCGATAGTGATGGTGATAGCTTGATTGTTGGGTGGTATAAGAATGGAGATTTGGTTGATAGTGACTATATGTATGAGTTTATTGGAAGTTATTCAAGTAGCGGAGAATATAATATCACTGTGAATGTCTCAGATGGCAGTTCTGCTGATAGTGTAACGTGGAGTTTTATTGTAAATAATGTAGAATATTGCGGAGACGGAATTAAAAATAGCACTGAAGAATGCGACGGAAGTGATTTTGGTGGCTTAACGTGCAGCAATTACGGCTATAATTCTGGAAGTTTGAGTTGCAACAATTGCGTGATATCCATTGGTGGTTGTGCTAACTCTACTAGCGGTGGCTCTGGAGGTGGTGGAGGGGGCTCTGGCGGAGGAGGGACTCCTATTTCGCAGACTACTGAAGAAGAAAAATTACTGCAAGAGGCTACCGCTGAAAGAGATACAAGCGAAGGAAGCGGCGACGTATTTGAGGCATTTAGCGAGGAACAGGATATTGAAAGAAGCGCTGGTGGAGAGGAAACAGTGCAGAGTGAAATAATTGAAGAGAGCAGTATAAGTGAAAAGAATACGGGAAAATTTGAGTTAAATAACATTATAATGCTAGTTATTGGTGGGATTATACTTGTTGGAATTTTAGTATTGTTTATTAGAAAGGAGTGGAGGTATATTAGATCAAGAAAGTAGTATTTTGGTCTTTATAAGGTTTATAGGGATGATTTTTAATAAAGAAAAGCTTTATATACAATGTATTTGCTTTATTATTTAGTTGAGAGAAAAATAGAATAAAAGACTTTATCGTCTTTTTTCTCATGAAGGTGAGAGAAAATTAAATCTCTATTGCCAAGCTTAAAGGAAAATAAAAGGTATATTTTATATGAAATTTTATCCAATGTTAAAATGGAGGATCATAAAATTTTTTTAGAAGAAGAAATAAGAAGATTTATAGGAGATTTAGGCATTGCTAAGGCAGGCATAAGATTTTTGAAAAATAAAAATAATCGAGGTATCTTACAGGCCAACAACAAGTCTCTGAATGAAGTAAAAGCTGCGTTGGCACTAGTTGAGATGCATAATATCAGAACTGTTAGAGTTTCTGGCGTGCTTAATAAATTAGTGGAGGCTATGTAAAGGAGGTAGAAAGATGCAACCACAATTATCACATCAAGCTATGGGATATGATAGGACTAGTACTATGTTTAGTCCTGATGGAAGATTATTGCAAGTAGAATATGCTAAAAAAACTGTTAAGCAAGGAACAAGCACGATTGGGGTAGTGTGTAAAGATGGAGTTGTATTAGTTGCCGATAAAAGGGTTGTTGAGAAGCTTATAGTTCCTAATAGCGTGGAAAAAATTTTTCAGATAGATGCGCATATTGGTGCGGCTGCTTCTGGCATAGTCAGTGATGGAAGGATTTTAGTTGAAAGGGCCCAGATAGTTGCCCAGCAGCATAGGGTTACTTACGATTCTCCTATAGATGTTCAGAGCATTGTTAGGGATATTTGTGATTTGAAGCAGAATTTTACACAATGGGGTGGTGCTAGACCCTTTGGAGTAAGTTTATTATTCGGTGGCGTTGATGACTTTGGCGAAAATGGTTCTCCTAGATTGTTCTTGACAGATCCAACCGGGATCTTCTTTGAATATAAGGCTACTGCTATAGGCGAGTACGACAGTGAAATAAAAGAGATTCTCGAGAATGAATACAAAGAAAATATGAGTGTGCAAGACGGCATCAGGCTTGCTGTCAGGACCTTAAAAAAAGTACTTGGAAAAGATTTTGATATTGATAGACTAGATGGCGCCGGTGTAATGATTAAGGAGAAGAAATTTTTTAAGATTTCTAAAGAAATGTTTTCTAAAGCTAAGTAAAATGATAGATGTTGATAAGGCAGTTATGGCTAAATTGAAAAAGGAAGGAAAGATTTTTGAGATTTTGGTTGACTGTGATAAGGCGTTGGAATTGAGAAAAGGAAAAAGTGTTTCTATGGACGATATTTTAGCAACAGATGAAATCTACAAGGACGTAAAAAAAGGTGAGAAAGCAAGTGAGCATGACTTATTGAAATTATTTAACACGAGTGATCCTTTGATCATCTCTAAGGAGATTATATTGCATGGCGACGTTCAGTTGACCAGAGAACATCTGGCTAGAGAAAGAGAAGAAAAGAAAAGACGGATTATTAATATTATTCATAGGAATGCTGTTGATCCAAAAACTGGGCTGCCTCATCCGCCACAAAGGATTGAGAATGCGATTATTGAAGCACGGGTGCATATTGATGAGAACAAGAAAGCTGAGGATCAGGTTGAGGCTGTACTAAATAAGATAAAGCCGATTATTCCTATTAAATTTGAGAAAAAAAGAATGCAGGTTATTATTCCTCCGAAATATGCTGGGCAGAGTTACCATGTGTTTAAATTTTATGGTGGCCATAAAGAAGAATGGCTGAATGATGGCAGCTTAAAGGTTGAGATTGAATTGCCAGCAGGCATAGTGGATGAGTTTTTTGGGAAATTAAACTCTATATGTCATGGAGAGGTTGAGAGTAGAGAGGTTAAATAGCAAGTGCATTAAAATATTTGAAAGGAGCATTAGACAAAATGGGAGAAATAAAAATTAAAGATAAAGAAGTGACAGTACCTGGAGAGGTATTGGCGGTTGGTATGGATTATTTACCAGCTGGAGGAGCGTTTAGAGATAAAGAAGAAATAATAGCCAGCCAGGTTGGGATAGTAAACATTAGTGGAAGATTGATTAAGCTAGTGTCGCTGAACACCAGATACATGCCTAAGAAAGGCGATAGAATAATTGGAAAAGTTGCCGATATTGGGCCGAATGCGTGGTATGTAGACTTTGGGTTTTATAATCAAGGTGCTATTGCTCTTGCAGATGGTAGCCTTGAATATATACCGAGAGGGGCAGACTTGTCCCAATATTATGCTGTTGGAGATTACGTTGTAGCCATTGTAGTTTTTGTTACAAGAGATAATCATGTAAATCTTTCATTAAAGGGTCCTGGGCTGAGAAAACTTAGCGAGGGCAGGATAATAAAAATAAATCCTGCGAAGGTGCCTAGAGTTATTGGAAAAGAAGCTAGTATGATAACTATGGTGAAGAATATGACTGAATGCAGGGTTATTGTAGGGCAAAATGGGTGGGTATGGATATCCGGCTTAGATCTTGTTAAAGAAAGTATTGCGATAGAGGCAATAAATTTGATTGATACTCGGGCACATATTCAGGGTCTGACTGACGAAGTTAAAAATTTTTTAGAGAAAAAATTAGGAGGTAAAAGTGGCGTACAACAAGAGAATTGATGGAAGAAAGTTTGATGAAATCAGGGAAATGAAGGCACAAGTAGGCATTATTCCAAATGCCGATGGAAGCGCCATGTTTCAAATTGGAAAAACTATTGCTTTAGCTGCAGTCTATGGACCAAGAGAATTATTTCCGAAATTTTTGCAGAATTCTGATAGGGGAATCTTAAGATGCTATTACAACATGATGAGTTTTTCAGGCTCTGGCGAGAGAGTAAGACCAGGACCAAGCAGAAGAAGCAAAGAGATTAGTTATATTACTGAGAATGCGCTGCTTCCCGCTTTGAACCTAGAGGATTTTCCCAATTCGGTTGTTGATGTATATATAGAACTATTGCAAACAGATGCCGGGACACGATGCGCTGGCATTACTGCGGCAGCAATGGCATTGGCTGATGCTGGATTTCAGATGAAGGATCTGGTTTCTGCTGCGTCTGTCGGGTTTATTGAGAATAGGCTCATTGTCGATGTGAGTAATGAAGAAGAACACTATGAGAAAGGAAATACTGACATTCCAATAGCAATGATGCCTAGAACTGGCGAGATTACATTACTGCAGATGGATGGCTTTGCTAGCAAGGAGGAGCTAGCTGAGGGCATAATAGTTGCAAAAGCAGTATGCATGGAGATATACAAAGTGCAGCAAGAAGCTTTAAAGGCGAGGTACAAAAAATGAAAGACATTGTAAGAACACACGTTGTTTCTTTATTAAATAAGGATGCAAGGCTAGATGGAAGAAAGTTGGATGAGTATAGGAAATTTACTATAGAGTATGGAATAAGCAGCAAATCTGCTGAAGGAAGTGCTAGGGTTAAGATGGGCGATACAGAAGTTGTTGGCGGGGTTAAATTTTTAGTAGGACCTACGTATCCAGATACCCCCGATAAGGGAACTATAGTGGCAAATGTTGAACTCTTGCCTTTGAGCTCTCCTGTTTTTGAAACAGGGCCGCCCAGCATTCAGAGCATTGAATATGCCAGGGCCATTGTGGATAGAGGGCTTAGAGAAAGCGATGCATTAGACATGAGGAAGCTTTGCATTAAAAGAGGTGAAAAGATGTGGACAGTTATGATTGACGTTTATAGCATAAATGATGCTGGAAATTTAGCGGATGCTATAGGATTAGTTGCTATAGCTGCGCTTAAAGATGCGAAGTTTCCTAAATATGATGCCGAGAAAGACATTATCAATTATGAAGAGAGAACAAAAAAAGGATTGGAGTTAAAATATTTACCTATCCCTATAACTATTGTGAAGATTGGAAGCAAGTTTATAATTGATCCTACAGTAGAGGAAGAAAATGCTGCCGAGACTAGGCTTACTGTAACAACAATAGAGGATGGGAGGGCCTGCGCGATTCAAAAAGGCGGAGAAGGAACATTAACCCCTGAAGATATAGATAAGATGATTCAATTGAGCATCGAAAAAGGGAAAGAATTAAGGAAGTTATTCAAGTAAAATGGAAAAGCCGAAAAAGGACGCTATTGTTTACACAAAATATGAAAAAGCGAGAGTAGTTGGCGCCAGAGCTTTGCAATTGGCTATGGGTGCTCCAATACTGGTTAAATTGGATAAGACTACTTTGGAAAAAATTAAGTTTAGCTCAATTGAAATAGCCAAATTTGAGTTTGATGTTGGAATATTGCCAATAACAATCAAAAGGCCCTTGCCTTTAAAGGCTTAACTTTGTTTTTGTTTTCTGGATTAATTCATTGTTGCATCTGCTGGACTCAAAATAAATAGACATTTAAACCAATTTATTTTATTAAAAATATGGATACAAAAAGAAATGTTTTTCTTTGGATCCTTTATGATTTTGCAAATTCTATCGTTTCCATTATCTTCTTTTTATATTTCGCTCAATGGATAGTAATTGATAGAGGAGTTCCAGATTTGTATTTTAACTTAACATTTACAATTTCAGCAGTCCTTTTACTTTTTACAGTTCCTCTTACTGGTACTTTACTCGATAAGTTTTTAAGAAGAATTACTGGTTTACGCTATGCCACAGTTTTTACAACAGTCTTTTATGGAGTTTGTGCTTTGTTTGCTATATCTAATAATGCGGTCGGCGCTCTTATCTTTTTCACACTTGGTTTATATTCATACTTACTTTCTTTTACTTTTTATACTCCGTTAATAAATGATATATCCAAACAAGAAAAAAGAGGATTGGTGTCTGGTCTTGGTATAAGTGCTAACTATCTCGGGCAGATTACTGGCTTACTAATTGCATTACCTTTATCAACAGGTAGCTTAAGCTTCTTTGGTTCAGCTCCTAGAGCAGAGACACTTTTACCTTCTGTTTTAGTATTCTTTATACTTTCTCTACCGATGCTTGTTTTATTCAGAGAACCTAAAAGACCCAAAGAAAAATTACGGCTTGGTTCAAGATTGAAAGAAATGATAACTGAAACAAAGCTATTATTTTCATTATCTAGTGTAAGTCTGTTTCTTCTTGCTTATTTCTTATTTAATGATGCCATTTTAACTGCTTCAAATAACTTTCCAATTTTTGTTGAACAAGTTTGGGGAGTTTCCGATACTGTAAAAACTTACATTTTGCTCGGGATATTGATTACTTCTGCGCTTGGTGGAACACTATCTGGTTTCACTGCAGACAAATTTGGTCACAAAAGAACTTTAATGTTTATATTAGCAGGATGGGTTATTATTTTACCCTTTATTGGATTTATTAATAACTTTGCTTTATTCGTAACCGCTACAACAATTATGGGTCTTTGGTTTGGTTCTAATTGGACAGTATCTCGTTCAGTAATGGCGTATGTTGCTCCCAAAGGTAAGCATAATTTAGCATTTGCTTATTTTAGTCTGGCAGAAAGAGCCTCTTCATTTATTGGACCAATTGTCTGGGGGTTGGTAGTTACAAATTTGGTTTCAATTGGAAGTTATAGATACAGAATAGCTGTCCTTGCTGTCACAGGGTTTATTATACTCGGTCTTATTGCACTTTCTCGTGTAAAAGACGATAGGAAAGAAAAAGCAGTTCCATCTACTTCTATTATTTCTAATACTTAAACTAGGGATCAGATTTGTTTGTCCTTATAGGGCATCTTGTTGATTCTAGTTATCCAAGTCCCGACAACGCAACAATGCACCGGATTAAAAATCCTTATATAGTCTTTTTGCTTTTTATAAGGTGCATGAATATAAAAAGAATTAAAGCAAAGGCGATACCTAGCTCGTTTGGAGACAAGACTATAGAGGTTAGCGTAAACGGAAAATATACAGGAAGCGCTCCTTTGGGATTATCTACTGGTTCTAGGGAAGTTTTTAATTTCCCTTTGAGCGGAATTCCATTGAGCTTGGTAAATAATACTTTAAATAAGGCATTGAAAGGCTTGGAGCTTAATGAGTTTAATGATTTAAAAATAGTTGAGGATTTGCTGTTTGATTTTGATGGAAGCGAAAGATTAGACAAATTGGGCGGCAATACGGTTGTTGCTTTAGAGTACGCTTTGTTAAGGAGCATAGCCAAAAGAGGAGTTATGTGGAAAATTTTGAATCCTTATGCCAATGAGATGCCGATGCTTATCGGAGAGTGTATAGGCGGCGGTAAACATAGCGGGGACAGCAGTGATTTTCAAGAGTTTTTAGTTATGCCGCATGCTGACACTTTTGCTGATTGTGCTTATGCTAGCCATTATATCTATAAAAAAATTGAAAGAGATTTAAGGCCTATTGGAAGAACATGCACTGGTTCGTGGGTGACCACTTTAGATAATTTAAATATATTAGAGATATTGAAAAATGCTGCTCAGGAAGTTTTTGATAAGTTCGATATACAGGTTGGTTTAGGATTGGACGTTGCCGGTAGCCATATTTATTCTGGTGGCTATTATTTTTATAAGAAAGGCAAACTTGACAGGGAAAAACAGCTAAAGTATGTTAATAGCTTGATTATGAGGTATGGTTTGGAATACATTGAAGACCCATTAGAGGAAAATGATCTTGATGGCTATAGTGAGATTAAGGGTGACTTGATTTGCGGCGATGATTTAGTTGGCGGCAATTTAACCAGACTTAAAGAAGCTGCTGGGAAGATAAATGCTGTTGTTATTATGCCTACGCAAGCTGGCTCATTGATCAAGGTTAAGGAAATTATTGATTATGCTAAAGAAAATAACATAGTTCCTATACTGTCTCACAGAGCTGGAGAAACAATGGATGACACGATTGCTGAATTGGCTGTTGCTTGGAATGTTCCTTATATTAAATGCGGCTTATTCGGCAAAGAGAGAATTAGAAAAATAATCCGGCTAAAAGAAATTGAAAAGGAAATGAGTTAAAAAATATCCTCTGCAATCTTTCTCAATGCCTTTTCGAATTTTTTATTATCCTCAAAGACCCACTGAATTCCTTTTTTTGTTATGATTATCTTGCCGCTGGCTTCTAGATATTCTAAGATAATGTTTAATGTCTGCCTCATTATTTTTTTAGGTACCCTTTCCAATAATTCATTTTTGCTTATTGGTTTTTTTCTTTTTTGCAGATAAACTTCTATCATTAAAATTGTCTTTAAATTCGGATAATGTATTAATTTTTGCCTGAACATAGTATAAGTTTATATAGTGGTTTATATTAATATTTTATTGTGCATCAATATAGTATATAAACTTATATATTATGTAGAATAATGTTACAATTATAAAGTAATTATGAAACTATTTAAATGGGAGTTTGCAAACAATTGTATTTAGTTTAAATAAAAATTGGAGGTGACTAAATAGTGCCAGGGATAGGAGCACAGGATGTTGCTAGTGGTTTATTTACTCCATTACAAGTAACTGTGCAGAGGATTATTGAAGCAGTCCCGTGGATTATTTTTGCTGTAATTGTTTTAGTGATAGGAATATTCGTTGCAGTGATTTTAGGACATGCATTCAGGATAATACTGGATAAATTAAAGCTTGATGCATGGCTAAGAAAGGCACATCTTACTAAAGCAGTAGGGCACAGTGACGTACCAGCGTTGCTCGGAGAGCTATTGAAGTGGTGGATTATTATTGTGTTTTTAGAGCAAGCTGTAGCGCTATTAAATCTTGGCGCTTTAAGTGATACGATTTCTAGATTCGTTGGATGGTTGCCTAGCCTATTAGTTGCGATAGTGATATTCTTGGTAGGATTGGCAGCAGCACACTATGTAGAGATCAGGATTAATGAGCATACAAAACTAAAAGGCATGAGGCTGTCAGCAAAAATATTGAAGTGGATCATCCTTATCTTGGTAGCAATACAGGCATTGGATATAATCAGGGTTGACGTTGGCTTGTTCAAGACAGTGTTTGTAGTGATAATCGGTGCGCTAGCAGGCGGAATAGCATTAGCTTTAGGTATTGGACTTGGACTTGGATTGAAAAAAGAATCAGAAGGAGTGATCAGGGACTTAAAAAAGAACCTCTAAACTAGGGGGGAGTTATTTTTCTCTTTTTTTATTTTAATTTTGAATGATTATTGAGGTCTAGTTAAGCAAAGTATATAAACTAGCTATTTTGTTTTCGCATTTCTTATGGTTAAGACTAGAGATTCTAGATTATTTAGAATAGTTGGAAGAGAGTTGCCTGAGAGAAGATTAAACGGGCTATGGAAACTGTTTGAACTTTGGGATGAGAGATTGTTTATTAACGGGAGACATGCTATTGAATCAAGATATTCTTTCAAGGTTATGTTTGGTAAGCTTCAGGAAGAATTTAGCGAAGCAAGCAGAGCCATGAGCAGTTATAGAAGAGCAAGAGATACCGAGGTAAAAACAGAGTGTGCCTCAAAAACTGCTGATGAAATTGGTGACCTTGTTAATATGGCAGGATTGATGGTGCCGTATCTTAATGAAGATTATCCTTGCAGCTATGATGATGGACATGTTCCGCTGGAGAGAATGATACTCAATATGAGGAGAAGAATGCCAGATTTCAGGAGAGTGCCAATTACTAGTTTTGATTCGGTTAATAATTATAATAAAAAGCAATTATTTGAAATTTGGCTTAGAGAAATGGAAGGTATAGCACAGCAACAAATTTCTCCACACGCACATACTCTAGAAGGCCAGAAAAAAATTAGTAGGGTATTTAATAACAATGTGAGAAAGGCGTTTGATATAATAGATTATAGGAACAGGTTTGATGATAGTGAGTATAAGGAATTTATGAATCCCGATGGCCCCGCTATTGATGCTTTAGGAGATGTAGTCATTAATGGCTTTATTGGAATGAGAGAATTGGAGGGAATAACGTATGAGTATTTTTTAGGAAATATGTGCGATAAGCTAATAAGAAGGGATGAAAGATATAGGCAGACTATAAAAAGACAGAATGGAAAATAACTTTTTCTAGTAAGTTTTATAAATACTTTAAATTGAAAAACCTTTAATGACTACAGAACAAAATCTTTTGGTGGAATTGGATAAGTACCTAAAGGCTGGAGTGCATATTGGAACTAAATTCAGGACTAAATACATGAGTAAATTTATTTACAAGATAAGACCAGATGGACTGGCTGTTTTGAACTTGCAAAAGATTGATGAAAGGATAAGGATTGCGATTAATTTTCTGTCTAGTTATAAACCAGAAGATATTTTGGTAGTTGGCAGGAGGGAAAATAGCTGGAAAGCTATAAATGCGTTTTCAAAAGCTACTGGTGTAAGAGGTATTGCTGGAAGATATCCTCCAGGGCTTTTAACAAATCTTAATTTGGAAAAATTTACAGAAGCCAAGGTTTTGTTAGTGACTGATCCTTGGCCGGATAAAAATGCATTGAGGGATGCTGCTAAATTAGGCATTCCTGTTGTTGCCTTGTGTGATACTAATAATGAGAGCAATTTTATTGATCTAGTTGTTCCATGCAATAACAAGGGTAAGAAGAGCTTAGGCTTGTTCTTTTACATACTTGCTTTAGAGTATTTGAAAAAGAGGAAGATCATTAATAAGGATTCTGAATTTAAATATGTATTAGAAGATTTTGTTGATGAATGATTTTTATTAAAATAAATATGGATTCTCTGGAGGATGGACCTCTACTGCTACAGTCCTTTCTTGGAATTCTTGTTCTATGAATTACATGTGCTCAAACAAAATTTTTGTTTCGTCAATAGGATCACCGATAATTTCCGCTGCTTTGCCTATCGGTATTTTGTTTTGTTTGAATAGATAGTATGCTAATGAGGTTCTAAGATGCCTGTTATTGTTTAACATGGTTCTGATTGCGTCTCTTAAAAATTCTGATAGCGAGTCATAATGACCGATGTGAGCTACTGCATCTAATTTTAGCTTTATATCGTGCGGAACAGTAAAGCTAATTGTTGTTGATTTTGACATTATTGTAGTAATATCATAGCAATACTATATAAATTTTATTGTTTTAAGATATATAATTTTATGATAATACTTTAACAATATTAGGATAATATATGGCCAATATCCTCTAAATTCTGGACAATCTAAGATGCGCAATTGGCTTATTTTTATATGAACCTACCCATAACAAACTTTATATACTAAAAGGGATTGAAATTGAAAAAAATACTATTGTAGAGTGATAATATTGTCAGAATTAGAATTACTAATAAGCGTACAAAGATATGTGGCCGCATTCTTGTTCTTAGTTGTAGCTATATCATGGAGCAGATTAAAAAGATCGGGATTAGGGTACTTATTCAGAAACTTAAATATTATCAACGTTATACTTTTCCTGGGATTCCCATTTATAATCGGGGTTATACCGGCTTTTCCAGAAGGCTATGGATTTTTAATTGAAACTGGAGGCGTGTTTGTTTTAGCCTTATCGCTATTTGTGATTACTTTTAGAGACTTTCATCTTAAGGATACTGTGAGAAGAAAACAGCTAGCAGAATTAGTCGAAAAACCAAAACATCCGATTGCCTTGGAGTTTGCGAGAAAGATAGTTGAGCCTGAAATAATGGTAATAAAAAGCGAGAGAAGGAGGTTTGATAAGTTTCAAAAAAAAGTTCTTGGTGATATAAAGAAGAAGGAAAATGAGCTTGAAAGGAAAATAAAGGCTCACAACGAGAGGGAAGATTTAATAAGGAAGATGGAAAAAGAACTCGCTGACAAGATTAAGAAACTGAAGGAAGAAAAAAAACTTTTTGACAATAAGAAAAAAGAGTTTCAGAATAAGAAGGATGAGTTCTCAGACAAAGAAGAAGAAATTGCTGTTGAAAAATTAAGACTTGAAAAAATAAAAGAAAGGAATAAAAAATTTAGCAAGGAACTTAGAGAGGAAAAACTGCGGTTAGAGAAGGAAGCAAGCAAGATAAATACCGAGAAGTACAGTTTGTCTAAAAAAGAAAAAAAATTAGAGATGCTTGACAAGAAAGAACAGGATATTTCACTTAGGTTGAAAGAGCTAGAGGATAAAGAAAAAGACTACAGAAACAGGCTAAAGGCTTTAGATGAAAAGGAAGAAGAGTTGCACGATGAAAAGGATGAGTTTGCTGTTCAACGAAGAAAATTTGAGATTGAAAGGGAAAAATTAGAAGCAAGCCTTGAGAAGTCTAAAAGAAAAAGGGAGGAACTATTAATAGAGGAGAATAACCTGCAAGAAGAAAAGGAAAGGCTGAAAAAATGGTTAAGAAAATTAGAAGAAAAGGAAAAGCAGCTCGAAATAAAGGCAGGAGAGATGCTTAGAAAGAAAATGGAGAAGAAGTAAGATGATACTAGAAATTTTAATTGCGGTTTTTGGATTTTTAGGTTTTATTTTATTGTTATATACAGTTATACTCTTAATCAGAAGAAAGGAATATGAATCTGGGAGGGTTCTTAAGGGATATAACGTATTGATATTTGGAATTTTGGTACTGTCGCTTACTGTACTTATTAAAGGGATAAAATATGTTTATTTGACTTTTAGCGGAATAGGCGGAGATAGCTTAATCTATTTTGATATTCTGTCCACACTGATTTTATTGCCGATCGTCGGAGCCTCTTTTTTAGCGAGTATGTTTATTTTTAGATCGCTTTGATTTTTTCTTTTTCGGTGCTTTGTTGTAGCCTTTCATAAACGCTTCTTCTTTTGGCGTGATTTCATCGTCTTCTTCTAGCTCTTCTGCAAATTCATCTTCATAGAGGTCATCATTTTCATCATATACTTCTTTGTACGGGTCGGACATAGAAAAAAGAATGATTTTTTGATTTAAAAAATATGTTTTATGGCAAAGTATATAAAGAAAAATAGTTATTTTTTGTACCAAACATGCTTAGGGTCTTAAGACGCTCTAATGGAAAATCAAAAGAGGTGGATATAAGTAGTTTTAGAGAGAATAAAGATCTTTATTGGATTCTATGCAGCAATGCCACTATGAAAGACTTGCACGTATTACATGAAAAAGTCAAGATACCCCTGTATGAATTAAAACATGTTTTAGACAGCCATGAAAAACCAAGAGTAACTAGTAAGGGCAGATATTCTTTATTAATTTTTAGGGGCTTGATTACTGACTCAAAAACTAGGAGGATTACGGCTCCTATAGAGATTTTGGTTGGTAAAAATTTTATGATTACAATAGCTTCTGATAATTTTAACTTTATTACCAAAACTTTCAATGATTTTGATCTGAATGATTGGAAAGCGATTACAAAATTCGGTTTTGGTGCGTTGATTTATAATTTGTTTATAGAGTCATTGAGGGATTTTAATTTATATTTAGAACGTATCCATGACGAGGTTAATGCCTTGGAAGATTCTGCTTTTCATGCACTCGAAAAAGATATCAGGAAGTTGTACGAGCTCAAAAAGAAGGTTATGTTTTTAAGAAAATCGCTAGGACCAAACAAGGATATACTGCTTTCTCTGAATGAAGGGAAGATAGCTTATATTAAGCAAAATGAAATGTTTCATGAGCTTATTGTTGAAATCGATCAAATAATCGGATTTGGGGAGATTATTATGGAGGTAATTATAGGCGTTATGGAGATTTATTTTATTGCAGTTTCTAATAAATTAAACGAGATTTTGAAGAGTTTTGCAGTTATGGCAAGCTTACTCTTAATACCTACTTTAATTGCTAGTATATACGGGATGAATATTGTTTTGCCCTTTGCTGGGCATCCGAATGCTTTTTTAATAGTGATTTCAATTATGGTTATATCCACTGCTACTCTGGTGGTTTTCTTTAATAAAAAGAAGTGGTTGTAGGGTTTATATGCCAATGAATATTGCTGTTTAATTCTAGTTAATCTTTTAAATAACGGTTTTTTCTTTTAGGGAATGAACAGGAAAACTTGTGATTATGAGCTTGGATTTGACAAGATAAACAAATTAATTGATCATGGGTTTAATTCTTCAATCGGGCCGGGGGTAATGCCTATTGAAGCTAGGAAAAACAAATTAAGAGGGATAATTGCTCCTAATTTTTTGAAAGAATCTTCTAGTGCAGCGTTTGCATGGGCTTATAAAGAAATTGCTGAAGCTAAAATGCCTGAAACTTATGTGATCATAGGAAGAGACTTTAATGCAGGTAATAAATTTAGCACTTTTCTTTTTTCCGATTGGGATACTTGCATTGGCAGTGCGAAAGTTGATGTTTTACTAGGGAGGAAATTGATTGCTGGCTGTCCATTATTAAAGAACTCATTTGAAGCTTTTAATGGCAACTCATTTATTGATGTGCATCTACCCTTTTTACAGTATGCGAATAGGAATAATCTGGATAGGCTAAGATTTTTGCCTATTTTGGTTGGAAATGTTACTTATGATGAAATATGCGATTTTGCCGATGTGATTAGTGATTGTAGCAATATTTGCGTAGTAGCCAGCGCTGGCTTAAGCTACTATGGGAAGGAGTTTGATTTTATGCCTTTTGTTCATGCGGTTAAGCAAAATTTAACTGCGATTGATCACGAGCTTTTAAGTTTCATAAAAGAAGTTGATGTTGGCAAGATTATGAATACGGCGCTTAAACGCGGAGCATTTGATCTAAATGTTATTATATTTTTTATGGAGATAATGAAAGGCTTTGGGTTGAGGAAGGGAAAAGTTTTGAGCTATTACAATTCTGGTGATTTTGATGGGTATGATAATGCTGTTGGTTTGGGTGCTGTTGCATTTTAAAGAAAATGGAAGATTTACGTGAGAAATTAATTAAAAAATTTAAACTAGAGGATATTGAAGTGTGCGATACTTTTTTTAAAAGACTGAGAGGATTAATGTTTTTCAAACCAAAAAATATTGCCTTAGTCTTGAATAAAGAAACTAGGTACAAGGCGTCTATTCATATGTTTTTTGTATTTTTTCCTATTGATGTTTATTGGTTGGATAGTAGTTTGAATATTGTTGAAAAAAGAAGATGCAAGCCCTTTAGCATGGCTACGCCCAAGAAGAAAGCCAAATATATAGTTGAATTAAAGATTTAGGATTTTAAATTTTTTATAGCTACGACCACGATAAGCGCCAGAAGAATCCACTGAAGGTAGACAAAGATTTCTTTAAGAACATTAAATGCTGGTTCTAAGATAGAGATATATGAAAGAGCTACACTATCCGTTTCCTGAACGAAATTTACTATTTGTGCTCCCACTAGAACTAGGATAAAGATATCTATAAGCGAAGTGAATGAATTTACAGAGCTTTTGTCCTTTATAAAACTTAAAAGAAAATCATTTAATAAAGGCACTATTTTTGTGATGGCTATGTGACCTGCAATTAGTATGATAATTATTTTTAGGATTAATGTTATCCAGACTTCTGCTCCCATAATACACCTCTTTAATTTTTTAATAAAGTAATAGCATTTAAATCTTTTTTGGTATGATGAGAAATATTAATTCTATAGTGATAAACCTTATAAACCCTTATTTTTGAATGGATGTGAAATGTATGCTTATGGAAGTGAGGAAAGGATAAGAAAATTAACAGAAGTAGAAGATACTGATTCTTCGGAAGAGATAGCAAAAAGGCTTGAAGAGGCTCTTGATATAGCCGAAAGGAATTTTATTGTTTATCCTTTGGATAGCTTCGAGGAGAATGCAGAAAGGATAAGATCTAAGCTTGATGCCTATGATAGGGTAATTGGGGTGTACAAAAAACTGATTAGTGACTATAAACTTAATGTTCCTGATGATGTGAAGGTTATGTTGGGTTTTGATGATAAAGGGTCAATTAGCCCAGAACAGTTATATGTCAAAATAAGAGCCCTTGGTGTTTGCCTGAATATTTGATTTAATCTCAAGAAACCTTTAAAAATACGCAAACGCTTTAATTTGTATGCTTAAATTGCCCGGAAGGGGAAAAGAGGTTAAGAAGCCAGTTAGATTATTTTCTTCTTACAAAAATCTATTTCACTCTATTAGGAGTAGCGTAGCGATTAGGAAAGACATAAAGACTGAAGTCTCTAGCGATATGAAGATTGATAATAGGCTAATAAGTTCTATAAAACTAAGTGGTGTTGAAAAGGGATTCGGGAAGAATGTTGTTTTGAAAAATTTAAATTTTGAGATTCCCCGAGGGAAGATATTCGGGATTATTGGCGTAAGCGGAAGTGGAAAAACGACATTACTCAGATTAATTGTTGGTTATTATAGACCAAATAAAGGGCAGGTGATTTTTAATGATAAAGAAGTTTGGAGACAGAATATTGCGTTGGCAAAGCATTTTGGATTTGCCTCGCAGGAAAATGCTTTTTATGATAATCTCACGGCTGCGGAAAATGTAAGGTTTTTTGGTAATCTATATGGATTAATGGGCGGTTATTTATATTCTAGAGTTGAGAATGCCCTTATGGTAGTTGGCCTGAATGAATATAAGGATATTTTAGCTAAAAATTTATCTGGAGGGATGAAGAGGAGACTGGATGTGGCCTGTGCAATTGTAAATGAACCTAGCATATTGATCTTGGATGAGCCGACAGAGGACTTGGATCCTATTTTAAGAAAGGAGATATTGAATCTTATTAAGAAAATTAATGTCATGGGCACCACTGTTATTTTTACAACGCATCTGCTTGATGAGGCTGAGTTTTTATGCGATCATGTTGCGATTTTGTCCAATCAAACTGTCTTGACTATTGGCGCTCCCGATGAATTAAAAAAGAGATATAAGAGGGGAGAAGAAATACATATTCTTCTCGAAGACAAAAAAAGATATGGTCACTATCTGAAAAGCATCGGGGACGGAAAAACAAGAATTGTTAATGATCGTCTTGTTGTTTATGTTCCAGAAAATAAACGCGCCACTAAAGTTCTTAGAAAAATATTATCCAATATTGAAAAAAATAGGGATAAGGTTATTTATGTAGATATAAGGAAACCAACATTGAGTGAGATATTCACTCACCTAATTGAAAATGCTGAAGAGAATAAGAAGAAATAAAAAAGAAGTTAAGAAAAAAGAAAAGAGGAAAAACGTTAGTCCTTTAGAATTATTATTTATAATCATTAAAAAAAATATAAAATTGATTGTTAGGAGCAGGAGTTCGTCTTTGATTGTATTGTTGGGTCCGTTGATCATTATTTCTCTTGTTGGAACTGCTTATAATACTTCAAATATTTATGATATTAGAGTAGGGGCTTATTCAGATTCTTATAGCGAGCTGGCAGAATCTATCTTGGAAGAACTAGGAAGTAAGCAGTTTTCTGTGGTAAAACTTGAATCTAGGGATGAATGTGAAGCTAGTTTAAAATCAGCTGAGATACACGTATGTGCTCTTATTCCTGCAAATCTTGAATCTGGCGCGAGTGAGCCTATTGAGTTTTTAGTCGATCAGTCAAGAGTAAATTTGGTTTGGATTATTATTGATGCTGTGTCTTCAAAGGTTACATCGAAAACTACTGAGTTAAGCTTGCAAATGACAACAAGCATCTTGAATGCAATAAGCAACAGCCTAGTGAAGATTAGAGAAAATGAGATGAAATTGAATGAGCTGAAAAGTTCAAACATAAATGTAGAGAGTCAAGTTGAGGGTGCTAGTTCTGCTTTGTCTTCAATAAATTTTGATTTGGTCGGTGAAGCGGATATAGGAAAAATAGGCCAAAAGCTTGATGAGGTTATAGAAGCGAATAATTTGAGTTCTGGTACTTTTGATCCAGTTAGAGATACTATTACTAGAATTATAAACAATACAAAAAGTGTGGGTGCAGACTTGGAAAAGGCTACTTTGGACGCACTTGAAAAACTTGGTTCTGCTAAATCTGATTTGGAAAATAGCGAGAGTTCTATAGCAAACGTTTTATCTACTATAGAGGATATCGAATTAGAAATAGAAATCGCTAGTGGTAGAAGTGCTGAATCTATTGTTTCTCCTTTAAAGACAAAAATTACTCCTGTGGTAGCTGAAAAAACGCACCTGAGCTTTTTATTTCCTACCTTGATAGTTCTGGTGGTTATGCTGATGGCGCTGATTTTAAGCAGCAGTTTGGTTATTAAAGAGAAAACAAGTCCTGCCTTATTTAGGAGTTATATCGCGCCGGTCAGGGATTTTGTGTTTATAGTAGGTCATTTTTTGACAAACTTTGTTATACTGACATTGCAGTTGGCGGTAGTTTTGGTTGTTGCTGCGATATTTTTTAAAGATGCTTTATTGGATATATTAATCAAAGTGGTTATTGTTTTAATTCCTGTTGTAAGTGTTTTTATTTTGATAGGAATGTTTATTGGGTATATATTCAAGTCAGAGGAAACTTCTATGTTGGCTACAATAAGTGTTGCTAGCTTGTTTTTATTTTTCTCTAGCACTATCTTGCCTTTAGAGACTTTGCCCCAATCTCTGAAGAGAATTGCAGATTTAAATCCATTTGTGCTAAGCGAGGCCATGTTAAAGAAGATAATGCTATTTAAGGTAGAACTTCTTGGGGTAATTGAACCAGTGTTGATACTTTTAACTTATGCCCTGCTGATGGCAATTTTGGTGTTTATAGTGCAAAAATATAGCAAAACCAGGGCATGATTTATTTAATTTGAAAAGCATTATATACTAATATTTTTTGATTTAATATTATAAAATGGGAATGAAATTGATTGCAGTTGGTGGCTACAATGAAGTTGGCAGGAATATGACTGCGATTGCCATAGACGAGGAAATTGTTATTCTTGATATGGGCTTGTATATTCCTGCTGTTGTTGCGTATGAAGATGTGCAAGAAACCTTAACCAATGAAGAGATGGTTAAAATAAAGGCTATCCCAGATGATAGCATATTGCGTGATAGAAGGCAGGATGTCAAGGCCATTATTATCGGGCATGGACATTTGGATCATCTTGGGGCTACGCCGTATATGGGAAATACCTATGCTCATGCTCCTATTATCGGGACTCCGTATACTATCAGACTTCTTGAAAGAATTTTGAAAGATAAAAAAAGAAGACTTAGAAATGAAAAAATTGTATTAAAAGTAGGAGAGAAAATCAAAATCAATAACAATATAGAAGTTGAGTTTATTAATATTACGCACTCGACTGTTGATTGTGCTTTAGTTGTGCTACATACAAAATACGGACAGATTGTTTACTCTTTGGATTTTAAACTTGATAACCATCCTGTCATAGGAAATAAACCAAACTACGTTAGGATAAAGTCTTTGGATAATGTCAGGGCACTTATTTTGGATAGCCTGTATGCCAAGGATGATGTGAAAACACCGAGCGAGAAAGTTGCCAAAGAAATGCTTAAGGATGTTTTATTGGGCGTAGATAACAATGGAAAAGCGATTATCGTGACTACTTTTGCTTCTCATCTTGCCAGGCTTAAGACTGTAATAGAATTGGGCGAAAGACTAGGACGGAAAGTAGTTTTTCTAGGAAGAAGTCTGAATAGATATGTTAGGGCAGGAGAGGATGTTGGACTAATTAAGTTTTCCAATAAAGTAGAGATTGTTGCTTATGCCAATAAGATAAGCAAGAAATTGAAACAAATCAATAAAGACGGAACTCATAAGTATCTTATTGTATGTACCGGGAACCAGGCTGAGCCTGGAAGCGTATTGACCAAAATTGCTACCGGGAGATTTCATTTTGACTTTAAGAATGAAGATAATGTTATTTTTTCTTGCAGGACAATTCCTGTTGAGGAGAATATTAAGAATAGAGAAAAATTGGAGAATAAACTGAAAAGCTTGGGGTGTAGAATCTTTACCAGCATCCATGTTTCCGGTCACAGCGGCAAAGAGGATGATAGAGAATTAATCAATATGCTGAAACCAAGGAAGATTATTCCTGCCCATGGCGGGAGAGATATTACTATGCCCGGAGCTGAATTAGCTAAGGAAATGGGCTATAAGCTTGGGGAGAGTGTGTTTATTTTGAAGGATGGGGATGTCGTAGATATTTAGTAACTTGATAGTAATTAATAGTAGAAAGATTTATAAATCAGTTAGTATTTTGATGTATAATGGAACTGGATGATATTGTTTTTAGGGCATGCGAATTAGCTTTGGATGAGGGCACCAGCAAAAAATTTGATAGTGGCAATGTCCTTTCTAATGCCTATAAAGGACTTAAGTATGATATTAAGAATAATGCTGATGACTATCTGAGATTAGCTATCTTTACAGGTGTTATTTATTGTGCTCTTTGTTAGATTTCTAAAAATTGCATTTTTCATTATATAAATAGTTATAATCCTATTTTTTTATTATTGGCATATGAAATTCGCCCATTTAGCAGACTGCCATGTTGGTGGCTGGAGAGAAGAAGAATTAAGAGAGCTTAGCATTGAAAGCTTTAGAAAGGCGATTGATATTGCCATTGATGAGAATGTTGGGTTTGTTTTGATTTGCGGCGATTTATTTAATACAAGTTTGCCGCAGATTGAACTAGTCAAGGAAACTGCTTCTATACTGAACAAGTTAAAAGAGAGGGATATTGGTATTTATGTAATCCCTGGCAGTCATGATTATAGCCCTTCTGGCAAAACCATGTTGGATGTTTTAGAGAAAGCCGGTTTGATGCATAATGCTATGAGATTTGAGGATGACAAGCTAATATTTACTGAGGATAAAACAGGGGTAAAGATAACTGGCTTGTACGGAAGGAGAGGAGGATTAGATAGGTTAGATTATGCTTCATTAAAGAAAGAGCATCTGGAAAAAGAAAAAGGATTCAAGATTTTTATGTTTCACACGACATTAGAGGAATTCAAACCAAAAGAGTTTGAAAAAGTGGAAGGCGAGTCATATACAAGCATGCCTAAAGGATTTGATTATTATGCTGGCGGACATGTGCACTATTTATTTGATATTGAAAAAAAAGATTACGGGAAGATAGTCTATCCTGGACCGACATTTCCAAACAGCTTTAAGGAACTTGAGGAATTAAAACACGGAAGCATGTGTATAGTGGATGATAAATTAAATGTAAGAAGGATTCCTATAAAGCTTAAGGATGTGGAGAGTTTGAATGTTGATGTTGATGGTTTGAACGCGGAGGATGCAAGCGAGCATATAAAGAAAGCGCTTGGCAGAAGAGAGGTTAAAGATAAGATTGTGACTCTAAGGGTTTATGGCCAATTAAAATCTGGCAGGGTCTCTGACATAAACTTTAAGGATATTGTTGATAATCTGGACTGCTATGCTTGCATTAGGAATATAAATAAATTAACCACTAAAGAATTTGAGGAATTTTCTGTTGCTGACGGCAGCACAGACGAAATTGAGGAGAGGATTATAAAGGAGCATTTGGGGCAGTTTGAGATTCACGAGGAGGAAAAAATAATTAAGAGACTAATGGAAATATTTGCTGAAGAAAAGCATGAAGGCGAGAGAAATATTGATTTTGAGAAAAGAATTGTTGAGAATGCTATGAAGGCTTTGAGGGATGAAGGCAAGTAACTGAATCCGGATAGTTATTACTATTATTAGTAGCCAAAGATATTTATTCTAGTTTATCTTTAAAATAACTTAAATAACTTAATTTACAAAACAAATGGCAAATGGTTACACAATAGAAGACAATATAATTGTAATAAATAGAGAACTAACTAAGCTAGATATTTTCCTAAGAGATTTTTTAGAAATATTAAAAAGGCATTCAGATTATTTAGTTGTTAGTGGTTATGTGAGCATATGCTCTGGAAGAACCAGGGCTACGGAAGATGTCGATGTTCTTTTCCTTATGATGGAAAAAGATAGATTTGATTTGTTGCTGGAAGAGCTACAAAATAATAATTTCTGGTGCTATCAAGGAGATAGTTCAGATGAAGTTTACCCCTACTTGAAGAACATGGATAATATTCGGTTTGCGAGAGTTGGCGAAACATTTCCAAATATAGAACTCATTCCTATTAATGAATCAAGAAAAGCAAAATTCTTTGAATTCACTCATCCACAAGGAATAAGGGTCAAGAACTTTGAGCTTAAAATTCCTCCAATTGAATTTGAAATACTATATAAAGAGATAATATTAGGTAGTGATAAGGATGTTGCAGATGCCAAGCACCTGAGAATTTTTTTCTCTGATATCATAAAAAAAGAAAAGTTTAAAGAATACGAGACCATAATAAGGCAAGAGAACAAATGAAAAAACCAATTACTGACTTGGATTATGTGGAATTTTATGCTAAAAAGATGAAGGAGGATGACTCCCTTTTTAAACAGCAAAAAATATTGATAGAGTCTCAGTTAGAAAGTAGCTCTTCGCTTTTTAAAAATATGTTTGGAAAAGGCGATAACTTTAAATCTAATGCCAGGGAGTATCTTAAGAGTATTGGGCTGATTAAGCCCCTAAAATAATCATTTACTTTTCCTCTTTTAGAAATGAAAATAAACAAGATTATTTTAAATAATGTTAGAAGTTACAAAAACCAAGAGATAGAATTCCCAAATGGAAGTGTGTTGTTATCTGGAGATGTTGGAAGCGGGAAGAGCAGTATTTTACTGGCTTTGGATTTTGCCCTGTTTGGACTGAGAAGCGGAAGTTTGCCTGGAGGGAGCTTGCTTAGAAAGGGGGAGAGTAAGGGCTTTGTTGAATTATTGTTTGAGCTGGATGACAAGAGTGTTTTAATCAGAAGGAATTTAAAAAAACAAGGAGATTCTATTGTGCAGGATTCTGGCTTTGTTGAAGTAAATGGCAAAAGAGAGGATTTGAGCCCTATAGAGATAAAGGACAGGGTTCTTACCTTATTGAAATACCCCAA
>JBBSXW010000063.1:0-4315 GCA_038045665.1 Nanobdellota archaeon | reverse complement strand
ATTTGAGCCCTATAGAGATAAAGGACAGGGTTCTTACCTTATTGAAATACCCCAAGGATCTTTTAACTAAAAGCAAAAGTTTGATTTATAGATATACTGTTTATACGCCGCAAGAAGAGATGAAGAATATATTATTAGGAGATAAGGACTATAGGCTTGAGACTTTAAGAAAAATTTTTGGAATTGACAAATACAAGAGGATTAAGAACAATGCAATTATTTATGTTAATCATCTTAAAGGCATTAGAAAAGAATTGGCTGGAAAAATAGCTGATCTTGATGAGAAGATTGTCGCTAGGAAGGATATTGGAAACTTGCTAAAAGAGGCAAGAGATGCATTAAATAAATTAGATGAGAAGATAAAAGACTATAAGAAACTGATTGGAAATAAGGATAAGGAAATTTCTCTTGTTGAAGATAAGATAGAGATGCTTAAAGAGCTGGAGAAACAGATAGAAGTTTTGAACGTAGAAGCAAAAAACAAGTCTTTGACTAAAGAAAAAAATTCTGGGGATATTATAGAGGCGCAAAATAGGGTTAGAGAACTTAAAAAAGAGATTGCAGATGAGATTGTTGTTGATGATTTTGAGATCAAGAAATATAGAGAGAAGATTGCCGAGCTGGAAGGAAAGATATATGAAAGGAACGCTAAACTTGGCGGAATAAAAAACAGAATTGTAAATTCAGAGGAAATAACAAAAAATATTTCTAGATTGGATGTCTGTCCATTGTGCAAGCAACAAGTTACGAAAGATCACATTAAAAAGGTCATTTCTGACGAGAATGAAAAGATTCAGGAAAACGAGACATTAATGAAGATTGTTGAAAAAGAGATTGGTGGATTTGGTAATGAGATTAAAATATTGAAAAAAGAATTAGAAAACCTGGAGGAAAAAAAATCTTTGGTTGAGACATATAAATTAAAGAAAAAAAATCTAGAGGAGAAAAAAGAGTTTTTGGATAGGCTGAGGAAGGATAATTTTGAGATTGAGGGCGAATTATTTAATTTAAAGAGAAATTTGGACGAGCTGAGCGGAAAAGTGAAAGAAGCTTCAAAGGCGAAAGAAGAGTATGAATTATTGATTAATGAGAGAGATAAACTGAATGTTGAATATATGAAATTAGAGGTAGAGAAAGGCGGAAGAGAAGCTGAAGCTAGGTCTTTAGAAAGGAGGATGGCTGAAATTGAGTTAGAGATTAAGAATAAAGAGAAAAGTAAGAATGAACTGATTTATTGGACTAAGGTGCAAGACTGGCTTGTCGATTATTTTGTTGAGCTGATGGAGGTTATAGAGAAGAAGATACTATTAAAAGTTCATCATGATTTTGACAGTTTGTTTCAGCACTGGTTTAATATACTTATAGATAATGAATTGATTAAGATAAGGCTGGATGAAGAGTTTACTCCGGCAATAGAGCAAAATGGGCATACTATTGAGTATAATTATTTGAGCGGGGGAGAAAAAACAGCTGCTGCTCTTGCTTATAGACTGGCTTTAAACCAGGTTATTAATCTGCTAATAGGCGTGATTGAGACTAAGAATTTGATCATATTGGATGAACCTACTGATGGATTTTCTGACAGCCAATTGGATAGGATGAGGGATGTTCTAAGGGAGCTTAATGTCAAGCAAGCCATAATGGTTAGCCATGAGAGCAAGGTTGAAAGCTTTGTTGATAATGTTATAAGGATTAATAAGAGAGAGCACGTTAGCGAGGTTTTAAGATGACCAAACTGAAGGTTTATAGATTCTAAGTTGTATAATTAACATAAAATATAATATGTTAACCGGAAAATGGGATAGATTAAGTTGTTACGACGATTTCTTTTTCTTGGTGCCTCTTTAATGTATTTAAGGTTATGTAGTCATATAGATCCATTAGTTTTCTGGCCACTTGATTTTCTGTGTTTATTTTATATAATTTTGCTCTACCTATGTCTCTTGTTTTGATTACTATTTTTTGTTTTATAAGCTTAGGGAAGACCATATGTAAAGTTCCCCAACTTACTCCTCCATTTTCTGCTATGTCTGTTAGTGTATAGTCAAAATGTCTTCCTTCAATTAAATATTGTAAGACCTTAGCAGTTGAGGAGCTGCCTACCACTTCTAAAAAATTTGATTTTTCCATGCAATTTCTATGAGGTTATAGATTTATAAATCTTTTCTTTTTATATATTGATGTACACTAATATCAGGTTAGTTTTATATATTCTGATGTTTTTTTGGCAGTATGGAAAAAGAGGTTAATCAAGTAATGTGGCATATGATTTCTAAGCTTATTAGGATGGAAAAAATAGGCGGAGCCCATACTGAAATAACTAATCTGCCTAAAGGGTTACCTTTACATTTCACGTCTAATAAAAAAGGCAAGAAGATAATACAGAAAGCAATTAAGGAACTTTTTAATAAGGGATATTTATTACAAAAACCCTCTACTGGAGAGATTCATGTTTCTTTAAACTCTAGAAAGCTTAAGGAAATAGAAGAATTTATTTTAAAATACAAATAAAATGTTGTCAGTGTTTTGATAAGAGAGAGCATGCGAATGCGGTTTTGTGGGCACTAGTCTGCGAGAGTTATTTTTGAACTTTAATTGAACTGATACTAAAATGATTTTGGAGTATAGAAATGATTAAAAATATTGAATGAATAGATTCTTTGTGATGGGAAGGAAAAAAGTTTTAGGAATTGCTACTTTGACCTTAGGTGCTATATATACTGGTGGCGTTTTATCGGGGGTCTTAGAACATAGGGAAAATTATTTGCGTGCTCTGGAAAATTCTCGAAATCCGTTTAAGAGTGCTGAGGAACGTCAGATGTGGCGGAGATATGCAGAGGATGAGAACTCAAGGGAATTTGATTTGAGAGTATTAAATCCACTTGAAAGGATTTTTTGGTCAAGTGACCCCTTTCAGTATGCTTCTGCATCAAATAACGATTCTAGTTCTTAATTTACAGAAATGTTTAAATATTCTCTATCTTGTAGGAATGAGCATGAAATTCAAATCAATCCTGTTTTTGCTCGTATTCTTACTATCTTTTCAGGTATATGGGGCTGATATAACAACTGTTGTGACTAAGGAGCAGAATGTTGTTGAGCCTGGAGGAACTGCTATTTTTAATATAAAGATTACCAACAAACAAATTAGAGAAGATACTTTTCAATTGAAAGTAAATGCCTTTTCTGTTGCGCCCTTTTCAGATGCCATACAAAATGTTTTTTTTAGCCCAAGTAGCACTGTTGCCATACCGTCAAATCAAGAGAAAGAAATTAAAGCACGTGTAGTTTTTTTAGATTCGGTAAGACCAGATAGAAATTATATTGTTCCTATTGAGGTAGTGTCATTAACCAAGCCCAAAGTAAGGAAGATATTGGACCCTATTATTTATGTGATTTCGCCTAAAGAGGTTGTAAGTATATTTATGGATGATTTAGGTGAGATTATCCCTGGCAGAGATAATCCAGTTAAAATTACTTTGAAAAATAATGCTAATGTGAGATTGAGCGCTCTTGATATATTTTATACTGCCTCTGTGTTTAATTTTGAGGATAAGGTAAGTTTGGAGCCATTTGAGGAAAAGGGCGTTTTGATGAATTTAAAGATAGATCCATTGACAGAAAAAGGAGAATATTCAATGGCAGTCCGGCTGTATGAAGATGATAAGATAAGGGGGAGCTCTAATTTTAGATTTAATGTCGGAGCCAATCCTGATTTGACTGAAAGGGAAAGAGTTGATAGAGGACTTTTAAGCTATGTTGTTGAAATTATTAGGGAAAACGAGGGCAATATTGAAGTTGAAAAGACTGTTAAATATCCTGTTTCTGGAATTCAGAGACTGTTTATTAAAACTAATCCAGAAGGAACTTTGGTTAGAAGTGATGATGGTGATTTCTATGAGTGGAATTTTGTTATACCTCCGGGAGATATTTACAAGATAGAGATCATTGTTGATTATAGATGGCCATTCTTTTCTATATTGGGAGCACTAATAGTGATTGGTGCAGTTTTATTTTTAACTAAAAAAGATATTAAACTGGTGAAGGAAGCATTTAGAATTCATGAAAAAAAAGATGAGCCTGATTCTGTTAAGGTATTGCTGCATCTTAAAAATAAAAGCCTGAAAGAGATTTATAACATAAAAATTCTGGACTTTCTGCCGAGATATCTGCATGGAAGCATTGATTATGGGACACTGAAACCGGTCAATATTCAAGAAGGCAATAGCGGGAGAAGGATTGTGTGGGAAATTCCTAAGATTGATCCCGGAGAAGAAAGAATAATCTCTTATAAGGCCAAATCAAAATTAAAATT
>JBBSXW010000062.1:0-6556 GCA_038045665.1 Nanobdellota archaeon | reverse complement strand
TATCTAAGCTAGATCTTATTTCTACATTATGCCCACCAATTCCAGTAGAAAAGCCACCACCTACAGTTATATTATAACCTTGATTACTTGTATTAAAATTAATAGCATTAGTACCTACAAGTTCCCCTATTGAGTAACCTCCAACTCCATATGTTCCATTAGTTAAATAAATAGTTAAGTTGTATATGCCTGATGGAGGTCTTCCTCCATTTATTCCAAGTACTGGCAAATTTGTAAATGAGGTTATATTTGTAACATTAATAGAATTAATACCAACAGTATCATTTATTCTTGCTAAAGTATAATTATTTCCACTAGTTGTACTTCTTAATACCCATGAAGCATTAGTTGTTCCATTTCCACCTCCTCCTTGTCCAGCAGCACTAAATAAGAACCCAACAAAAGTTAGATCTAAGGCTGGTCTAGGAGGATTTGGATCATTAGACATCCAAATTACAGTACCATTTGTAGGAGAATTAATAACTCCCTGTGCTGCAGGTGAACCCCACAAAGAAACGCCCACAACAATAAAACTTAAAGATATTAGGACTAATAAGCTAATAACAATTATAAGCACCCTTTTATTCATTAAACCCACCTCACCGCTTGTTTAAATTGAAACATTATTATTAATCTATAGCTAATAATTGGTAATATATAAAGCTTTCTCTGTGAAAAGATTCGGTGTGTAGGTTCAATTTGGCGCATGTTCATAAAATTTACTCTGGGCTTCTACAGTAAACGTTATTCTACATTTATAATTATAGCAAAACGTGCTTATTTTTAAAGGCAGAGTAAATTATTTAAAGTTCGGCTAAACAGAACTGATAAAATGACAAAGGGGGATTATGTTTGGGACAAGGAAGCATTTGAATTGAGGAAAATTACGCCTACCTATGCAGAAGGGTTATGGATGTATAAAAAACTATGCAAGAATTTGAAGGGAAAAGTGTTGGACGCTGGTTGTGGTGCAAATCCGGATAAGAGAAATTTTCTGCCAAAGGATATTAATTATTTGGGTATTGATAATTCTAAAATTGTTGAAGAGAAATCAAGAAATTTTAATTTTCAAAAAGAAGACCTAAATAGAAAACTAAATTTGCAATCTGACTATTTTGATTACGTAATCTGCTGGTCTGTTTTAGAGCATATAAAAAATGATGATAATGCACTAAATGAATTTAATCGAGTTTTAAAAACAGAGGGGAAGCTGATTTTAGGAGTGCCATTAAACCCTAACGTATGGGACTATCAAGATGTAGATGGTGGACATTATAGGAGATATAACTATTTTGATTTAAAAAGAAAACTTATTAACAGAGGTTTTCTGATTAGAAAAAGATATTTTCTAAGAACTGGTATGCTTTACATCTACAGGAGATTGGTGAGATTTATAAACAAAAAAAGAAAGAGAAGATATTATCCAAATACTGATGAAACTCCAGTAAAGATACTTAAATTCATAGCACCAATTTTTAAATTCGATAAATATCTTTTTTCAAGATGGGGCTATTGGGGATTGAACGTAATAATAATCGCAGAAAAATGTGTAAGCATGAAAGCCAGACGAAATGATGCTGTAGCTAAATCTGAAGTAATTATAAATTAATGGCGTTCATCAATTTACCAATAACGCCACTATCAATAAATTATTTAAACCCATCAGAATGAATCAAAACTATGGTAAGTTTACTCTATTTGAGTCCTATATTAAGTTTTTTAACTACTCTTATAGCTATACCTGTATTTATTAGATATTTAAATAGAATCAATCTTTTGGTGAAAGACCAAAATAAAGAGAATAAACCACTAGTTCCGATTTCTGGGGGTATAACTGTAGTAGCGGGGATTTTAATTGGACTAATGTGTTACATTTTTATTTTAACCTTTGTCTATAAAGACCTTACGCAAATTTCGATCATATTTGCAGTAGCAAGTACAATGTTATTAATAACTTTTATAGGATTTTTAGATGATTTGATAATAAATAAAACAAAAGATGCTTCTCAAGGGTTAAGGCAATGGCAAAAACCTGTGCTAACATTAATAGCTGCAATACCATTGATGGTTATTAATGCTGGCCAATCTGTTGTGTTGGTCCCATTTTTTGGAGTAGTAGATTTTGGCTTAATTTACCCACTACTACTTACTCCAATAGGTGTGGTGGTAGCATCAAATATGGTTAACTTATTAGCTGGGATAAATGGTTTAGAAACAGGGATGGGAATTATTTATATTGGAATGTTAGGACTTTATGCGTTTGTAAACTTGAGATATGAAGCAGCAGGAATAGCAATAATTGTTTTGGCAGCTTTAATAGCATTTTACCTTTACAACAAATTTCCAGCAAAGATATTACCTGGTGATTCTTTAACTTATTTATTGGGAGCGTCGTTAGTTAGCATAGCAATAGTTGGCAATATTGAAAAAGCCGCCTTGGTAATTTCAATACCGTTTATTCTGGAATTTATTCTAAAAGCCAGGAGTAAATTTAAGGCACAAAGTTATGGTTATTATGATAATGGGAAAATTCATTCTTTACATGACAAGATATACTCTTTAATACATTTTTTTACTATCAAGTCGAGATTTACAGAAAAGCAAATCACCTACATTTTTATTCTGATTCAGTTTATTTTTGCTAGTTTAATCTGGTTTATTTAAAATGATAAAAAAACTTTGGAACTATGGAAGAAAGGATAGTATGATTAGGGATAGTATCTTGCTCTTTTCAACTACAATGACGGCTAATTTTGGCGCGTTTCTCTTTCATTTATTTATGGGCAGATTTCTCGGACCAAGTAGCTATGGAGCATTGGGGGTATTGTTATCTATGATCTATCTAATAGGGGTTCCTGTAAACGTAATTCAAACGATAATAACAAAATTTGTATCGCAATTTAAAGCAAACAATGAGATAGATAAGATTAATTCTTTGGTAAGAAAATCTTCATTTAGGTTGGTCATTTATGCATCAATCGTTTTTTTTCTAGGCTTGTTTACGATACCATTCTTGTCTAATTTTTTACGAATTAGTGCTACTAGTATTCTAATCTTGAGCCCGGTGGTAATCTTCGTATCTCTTTTGCCAATACTGAGAGGAACTTTTCAAGGGCTGCAGAAGTTTAATCATCTTGCACTAAATTTATTTTTGGAAGTATTATTAAAACTGGGGCTTGGGATTTTGTTTGTTTATGCTGGATGGCACTTAAATGGCGCAATCTTGGCAATCACCTTATCATTCTTTTTTCCAATTACCATAGCATTTATTCCGTTAAGAAAATATTATAAATCCACTAAGGAAATAATTGAAACTAGGCAAATATACAAATATGCTTATCCAGTTCTAATAGCGGTTTTATTCTTAACTATGCTTTATTCTATAGATCTTTTTTTAGTAAAACACTTCTTTGATGAAACTTTAGCGGGCTTTTATGCAGCTGTTTCAATAATGGGCAAGGTTATATTTTTCGCATCTCTTCCAATTTCTCTAGTAATGTTTCCTAAAAGTGTTGAAATACAAACTAAAAGAGAATCTACCGGAGGGATTTTAAAAAAAGCTCTTTTTCTTGTAGGACTAATATCAATATCAATTACAATTTTTTATTTTATATTTCCCTTATTTGCTTTAAAGCTCCTTTTTGGTCGAGAGTATATATCCATTTATAACATAATGGGCTACAATATACTAGCGCTATTTGGTTTAATAATAACAATGTTTTCTTTCATATACATATTATCATTATACAATCTGTCTATTAATAGAACAAAATTTACATATTTTGTTATTTTTGCTAATGTTTTAGAGGTTGGTTTAATTTACTTTTTTCATAACTCACTAATACAGGTTGCATTAATTTTAAGTTTGATAATGGCACTGTTGCTTGTATATATGTTGTTTTATACGTATAGGGTAAAATGGTTAAACTCTCAATAATAATTCCTGCGCTTAATGAAGAAGAGAGGATAGAAAAAACTCTCATGGGTTACATAAAATTTTTCAACATAAAATTACCAGATTCCTATAATGTAATAGTTATACCTAATAACTGTCAAGACAAAACTACAGAGATAGTATCCAATCTTGCTAAAAAATATAAACAGATAAGTTACAAAGAATTTAAAAAAAAGATTGGTAAATCAGGAGCATTAATTGAGGGATTCAAATTAGCCCAAGGAGATTTAATAGGTTTTACTGACGCGGATAATAGTGCTCCTCCAGAATCCTTTTATAAATTAATAACCAACTTAAAAAATTTTGACGGAGCAATAGGTTCAAGATGGCTTCCAAGTTCAAATATTACCCTAAAGCAGCCATTCATGAGAAGAGTATTTAGCAGATCATTTAATCTACTTATAAGATTTTTATTAAACTTAAAATATTATGATACACAATGTGGATTAAAATTATTTAAAAAAGAACCCATTAAAAAAATATTGCCTTCTCTTGGTAAAGCACTTTGGGCATTTGACATGGATCTTTTATATCAGTTAAAGAGAAATAATTTTAAAATTGTTGAAGTTCCGATAAAATGGTTAGATGATCCAAGAACCCATTTAAATATGCTAAAAGCACCAATACAAATGTTTTTAGCGCTAGTCAGATTAAGATTGCTATACTCGCCATTAAAATTTGTTTTGCAACTGTATGATAAACTGCCAGAGAAAGTAAAGATACATCACAGGATAAAATGAACCAACACGATGCTGAAACAATCAAAAAGGAAGTTTTTACTAGGAAAAACATGCTTATTATATTATTAATCTTAGTGGTATTAGGGATATTTTTAAGATCAATAGTGGGAAACAACGCTAGTCCTTCGCCAGATGCAATTAATTTCGGTTTGTATGCAATTGATTTTCTAAACAATGGAGCAACAAGTAATCAAAATCAAAGTCCTTTGTGGTTTGCTCTAGCAGATATTTTTTATAGAATATTTGGCGTTACGCTATTTTCAGCAAGTTTAACTTCTATTATATTTAGTGCACTAACTATCCTAGTGGTTTTTTTGCTCGCAAATGAATTATTTAATAAAAAAATAGCTTTAATAGCGGCCTTTTTGTTTACAGTGTCTGCCTTTTCTCTTAAAATGATATTAATGGAAATGGATGCCACCTTTACTTTTTTTTACTTGTTATCAGTTTATCTATTTATATCTAAATTATTCAAGAAAAATAAAATATCTTTACTTAGTGCGGTAGTTTTTGGGCTAGGTGTCTTGTCAAAACCAATCTCTCTTACTTTGGCTCCAGGATTCATCTTGGTGTATTTGCTTTATTTCATTAAGAATAAAGACAAAAGAAAATTATTAATCAATAGCGATAACATAAAAAGAGCAGTACTGTCTATTTTGATTGTAATATTGTTATTTATGCCTGTTTTAATATATAATTATCTTCTCTTTAAAGAAAAGGGCCTGACAGATGTCATGTTCGCAAGATTTTTTGGAACATCTATGGATTTTTATGCGAGCATTGCGCATACAATGCAGCCATTTAGCATAAATAGTTTAGTTACAAAAGGATTTTCAACATCATTGTCTTTTTTTTATGCGAGGGATCCATTGATATTTTTATTAGCAATATTGGGCACAGGTATATCAATAATAAAAAAGAATTTTAAATCCTTGGTATTGATACTGGTTTTTGTACCGACTTATCTATTTTTATCGGGAACATCATTGCTTGATAATCATTTTGTGGTATTTGCTCCATTGTTCTCGATACTTGCTGCCATGCCTCTGTTCTATTTGTTTAAAAAAATCAAAAAAAAGTATATAATCATACCAATACTTTTACTTATCTTGATATTTAATTTATATGTTGTCAAAGACGTTCTAGAATCGCAAAGTGCAGTTGGAAAGCTTAGGGACTTTGCTATAGACAATATCGACGATTCTTCTTTGGTACTAACTGATAATAGGATTTATGGTGGGAGGACTGCATGGATGTTTAATGATAAACATTATTTAGAGGTATCTAACTTGAATCTGGTTCTTACTGAACTTTCTAAATCACCTAGCCAGCCTTTGCCGATTAAAACTTTCTTTGTTGAGTGTGCGGCAGATGATTGCGGATGGGGGACAATTAAAGCGGGGCCTCTAAACGACTCTATGGAATCATTAATACCAAGTTTTAGCGAAAATGCAATTAATGTTCATAACTTTGGTCCTGGCGGTGGAGATCAACCATCAAATGTTGAAACATATTTTAGGGTTTATGAAGGGAATATGATAGCCAAACCAGAAATACTTGATCTTGCAGATCAGACGCATATATGGTTTTTTTATCCAGTAAGATGGAAACTAAAGGATAGAATATATGATAGCTATACTACTGAAGGATTTATTGATAAAACTTTAGATTTTATTGCCCATTTGGTTCTGTATATTTCAGTGATATTGGCTTTCTTATCTATAATTTATACTATCTATTTAGTAAGTAAATTGAATGATGCAGAAGAAGGAAATGCTGGCAAAGATTCTTTGTTATAATATCCGCAGGATTGTTCAACTTAGGAGGATTTGCCCATGAGAAAAACGAAGGTTATATATAT
>JBBSXW010000061.1:13571-16542 GCA_038045665.1 Nanobdellota archaeon | reverse complement strand
AATAAAAAATCTAAAAATAGGATTTTTAAAGAAGCTACTAAATTAGTAAAGAAATTAATTTATCCACAAATACAAATAAAGCTAAGGCACAATGCTAAATTCACAACTAAAGATTTACTAGATGTTTTAGTCCATATAGCTTATTCTCATGATTTTACTACTAATGGTTCTTCTACCTTCCAAGAATTAAATCCCAATGTGAATGCTCCAAGTGGAGATTTAATGTTGCATCATTTTTCTAAATTCAATTCTATAGAACAAATAAAAGAAATGTTTATTTCAATATTTGATTTAATCTTCAACTTTGCAAAAAATAATTACAAATTCCTAAATAGAAGAAAAGTAAATATAGCTTATGATATTCATAAAATTCCTTATTATGGTGATAAGAATGATCCCTTTGTAGTTGAAGGTAAACCTGAACGAGGAACTTCACACTTCTATCAATTTTTAACATGCTCAATAGTTGTAGCTGGACATAGATTTACTATTGATGCTATTCCTGTTCTTCCTTTTGATGATTTAGAGGAATTATTGGATAAAAGTTTAGAACGAGTAAAAAATAAAGTAGGTATTGAAAAAGCTTATTTTGATAGAGGTTTTGATAAACCTAAATTAATTAATATTATCAAGAAACATAGAATAAAATTCATCATGCCTAAAATTAGATCTGCAACAGTAAAAGCATGGATGAGAAAATCTCAAGACTGCGAAGCTAGGATTATCAAGGATTTCGAAATAGGAGAAGGTGAAAGTAAAGCAGTAGTTAACTTAATTCTTGTAGATGATGAAATAGGCATTAAAAGAGCATTTATTACTAATTTTGATATTCCAGAACAATTAACCCATCATTTATATTCTTGGTATAGTAAAAGATGGGGAATTGAAACTTCATATAGGAATATGGATCATGACTTTAAGGCTAGAACTACATCTAAAAACTATCATATTAGGTTATTTTACTTCTTATTCTCAGTGTGTCTCTATAATTTATGGATTTTAGTTAATATCTGCATCTCTATTTCTATTTACGGTAGAATTAGAGAAAAACCAATAATAACTGCTAAGTTATTTGCTGTAGTCCTCTATAAAGTAACTTACGAAGATCCTCCAACGTAATGGTTAATTCTATTGGTTATAGAATTGTTCTAGTTGGAACTGGATTATTTTTGTTATTTCTGTGAAATTGTGACATGTAAATTTTGGACTTTTTGAAATCTCGTTAAAATTTCTATGAGCAAAAAAGTAAAAATTCTCAAAAGAAACCAGATTTATATATAATTTAAAGCTACTTTCCTATCTACTGAGTGTCAGTAGATAGGAACGTACAAAAGTGGGCAAAACTTTTCGAAATGTGGTAAGAGAAGTCCTCTAGTTCTAGTCTATGTATGAGTGAACTGTTTCCTTACTATAAAATCATGTTCTTTGTTGAATAGTAAAATTAATTTTCTTTAAATTTATAAAAATAAGCTCTTCAATTAAATATTTTAATGCTACATCATCTCTTTTTTTAGATCTTTTGGTTAAATCGAGATATAAATCAAAATAGCCTAAGGGAAGATCGAGAATGGGAATTTTGTGGCTTCTTAAAAGATGGAGTAAGAGCAATCGTGCCATTCTGCTATTACCATCAATAAAGGGGTGTATTCTTTGAAATTCATTATGAAAAAATGCAGAAAATTCAATAATCTCTTTTAAATCTCTTTTCTGAGATTCAAAATTATTATATTTTTCTATTAACCGACCTAATTTATTGGGAATTTCTTTCCACTCAGCAGTTTTAAAGTCAGGATTCAGGGGTATTGTGACATTTTGTTTTCTTATCTTTCCAGCATCTTTCATGTGGGACATAGTTATCTTATGGTATTCAAGCATCAACTGGGAATTTAGTTTTATCCCTTTCTTTGCATTTGTTATCATAAGATCGATAGCCCTCTTGTAATGAGTAACTTCTTGTATATCTTCTAATTTATGTTCTTTGGGAACTATTTCTTTTTCTATCAATCTTTGAGTTTCGGGCAACGTTAGGGGGTTACCTTCTAAATTTAAGCTGGTATAGATAAAACCAATTTCTTCTTTTTTTTCTAAGTTCTCTATTGCCATATAATATATTTTTAAATTTCTTTTATATTTTCTTAATTCTTTTTCAATCTCTTTAATAAAAGAATGGTTTTGGGGTGTGTAAAAAATAAGTTTCTTATTAAAGAATTTCATTAAATCTATGAGAAAATGATGCCATAAAAGTTTACATTTTAATGGTTTTTTTGATAAAACAAATAATAAACCATATTTTTCTAAAATATCGATATAATATTTGAATGTCTGCGGATGTACCGTGGTATCTTTTATAGTAAAAAACTCTTTTTTTGCGATTTTTTCAATAAAATTAAGCATTGTTTTTTTAAACATCAAATTATAATTTATGCTGTGGTCTATACAAAAAGAAATAAGACCAAAGAGCTTTTTTGATTTTTCAGTAGGGAGAACCTTTATTGTTTTATTTCTCTCAATATAGCCATCTCTTTCTAACTCTAGGACATGATTGAAAACAGCCTTATATTCGCTTTTGAGCATATTTAAGGCTTCAACTATCTCAAAAGATCTAATTTCTCCTTTTGTAGCTATGACATAGAATACATCATATTTTGATACCATCCTTACCTTTAGACAAAGCTGATATATAAATGTTTCTATAATTCACTTTATATTGATATTTTATCAATTTTTATTGAATAATAAAGCTAAATAACTTTTAGCCTTGATATCATCCGCAAATTCGTCTTTTAAAATTACATCAACCGCTTTTTCATTTAGGTTATTTTAATAGTTATGTAGGTTATATTTAACCTTTCTATTTCGCTTTGTGCAAGTGTAAGAAGTAAATAAAACTAAAGTACCCAGCGATATCTATTTATTGCTCTCCTCGCAACAGATTCATGCACCTGAAAATAATACCCTACGCGTACTTGTC
>JBBSXW010000061.1:0-13471 GCA_038045665.1 Nanobdellota archaeon | reverse complement strand
GCTCTCCTCGCAACAGATTCATGCACCTGAAAATAATACCCTACGCGTACTTGTCCGCGTACTTGTCGTGTAACATTTGTCTATAATATATATTTTATAGTATAATACTACTGTTGAAAGACTAATTATCTGTAACTTTTTTGTCTGGCTGCTCTTGCCTTAGAATCGTTTGGTTTATATTGTTCCTTAAATCTAATATCGGCTACCAACAAAGTCCTGTCATAATTCAGAAATACTTTCTTTAAAGATGGTTGAAACTCAGATAAAGCTCTTCCTATTGCCAGTCTGCAGGAATCAGCCTGTCCCATTTGCCCGCCACCATTAACATTAATGCTTATATCAACTTTTTTCGCAACATCCCCAGCCAACATCAAAGGTTCCATAATCTTCATCCTACAAAACGCAGGCTCATAAACATCCAACAATTTAGAATTAATCCTGATAACCCCTTTTCCAGGTTTCAAAACAGCTCTTGCTATAGAAGTTTTTCTTTTTCCAGTTGTATTAATGACTTTCATCTTTTCTTTAGTAATTCACACAAATCGCCAATACTTATAAATTTAAAGTATTGCATTTTAGAGACATTTGCTTTTTCAATGCTCTCAAAATCCTTGCCATTAAATTCTTCAGGAACCCCCCTATAACATTTAATCTTTTTAAAAGCTATTCTCCCTTTATACTGCTTGTAGGGCAGCATCCCTCTAATCATTCTTTTTAACAATCTGTCGGGGGTCTTGGGCAAAAATGGTCCATGAAATGGCTCCCCCCTATGCGATTGCTTGTCATATTTTTCAAAAATAACTTTCTTGCTACCACTGATTACAGCTTTCTCAGCATTCACAATATATACTTCCTCGCCCAACAAAGCCCTTTTGGCTGCAACCGTTCCAATTCTTCCAGCAATTAAATTCTCAGCGTTGATAATCATTTTCTACTCTTCCTTGTATACGCACCAGATAGCCTCCATTTTTTCTTTCTCCGCATCTGCCAATAAATGTATATTTATCACCCCGAATCTCTATCAAGGCATTTCTATTTGGTACGCACGAAGATTCATCTAGTTTAACAACAATATCAGATCCTTCGCACAACGTGCCACGAGCTATCATGCTTTCATGCACGACCACTTCTACAAATGATTCTCCAGCACCTGTACTACTTGCTTTGTGTTTGTTTGCCACTTTATCCAATAATCCTAACTCCTGAACCTGTAGGATTTTCCTCCATTAGTTGATGTATATGTAGCGCCTTGCCTTTCTCGTTAATCTTATCCAAAGCACTTTGTGAAAATGCCCATGCAACAACAGTTAATTTCTTATCTAAATCGCCACTTGCCAAAACCTTTCCAGGTACCAAAATTGTTTCATTATTGTTGCAAACCCTGTTTATTCTCTCTAAATTAACAACCCTTCTTATCCTTGTTGGCTTCTCTAATTCATAAGCTACTACCTTCCAGATTTTCACTTTTTTTTCTATGGACAATTTTCTCAAACTCTTGATTAATTCAACTAGGTACTTATTGCTAGGCCTTGTTCTTGGATTAGTTTTTGCCATTTATTTGCACTATTAAGACGACAGAAGTTCAAACTCCCACTACACGCCTTAAAGCTCGCAGAGTTAATAAAAAATTTAAAAACTAGCTTTATAAAACTTGCGGGAGCAAGGATTTTCGACAGCCCTAGGAGTTGATAAGAACCTAGGTTCTTATGTTCGAACCTTGGTAGGCACTAAGCCACATGGTCCTTAGCCATGCCCATTTAGTCTTTCTTTTCCTAGGTTTTCTTTCCTAAAGAAAAGCTAATTTGACCGCTCTGGCACTCCCGCATAAGAAAATATTCAAAATCAGAATTTAAAAAACTATTTAATCTTAAAAGATCTCACCTGTATTTTTTTCAGTAAATAATGTAAAGGTACGGTTCTTTCGTATACTTATAGAAAAATTAATGATTACCTAATCTTGTCTACAAGCTTATCAAATTCTTTTATTTTCTCAGCAAGAATATCAAAAGCTTCTTCTAGAATTGCCTTGTGGCTTAATTGCCCCCATGACTCTATTATAAAATCAAATTCATCTTCCTTTTCTTTAACCTCTATAATATCAGGATTAATATTTTTGCAGGCATCAATCAGCTGCTGGCTATTTATCAGTTTGGCATCAATCTTCCCATTCTTATCAAATATAGCAGAAGGATATTTGTTCTTGAATTCATCAGCATCCTTGTTTTTTATATTGACGATACTCACATTGTGATAGTAGACTAAGGCAGGGGAAAACTTCATATGCCTTTTGCCCTTTCCGAGTATTGCAGTAGCCTCAAACTCTAGTTTCTGGTCTTTTAATAATTTAACAATTATCATCTCTTTATACACAGACCCAATCTTGGGATCTTGAGATTGCAAATCAGAGGCAAATACCGTGCATGGCCCTTTGGTTTTTAACTTCAAGTTCAAAAACGCCCTTGGGTCTGATTCATTTTTAGCCTTCTCAGGCAGCACATAAGACTTCAAATCTGTTTTTAATGGCAATAATCCCAAGCGCAAAGCAATCATTTCGTCATACAAAGCAGAAGAATTTTCAATAAAGTTTACGTCCTCAATAACCAAAGTTGGCACTTCTTCCATAATCAGTCTTCTTAAAGTGTTAACAAAAACATAGTCAGTTCTAGATATTCTAAAAGTAACCTTGTCTTTAGTTTGCGAAAGAAGCTTCACATCCATATTTTAAGCACCATATAAGTATTATTAATCCTCAAATTTGGCTTTATAAAATTTACTCCACGACTATTTTTAAATCTTTAAAATATTTTCTCAATATTCCGTTAATTTTTATCAGGTTGCTCTTGTCTCTTCCATAAATTTTCCCTTTTAATGTCCTATCCTCTGTTCTTATCAGCACTTTATCATCAACCAGACTAACGTCAAAACCACTCAATGGATAGAGAAGATTTTTAACAAAATTGCACGGATCATCATCAAAACCTATAACTCTCAATTTTTGTTTAAGCTTCCCTGATAATTTTTTAACATTGATTCCATCTTTGCCAACAGCCTTTCCGATACCAGCAGAATTAACTACAAACACCAGAACCATATCATCGTCTATAAAGCAATCCTTAACATTCACTTTAGTTAATTGCTCAAAAAGATTAACATACCCGATCAGTTTTACGTCAAGTTTCATCTTAAAAGCTAACTACGCTAACAGGATGAGGCCTTTTGCATATTAGCGCAACTGCATCATTCTCTTCTTTTAGCTCAACCATTTCAACATTATATAGGCTGATCCTGTACTTCAAATCGCTAGGGCAATTGCTAGCTAAGAATACAACCTTGGTTTTTCCTTGTTTTATATTTTTAATAGTTTTATCAAAGCCAAATACAGCCTTTCCGTCTTGCAGTTCTTTCTTCAGCCTACTTGAGCTCATCTTTTTCTCCTTTCATTTTAATAACTAAGTCGGGCAATCCTGTTCCCAATGGCACCGGCTGATTTAACATCACATTTTCGATAACAGAATTTAATTTGTCCTCTTCGCCTATCAGGCTGGCATTGACAATATGTTTGATTGGAGTTTCAAAGCTGGCTCTTGCCAACACAGATTCTTTTTCTCCAGTTATCCCGCTCCTAGTAACTCCTTTAATTTTGCCAGAGTTTGTTATCACATCAGCGATAAACATGGTATGTCTTATATCGACATCGATTCCTTGATCCCCTATAACTTTCAGAGCTTCATTAATTATAGTCTGCCGTGCAGCTTCTACGCCTAAAACCTTCTTGACCTCATGCACGTCATTGCTCGTAGTTCTGTAAGCATCAACTTCGCTAATCTTAAACGTCTCTTTTAAATTTGAACCGGCTGTCAATATCATAAACTCATTGCCTGATTTAACAGGCAATACCTGCTTGACTCCTTTTACTCCAGCAATTATCGTATCCTTAGTTTTTTCCTTCAATTTATATAGCTCAACCAAGTAGTTGCCCTCATTCTTAATATTTAACAATATTTTACCAACCCCAAGCCTAGCATTTGAGTCCTTAAAAGCCTTAGAAACTTTGCTTAAAACATCCTTCTCATTTAGGCTAAATTGTCTCATCTTCCTCTTATTCAGAATAACCTCAACCTGAGACTTCTGAACATTTATAAAGAAATTGCTGGCGACATCGCTTAACTTTACTTCTTTAATTAAGCCGGCAACTTTTTTTACAGAAACAGGATCTTTATTATGCGGACTATCTAAATAAACATTCATCATAGGAGTTTTTATAGTCTCCCTTGCATCAAATATTTCTATTAACCTAGGAAGTCCTGCACTTACGCTCATCTCAGATACTCCTGCAAAATGGAATACATTTAAAGTCATTTGCGTCGAAGGTTCACCAAAACTCTCAGCAGTAATAATCCCTATGGCCTCTCCAGCATGAATCTTAGAAGTCTCATAAGCTTTTTTCAGTTCTTCCAATACTTCTTCCAATTCTTTTTTACTAACGTTATTGCTAGCTAATTCTTTTTCTAAATCTCGCAGTAATTTTCCAGGTAGTTTATCCTTATACTCATTAATTAGCTCATTAGTCATTTCGCACCTTTAATCTTATTAATAATCTTAACTACATCGATAGTTCCAGACTCGCTTCTACTGACATCTATTCCATCTTCCCCATATTTGAACTGAATAACTCTTTTATGTGCATCCCTAACAGTGCCGTCATATTCAACTTTCAAATCTTGCAAGGCGTTTGCCAGTCTCCTATATAAATAGCCAGATTTGGGAGTTCTTAAGGCGGTGTCCATCAAAGCATCCCTGCCAGTCATAGCGTGAAAGAAAAATTCATACGGATTAAGACCATCTTTAAATCCGCCTCTGACAAATCCCCCAGCAGCAGGACTTAGATCTCCTCTTTTGAACAGGCTTAATGTTCTTCCTCTGTAGCCTTTCTTAATCCTCTGTCCTCCTAAAGCCTGTTGTCCAACACAAGCAGCCATCTGAGCAAGGTTTAGCAAATTACCTTTTGCTCCAGATTTTGCCATTAGTATAGTAGAATTATTATCCAAGGCATTTTCAGCCACAAGATCACCAATCTTATTTCTAACTTTGTTCAGTAATTCCAAAATTCTTATTTCCAATGTCTCTTTCATGGTTTTTCCTGGCAATATCTCAAGTTTTTTATCCTTATACGCAGCTATATGCTCGTCCACTTTTTTTTCAGCTTCAGATAACAACCTAGAAATTTTAACCCTTACATCATCACTAAGGTCAGTGTCCCAAAGCGAAATTGTAAACCCATGGTTGAACAATACCCTTATTCCCAGTCTGAAGACTTTCCCAATAAAATCTAAAGTAAATTCCTGTCCATAAATAGTATAAACCTCTCTTATTAATGAGCCATTTTCATTACCAATTGTGTTGCTATCTATAACCCCCTCCACAAGCTGCCCCTTTTCTATCACCGTCTTGCTTCCATCTCTAGCAACAGTGCTAAAAGACAAGTCTCTTGGCAAGAGGATGCTAAAAATTTCTTTGCCTGTTAGTTTATGTTTATTCTTTAAATTTGAAAAATCAGTAACGCCTACAGACATAAGCAGCTGTATTGCTTCTTCCCTGCTCAACTCTATATCCCTTATTAGCAAATAATTGCCAGAAACTGCATCTTCTATGCAGCCAATTATATTTCTTCCGTGTTTAGGCGACATAATTTGGGTTTGTACTTGCATGAGTATATCTGCTTCTGCTCTCGCTTCCTCATTTTGAGGAATGTGCAAATTCATCTCATCGCCATCAAAGTCTGCATTATATGGATCACACACACTAGGATTTAGTCTAAAGCTTCTGCCTAGAAGAACCCTAATCTTATGGCACATAATACTCATTCTATGTAAGCTTGGTTGTCTATTAAATACTGCAATATCACCATCTAATAAGTGCCTGTCTATTTTGTACCCAATCTTTAATTCTTCTTGCAATTGTTCTTTTGTTTCATCAGTAATTCTTTTTCTCTTATTTTCTAATGTTACGATATAATTAGCTCCGGGATAAACATGGGGTCCATTCTTAATTAGCCCTTTAAGCCAATCAATATTCCATTCTGTAACCCTCTCAGGCACTGTCAATTCCATAGCCACGCTTTTTGGCACTCCTACTTCGTTAAAGTTTGCTTCAGGATCAGGACTTATAACAGTTCTAGCAGCATAGTCTACTCTTTTACCAGCAAGATTGTGTCTAAACCTGCCCTCTTTGCTCTTAATTCTTTCACTCAAAGTTTTTAGTGCTTGTCCTGATCTGTGCCTTGCTGGAGGAACTTGAGCAAGATCATTATCAAAATACGTTGTTACATGATACTGCAATAAGTCCCATAAGTCTTCAATAATTATTTCAGGAGCCCCAGCATTGATGTTTTCAAAAAGCCGCTGGTTAATCCTTACAATATCTCCTAATTTGTGCGTCAGGTCATCCTCGCTTCTCTCTCCGGTTTCTAATGTTATGCTTGGTCTTATTGTAACAGGCGCAATAGGCAAAACTGTTAGAACCATCCACTCTGGCCTGGCATATTTTGGATTTAAACCAATTAAAGGAGCATCATCATCTGAAATCTTCTCTAGCCTTACGCGGATTTCTATAGGACTCAGCCTTTTGTCTCTTTCATAAAAGCTAGAAGGCTTTTCAATCTTTATTGTATATTGCTTTCCGCCGCAGTAAGGGCATTTCTTAGTGTCTTTCAGAACTTTCAGAATCTCTTTTAGTTTTCTTCTTCTTTCAGTAAGTCCTTTCTCTTTTTCACTTCTTTCTAACTCATCAATCAAATTAGCTTTCTCATTATCGGGCAACAAAATCTTGCTGCAATCCCTGCAGGTTGACCTCAACGCATCACAAATTGGTTTCACATATTTTATATGAATTACAGGTCTTGCTAATTCGATATGGCCAAAATGCCCCGGACATTCTTTTAATCTGCCTCCGCAAGTTCTGCATCTTAATCCTGGATCTATTACGCCCAGATGCATATCCATAAGCCCGCCATCAACGCTATATCCTTCCTTATCATAAAGTTCTGGTGTAACTATTTTAACAGTAGCCATCTTTTTAATCTGTTCCGGGCTAAGTAATCCAAAAACTACACTTCCAACTTTTTTATAGATAGTTTCCATCTTAGTACCTGCTGACCAATCTTAATTTCGGTAATATGCACAATGATTTTAATTCGTCCAACAATAATTTAAACGCGTAGCTGATTTCTATAGCGCTAATCTCAACATTGCTTCCGCAGCTTGAGCAAAATCTTTTGTTCCTATAGTCGTCAACGACCGCCAGCATGCCGCATTCCTCGCATACATAGACTGTTGTCTTATCAGAATCAAACCTTTCTTTCAAAAGCAAGCTTGCGCCATGTGCGACAAAACAATCTTTTTCCATCTCTCCAAGTCTCAATCCTCCGCCCTTGCTTCTACCTTCTATCGGCTGTCTTGTTAACAACTGTATCCTTCCAGAAGCACGTGCATGTAGCTTATTTGCAACCATATGTTTAAGCTTCAGGTAATACATATTCCCAATGAAGATATCAACTTTGTACATTTCTCCAGTTACTCCATTGTACAATGTTTCAGTGCCATTTTCTTTAAACCCTAGTTCCTTTAGCTCTTTTCTTAAATCCATTTCAGATTCAGAAGCAAAGGTAGTGCCGTCAATAAATCTGCCAGCTAGAGCACCTACTTTTCCGCCAATAACTTCTATCAAATGGCTTATAGTCATCCTTGATGGCACAGAATGCGGGGAGAAAATTAAATCAGGCACTACGCCTGACTGTGTAAACGGCATATCGCTCTGAGGCACTATCATTCCAACTACCCCTTTCTGGCCGTGCCTGGAAGCAAATTTATCACCTACTTCAGGAACTCTAGACTCTCTCACTCTAATCTGCACTAGCCTGTTTCCTTCATCATTTTCAGTTAAAACAACCATATCAACTACTCCGCCCTCTCCCTGCTTGACGGCAAGGCTGCTTTCCCTTCTCGCAGATGCAACAATAGAAAATTCCTCTAGCTCACCCAAAAATCTAGGCGGGCTAGTTTTACCTATCAAAACATCAACTTGCTCAACAACAGCTTCAGGATAAATAACGCCATCGTCCTCAAGGAATCGATAATCTTTCTCGCTCCTGTATCCCTTTACTTCTTTGTCGGGTATGGCTATTTCATCCATTAAACCTCCAGAATACCTAAGTTCCTCAGCCACATACGGCCTAAAGTAAGTAGAGCGGAATGCCCCCCTATCAACGCTGCCTTTGTTAATCACAATAGAGTCCTGCATGTTGTATCCCTGATAGCTCATCAAAGCAATCACTATATTTTGTCCGGCAGCATGATTTTTATAGTTTGAAATATCGTGAACAAATGTCTTAACAATTGGAACTTGCGGTGAATGTAAAATGCTCACATCAGTATCCATCCTTATCAAATAATTAGTTGCGTACAAACCAAGACTTTGCTTTTGGGTTTTACTACCTCTATTTAACCTAGAACTTTGGCCAAAATTAGCATGTGGCACCAGACTAGTAACAAAGCCCAATATCACGCTAGGGCTTATCTCTAAATGCGTATGTTCTTCAGTAAGATCTTCTTCATTCAAAGCAATAAAAGCATTTTCTTCTTCGCTGGCATCAAGATACTCAATTACCCCCTGTTTTACCAAATCAGACCATTTTAGTTCATTTTTCCTGCACTTTTCAAATATCTCGTTAGTTAGTTTGCTTTTCCCATTTTCCACTATTATAACTGGCCTGACGGTCCTTCCCTTGGAAGTTTCTATGTGGATCTCGCCTAATTTATTATGATGGAAAAAATTTAACTCTTGGGGCAATCTGCCATGTCTTCTTTCGTTCTTTAAATCAATTAAAAATTTCAAGGCATCATCAACCTGTCCGATATACTTCTCATCCATAAATACATCAATCATTTTATATTTCCTTTAATCCCAAACCAACAAAAGCTTTTTTCAATTTATCTTCATTAAACACCCCTTGAGTAATAGTACCTAATAAGGCGATATTTTTTCTTAATCCAATAGATGTACCCTCGGGCGTTTCTATAGGGCAGAGCCTTCCGAAATGGGTGCTATGCAAAGCCCTGGCAGCGAAATTTTCTTGTGAGGCGCTCAGTAAACTATTCACCCTCTGTAAATGACTTAATGTTGCCAAAAAATTAGTTCTGTCTATATTCTGGCTGACTCCCTTTCTTCCACCAACCCATGAGCCAGTAGCAAGCGCGCTTTTTATCCTGTCTGTAAGCAACTTATCTCTTATGATAATCTTAACTGAACTAAACTTTCCTCTCTTAACAAGCCTTTGAAAATTATAAAGCAAATCATTAATCAAAGCCCGCATATTAACCCTAAACAGGTCCAACAACAGATCTCCACTTAACTTCAATCTTTTATTCATATAGTGATCTTTATCAATAATTATTTTTTTATTGGACATTATCAAAAATCTACGTACTAATTTGCATAGGTTATATGCCTTTTTCATTCTGTTGTCTTTATCTATACCAAGATGCGGCAATAAATATCTGTCAAGGTTCTCTAATGTTTTTTCAATAACAATATCCTTTAGCTGTTCAATGCCGATCTTTTTACCCAAATATTCTATAGCATCTTCCTGTTTTTTCAAATCAACAGTATTGTAAAGATTGACAATAAGATCATCAAATTGTTCATTCTTAGAAACAGCATTCACAATATCCTCATCCCTAGTTAATCCTAACGCTTTTATCACAGCTAATATAGGGACTTTCTTAATCCTTGTAAAGCTTAAGTATATTATTCCATCTCTATGCTGCACAATCTCATGAGGAATCCTATAGGCGCCCCTTTCAGAGAAAATGTGCGCCACATACTTGCTGGGCCCTGTTTTTTTAGATTCAAAAAACATTTTATTAGAAGCCAAATCCTCAACTGTAATCAAAACCCTTTCATTCCCATTAAGAATAAAATATCCTCCTGGATCATCAGGATCTTCTCCCTTCCCTATTGTCTGGTCTCTGTTTAATCCAGATAAATGGCAGTATTTGCTTTTTACCATTATGGGAATCTTGGCAATTTGCGTCCTGAAGCTTTCTCTTTGGATTCCATCTATGTGCACGCTGACGTTAATAAAAACAGGGGCAGAATAGCTTATTTTTCTAAGCCTTGCCTCGCTTGGATATATATCTCGTTTGCTTCCGTCAGCCTCAACAATAGAAGGTTTTTCAACCTCTACCTTATCAAGCCTTATTCTAAAGTCCTCCATCTCAGGAGGAATAATTGTCGGCACTATATCGCCGATTTCTTTTATTATTTCAGAAATCCCGCTATCTATAAAATAGTTAAAACTCTCTATATTGGACTTAACTAAAGAGTATTCCTCAAAATACTTTCCTATTAATTCATTATTTCTAATCATCTACGACAACCCTATAAAAAATTGTTTCGTCCGCAGTCGGGCTTTTTCTGATTATTTGAACAATATCTTCGACATTGGCATTCAATTCTACAATTGCCGGATCTTTTTTCTGTATCCTCGGCAATTGCGATACCGTTAAATTGAATTTAGCTAATATCTCCATGGCTTTTTCTTTGCTTAGCAAAATATGTTTTGGAACAAGTATGTACTTTCCAATTTCAAATTCGGTTTCCATTTTTAATTAATGTCAGGGCCGGACGGGACTTTCCACAAACCAAAGGAGTTGATAAGAGCCTTGGTTCTTATTTTTGAACCCGCGACCACCTGGTCTCCTCCAAAACGGTTAAAAGCTTCATCTAAGACAAGCACTTTTAGTTGATTTGAATCAAACAAGAAACTTAATCTCTTAGTCGATGAAAAAACGTCAAAGCCAAACAATGCGTTTCTCATCATTACTTTCATTTTTTGACTTGTCTCCACAGATGCTCTGCCGTGCTGAGCTACCGGCCCGCTATGCGATTAATGCCCCTAGCCATCAATAATATCTAGAGAATATTGCTCATATAGTTTTCACGTGCTTCAAAATGTGGTTAGAAATGTTAGCTTTTTGAAAATTTAGACAAATTAAGCTACCAGGAACCATTTTTTGTAGATTTATTAATGGAAGAGCATCAAATTTAGGAAAAAGTCCAAATTAGTTATTTATAAACTTTTCTATATTATAGTATATACATTAGTTACGTATGTAAAAACGCCCAAGCCGAGAATCGGACTCGGATCTGGGCCTATCTGAACTTCCCTTTTCCGCCAATGCTTTTTTCAAAAGGGTTGTACGACAGGGCCCTGTACTAGCCATTATACTACTTGGGCATCCCCTAGGGCGGATTCGAACCGCCGACCTTTCGGGTTCGGCTAACTTATTTTCATCCAGAGCCAAAGGACTTAGTCAATAAGTGATAAGTTCTACAGCCGAATGCTCTACCATTGAGCTACTAGGGGCTTTATCAGCTTTATAAAAAACATGAAAATCAACTTATAAAATTTACTATAATATCAGTAGATAGGAAAGTGCAAAAGTGGGAACTGAATGAAAGATCTCATCAGTAGAAGGCTTTAAGTCCTCATTTTTGAGGTATCGTAGTGCGAGAGGAGTTAATTAATAGAATAATTATTTTCTTCACACCACTCTCTTTCAAAATCCCCTCTAATACAAGCAGTAGAAGGATATAAGATATATAGTTTAATATCCATATCTTTTTGATATACTAGTTGGGATTTGTTTTTAAATTGTTCATAATCTAAAAAACCGCTAATTCCTGTATTAGATATGGTTAAGTTTCCCTCACTAAAAGGAAATGCGTAAGTTAAATTAGTAATTTCTTTATTTCCTTCATAAATTCTAATATCCATAAAGCAGTACATACACACATTAGAAACACTTTCCAAAAATTTAGCATAATATTTATTATTTTCTGTATTCTTGTATACTTTTATTATTGCTGGTTCTGTTTCAATTGAGCAATTTGTATTTAGATCATATTCAACTTCAAAATAATCTTTTTCATCTCTTTTCAAAGTTAAAGAATGGAGTACTCCCCTTTTATATTCATCATCTGAACAAAGCTTATAATCTACATTTATTGAATCCACATCAGACAATCCTATATTAACTAAATTAACTCTTATCCATTGTTTACCATCATGTAATTGAGGAAAAGTTAATGGTTCAATATCAACTTTTGCTGGCATAATTAAATTTAAGATAGGATCAACAATAGTCCATCCAGCTATCGCTGTTAATAATTGGCTAAGAATAATTGTCCAAAATATAGTCCATAAAATTGTTTTTATACTCTTCTTCATTTTTCCTATAAGGCTAGCTCATTATTTAAATATAATAATGCCAATTCCTTTTGTTTACTTCTATAATGCTGGATCATTCCATAAATTCTCATAGTGGCTCTATTCTCCTTTCTATATCTGTTTTGTCTTTGCCTTTCTATCTCTGGATTATCAAGTATTCTTATCTTAGCTTTAGCTCTAATAGTATTTTTATTTCTCTGGTAGTATTCTCGCTTTTTCATTAGATTATATTCACTATTCTTTAATTTCCATTCCCGGCTTAATTTTAGTATTTTCTCTTTATTCTTCTCATAATACTCTTTTCTATATTCTTTAGGAGTTTTAGAAAATCCATTGAATAAAAGCCTTAAACCCTTCTTAATCTCTTTAATTCTTGCTAAATGTTCTTTATACTCTTTATCAAATATTTTAGCATCCTCAATTCTTCTTCTTTTATTAAATTCCTGAAATTCCTTGACTTCTATTTCTTTTCTAGGATAAAGCTTTGAACATAAGGCACATTTGTATTTAGGTCTAGAAGAAAGCAGTACAAGTTTATATGGGCAGTTTGGACATCGTGGCATTTTATAAAAAATTATAGTGAAAGTTGGTCTAAGAATAATATTAAACCTACTACTAATGAACCCCCCAATTTTAATATCCATCTGTTATTATTGATCAAATTTTCATACCATCTAATCCCATCTACCTTTCTAACATAACAAATGAAACTCCATGTTGTTAAAATAAAGAAAGCAAGAGTTAAAAGCCCAGTTAAAGGTTTAATGTCTGGTTTTAATCCAAAATAAGAGAGTAAAGTAACAGAATTCATGAAGAAAGTCAATTTGCTTGTATAGTTTGTTTCTACAAATAATCCAACAAAAAATAGAGCAACTGCTGGCAAGAGAGCAAAATATTCAACCTTAAAATTCGGAATTAACAAGAAAAAATCTTGAATTATGTTTACCATTTTGCTCCTCTCCATTTACAGAACTCACAATCTTTTGAAGATTTTGGAGTTTTTTCACTTCTTCGGTTTGAAGGAGAATAATCTCTAAAATCTCGCTCTATTAGAACCAATATTTATCAATCTCTTTCCTCTCCCGTAGTATTGAACAACCGCTTGTGGCAATTCCTGTTTTCCAACTAATTTTAATTTTGATTTGGCCTTATAAGAGATTATTCTTTCTTCTCCGGGATCAA
>JBBSXW010000060.1:0-16333 GCA_038045665.1 Nanobdellota archaeon | reverse complement strand
AAATGACTTGCTAAGAACTGAATCATCTAGGAACGCTGATGCTATATGCTCTGCTGCAGACGAAAGCGTGACTGTAAAGTGGATTGTGCCTAAGGGGCCTTTATCAACATGTAGCCCTGAATGTATAGAAAATTGTTGGGCTGAAAAAGAATTATTTCCAAATGTTGGAAAGTGGATTACAAAAAAAGCAGACGAATGCAAAGCTTTGGGAGATTGTGGTATTGATTTTGGAGTCGAGAGTGATCTTCCTTCTGGATTGGGATCTTTTACAGTTTTTTGGAAAGGTGATGCTCCTGGACCAAGGCCAACTGCGGTTAATCCTGTGAAAGTAGTTTGGTGGGGTGCTGCAAGAGGAGTATTTGGAGGGATGAAACATTTAAGCAATGAGTTTAGCGGGTTTTTAGATTTGATAAAACGTGCTGGTGATCTTTTAATGAAACGTGGTGGAGGAGGGGGTGGCAGTGGTTTTGATTTTGGCGCTGTAGGTATAGGGGCAGGAATTGGAGCAACTGGTTTTGTTCTTGGACCTGTATTTGGAATTGGAGGCATAATAATTGGTGCTATACTTGGTATATTCTTAGGTGGATGTGAAGAAGTAACAAAAACAGTTAGTGTTTCATGTAGTGCGTGGCAACCATTAGCTGGAGGGGCTAATTGTGGATTGTGCAAGCAGCCAGATAAATTTGAAACATTAAAAACCATTGACGGTGATTCTTTAAATGTGTGTTCTGAATATAGGTGCAGGGCTTTAGGAAGTACGTGCGAGTATATTGAAACTTTAGATGGTCCTGATTGTATTGATTCTGCTCCAAACGATATTAATCCTCCTGAAATAACTCCTAATCTTGATGTTTTAGAAGAACAAGGATTTAGGATTAAGGATAATGGAAGATCTGGCTTTGTAATTGAAAATTTATTGCCTGCCTTTGAGCCTATTGTGTTGGCTATAAAAACCAATGAACCAGCGCAATGTTCTTATACTACTGATTTTAATGAAGCAAGTAACGATATTAATGAATATCCGGATACATTTACAAGTGGATTAACTAGAGACCATAGAAAGATTATTTCTTATCCTCTGTCTGATGCTAGGGAAGTTGTGGAAACTACTTATTACGTGAAATGTCAAGATAGAAATGGCTATGCAAATCCTGCACCTTATGCTATTAAGTTTAGTACACAACCTGAACCAGATATTACTCCTCCAATTATTGTGAATGTTGTTGGAGCTGAATTTTTGAAAGCTGGAGAAAATAGCACTAGAATAACTGCATTAGTTGATGATGCACATAATGTAGAATGTAGATTTGCTAAACAAGATATTTCTTATGGTGATATGCCAGAGGGTAATCAGATGTTATGTGAAAATTATAGAGCTGATGATCTTGTGTTTAGATGCCATGCTGAATTAAATGATTTAATTGTTGGTGAGAATAAGTTTTTCATAAAATGTATAGATCCTGAAGGCAGCAATTCTCAATCTGATGCTGCATTTGAATATAATGTTAAGGGAACTGAAGCGCTTGAAGTAATTGTTTTGGCTGATTCTCCATCTGGAATTATTTTTACTAACGATATTACCCTGGCGGTGCAAACAAGTAAAGGTGCGGAGAATGGCAATGCTGTGTGTGAATATTCCAAGAATGGTGCTAGTTTTATAGAATTCAGGCATACTGGAGAAACTCAACATTCTCAATCACAAACACGATTACAAAAGGGACATTATATTTATGATATAAGATGTAAGGATATTGCTATGAATGAAGTTACTATAAAGATTGAATTTGATGTTGCTGAAGATACTGATGCACCGGCATTGTTAAATGTATATAAGGAAGGAGGGATATTGTATATCATATTGAATGAAGAATCTAATTGTGAAACCAGTGATATTGATTTTGAATTCGGCAGTGGCATACAAATGACTGATCCGGGAGAGACTGTTCATACCATTGAAATAAATAAAGATAGATTTATTATTAAATGTAGAGACAGTTTTGAAAATTTATTGGATCCTTATGAGATAATTCCATAGAAATATTTATATAAATAGAACAAGGGATGATATGCATGCATAAAAGAGGCCAAGTTACTATATTTGCAATAATAGGAATAATTATTATCGTATTGGTAGTTTTGTTTTTGTTTGTTAGAGATAGAGTTTATATTGGTCCTGCAACACAACAAGATTTAGAAACTGAACTAATACCAATACAGGAGCATATTGAAGAATGCTTGTTAGAAAAAGCTGAACCCAGATTGATTGAGATCGGAAAGAATGGTGGATATTTAACTCCCGCAGCAAACACTTACAGATTGTACAAGGGCGATACTGTTTCTTATTTGTGTTACAATATTAAAGATAAAGATTATTGCAGGCCTAGAGTTTTAAGAATAAAGGATATGGAAGAACAATTAGAAGAGGCTTTAAAGAGAGATTTAGGAAGCTGCATTAATGTACAAGCATTCAGAAAAATAGGAACTAATTTACAAAGTGGACAATTAGCATTGGATATTGTAATTGGTGAAGATGGAGTTACAGTTAATGCTAACCTGCCTGTTAAGATTTCAAAAGGAGATTCTTTTGCTGAGATTAAAGATCATTTTGTAAATATTGAAGTGCCGCTTGGAAGATTATATGATGCAATGAGAGATGTAGTAAATGCTGAAGCAACAAATGGTGATTTTGATTGGTTATTGTATTCTGCAGCTAAGACTCAATTAACAAATAAATTATATTATGTTACCAGAGCAGATCAACCATATCCTGATAAGTTCTATATGCTAACTATTAAGGATTTTCCTAATCAAGAAGGCAGCTATATTTTCCAATTCTTTGTTGAAGGGGAACCGAGGTAATGGGGCTTTTAAAAGAGAAAGCAATGTTTTTAATATTTTTAATAGTGGTCAGTAGTTTTTCTTTTGTGAATATTCCAGAAACTAAAGCTCAGCAACTTGGCTGTTGTGAGAAGACAAAAGGTGGCGAGTTTTGCCAGTATACTGATTTAGATAATTGTGATCCTAATCCTAATTATTTGAAAACTCCTGCTACATGCGAGGAAAGCAGTTTTTGTGTTCTAGGATGTTGTTTTGATTCTGATTCTGGAGAATGCTTTAAACAAACTTCAAAGGCAGAATGTGAAAGGAAAGAAGGAACATGGGAAAACAGCCCTACATGCGAGATTCAGCAATGTCAAGTTGGATGCTGTCAATTAAGCAATGAAGCATTTATTTCTACTTTGACAAAATGTAAACAGATTACTTCACAATATGAAAATGTTGAATTAAAGTTTGATGCGTCTATTCAAGATGAGTTTAGTTGCGTAAATTCTGTAAGAACTGGTGATTTTGGATGCTGTGTTAGAGCTGAAGGGGACTGCTCATTCTCGACAAGGGCTGAATGCGGTTTAGAATCAATTAGGCCTGAATTAGATGAGGAAGGCAATCCTATTGCAGGAAGCCAGACTAGCGAAGCTGCTTTTTATGAAGGCGCTTTATGCAGTGATGATGCATTAAAGTGCAATGCAGCAAAGCAGCAAAAACTTGGCTGCTATAATGAGGATGTTTATTGGTTTGATTCTGAAGGCAATCCTGAGAATGTTTTTTTAGGAGAATCTGCTGAAGCTAAATCTAGGTCATATAATAATGGCAGAGTATTAGAAGAGCCGGGATGTGTTGCTAGTCCAGGAGATAATAATTGTGGGAATTGTGATTATACAGATGGGACTATTTGCGGTGAGGAAAATGGTAAATTTAGATGCATAGATTTAACTTGTGAAGATACAACAAAGAGCAGTTTCGGGCCTGACGCAACTGGCGGTGATAAAGATAATGGAGAATCTTGGTGCATTTATGATGGGAATGTTGGGTTTGGGAGAGATACAGTTGGAAGCAGGCATTTTAGAGGAGTTTGTTTGAATGGAGAGGAAGTTATAGAGCCTTGCAGGGACTTTAGAGAAGAGTATTGCACGCAGAGCTTTTCTAATGGAGAAGCAACTACTGATTATGGCTCGATAAATAAGCTTTTTACTGAAAATCTTCCTCAATTAACTGGATATTCCTCGCCATTATCTAACTTGTTTGCTCAGCCTGGATCTGGATATTCTGAAGCTGCTTGCAAAGAAAATAGGTTTGATTCTTGTGCACAATGCAATGAATTTTCATCTACAAGTGACGCTAGAGAGTGCTGTGAGGAAAATGCTTACAGGGATTGTTTCTTTTTAGAAAGTGGAGTGACAGAAAGGGGAGGAACATGCGTGCCTTTGGTGCCACCTGGATTAAGATTTTGGTCAGATGCTAGTGCTTCTGTTTTAGATAGCAAACAAACTGCAACACAAGATGATAAAGAAAAAACAACTATAAACAGAGAGGCACCTTCTGCTCCTGGCGATGATGTCTGCTCTGCTGCAAATATTGATTGTGAAGTTGGATTTACTAGAAGCGGATGGGATCATATTTTAGGAAAGAGCAAGTGGGAATGTACATATAATTGTGAATGCTTGAAAGAAGATTTCTTTGCTGCCGCACATTCTGTTTGCAGGTCTTTAGGAGACTGCGGTTCTTACTATAATTGGCAAGGGGTTTTTACAGAAGGGGGATTTGATGTTAAGGTAAACGGCCCTAAAGGAGAACTTGCTATTCCAGACAAAATAAGAGATAAAGTAAGAGCAAGGATAAGGGATGATTTGCTTAGAGATGCTTTAGTTAGGCCTCCTAAAGAGGGTGGTGGGCCTGACAAACCTGGATTTGGAGACTTCTTTAAGAGGAGTGCTATACCTATTGGATTGATTTTAACTTCTGGAATTTTGACTGCTGCCGCCAAAGGGAATTTTTTTGGTGGGTTGCTTTATGGACCTCATTTTTTGATAACACAAACAAGTTCACTCTTAACAGGTGTTTTTACAGGATTTGCTGGTGGATCAGGATCTTCTAAAGCATTAAATTCCCTTTTTAGTGGGGCACCTATTAGCCAAGGGGCATCTGGAGGAACTCAGGCCGGTGCTGGTGTGGCTACAACTGCTGGCGGCTATATCTGGGGAACTGTTCAAGTGGTTGCATGGGGTTGGCTAATTTATGAAGCCATTGATGTTTTTGCTTCTGATACAAGAACTGCTTCTGGAACCTTTTTGTGCAAATCTTGGGAAGCTCCAGATGGAGGAAATGATTGTGAAAAATGCAATGAGGGTGAGTTGCCTTGTTCTGAATATAGATGCAAGGCGCTAGGAAAAGCTTGCGCAATAGTGAATGAAGGCACTGATAGAGAATTGTGCGTGAATAAGCTGCCTAATGATGCTTCGCCACCAAGAATAAGCGCTGATAAAGAAGCTATGAAAGAACTTAAAATAAGCGAGCAGAGAAGCGGATTTACTGTGACTGAAAGAGTTCCTGCATTTACTCCTGTTGAACTTGCGATTATTACTAGCGAGCCTGCGCAATGTAAATTTTCCAATAATCCCGGTATTGAATTTGATGAAATGGAATTTGACTTTGGCAATTCCATATTTGACTTTAAACATAACTTAACATTTTCTTTATCTTCTGAACTAACAACAGAACAGGCATTGCAGATAACAAATGGCGGTCAATACAGCATTTATGCAAGATGCAAAGACTCTAATGGAAATCCTAATAGGGCTGATTATGCCATTAAGTTTGGAATTCAAAAAGGACCTGACTTATCAGTTCCGCAAATATTAGATACATCTATTAAAAGCGGGGCTTTTGTTGCCAATAATATTGAAAAAGTTAATTTGGATGTTTTCCTAAACGAGCCTGCACAATGCAAGTGGGATACAAGGGATTTAGATTATGATTCTATGAAGAATAATTTTAAAGTATGCGCTCAGACTGGATTTAATGTAACATTTTCTGGAAATTATAAATGTACTGCTGAATTAGATGTTGTTAAACCAGACCTGAACTTAGTTTCAGAAAACACGAGCAATGAAACTGAAGGATCTGTAAATACTAAACAAAATACATATTACTTCAAATGTAAAGATAATGCTGGGAATAAGAATATACAAAGTTACAGGTATAGTGTTGTTTCAACTTTACCTTTAAATATAACTAATATTGAACCTAGCGGATTATTAAGGACAGGAACTAATATTGAGTTAAAGGTTGAGACAAGCAATGGCGCTGAGAATGGGATTGCTATATGCGGATATTCACAAGAAGATGTTGCTATTGGACATATGATAGAGTTTAGCAATACTAATGCTATAACACATATACAGCCACTGCCGCCACAAGAAGAAGGAAATTATGAGTTTTTTGTTGGGTGCATAGATAAGGCGGGCAATGTTGCTGGCGAGAAGATTGAATTTACAGTTGAAAGAGATGATAAGGCTCCTGAATTGGTGTTTGTTACTAAAGATACGCAGCTAGGAGTTTTAAGCATAAAAACAGACGAGGCTGCTGAATGTGAATTTGCAGAATCAGACTTCCCATTTGGCAGAGGAAACCCAATGGCTTCAACAAATAATTTGGATCATGATGCTGCGTTGGGCAACGACTTGTATATTATAAAATGCAGGGATCTTTCTATAGACAAAAATGAGGCTACCTTTAGGATTGTACCATAAAAAAGGCGTTAGCGAGCAAGTTTTTATCTTTATCTTTGCTTTGATAGTTGTTGCTTTAATTTTGGCTTGGGGAACGAAAACGATTTTAGACTTGAAGGATAGGGCATCGCAAGTCCAATTAGCAGATTCTGTTGAAGATTTAAGGGAAAAAGCAATTACCTACTATCATTTGGAGGCTGGCTCTAGAAGTAATTTGAAAATAAGGTTTCCTAATGAGGTAAAATGTATTTGCATTAAAAACATTAATCCTAGTTTTTCTACTGCTTCTACTGCTGGTGGCGATCCTAGCTTAAGTAGCGTTAATGATATTTGTGATGATGATGCTATTCAACTAAAGCTTTCATCAGGTACTGGAAATAACAATCTTTTTGTAACTCCTTCTATGTTTACTGTTTCACAATTTAGTATTAATGATAAATTAATTCCTATTAGTATTGGAGGCAATAATCTTAAACATCTTTGCTTTGATGTTAAAGCTAATAGAGGATATTTAGAAGCGGAGATAGAGGCTGAAGGCGACCATGTTACTATAAAGAAAAATACATAATAACTTATTTAAAGCGGTTTGATTCTAGATTTCCTATGGATAAAAAAGGGGTGTCTATGTTTCCTTTTGTGATGATGTTTGTATTAATTGCTGGAGCGATTATCATTGTTTTTTTCTTTGGCTTTGCTAAAAGCGTGAAAACTCAGGGTGATTTTGTTAATGATCTGCAAGTTGCCAATTTACTGGAAAGAAAATTAGATTCGTTTACACTGGCTAAGAATGCAAGAAATATTTTTGAATTGCCAAGAATATCGGAGGTAGATATTGAATGTAGGAATGGAAAAACTAGCATTGTTGTTGGAGAATCAAAAAGGGAGAGTTTTAAGCTGATTAATGCTCCTAGGTCGTTTGATAATAGAAGGCTTATTGCGTGGACTCTTGCTTGGGAGTATCCGTTTAAGATAGATAATTTTTATTATTTGGCTGATAATAATGTGCGTTTTTATTTTGAAAGCGTTGGTGGTGCTGGTGATATGAGGAATATAATTTACAATAATTTACCTACTCCGCCATTTACTAAATTTGATAGACTACCACGTAATTCACTTGAATTAAACCAAGCCGATAAGAATATTGTTGTTTACTACAATAATAGACCGAGTGATGCTGTTTTTCTGAGTTCGAAAGCAAAGGTAATCCAGGTAGACATTGCAAACAACAAGGTTGCTTTCTATAGAAATGATGGAAATAAAGATGGTGAGGCTGAATTTTTTGGACTGCCAATGTTATATGCGGCTATTTTTTCAGAAGATTTTCAAGAGTATGGCTGTGTTAAAGATATGGCTCATGAAAGATTAAAGACCATGGCGGCGATCTACAGATTAAAGGCGGGCAATATAAGGAGTTCATCAGAATGCAAGATTATTTTTAATCTAATTGGAGGAAAATTGGCTAATAACGATTTTACTGAAGATCCTATAGGATCTGAGTTTAACTCTGAATTAAGCAGCTTAAACCAGCGGCTAAAAGGCAATGGATGTCCTCCTTTGTATTTAACACTATGAAAAAGGCTCAAATTCAATATATGGAGATGATATTTGTTTTGTTAATCTTGATAGTTATTATCTTTTTAGGGATGTTTCTTTATTTCTCTTTTTATACAAAGAGCATTGAAAAAAAGGGGGAAGAATTGCTTGATATTGATGCCACTATATTGACTGACTCTATTGTTGGCATGCCTGAGATAACGTGCGGGCTTAATTGCTTAGACACATTAAGAATAATGCTGTTTGATGAGTCTAAAGATTCTGAGTATTATAAGAATATATTTAGAGGTATGAGGATTAAAGTAAATAGAATTTATCCCACAAATGCGGCACAAGAGAGATGTACTACAAATAATCTTGATGCTTGCGGGTATTTTCTGATAACTGCAGGTAATCCTAGTGAAAATGTTGAAATTATCCAGAGTGCTGTATCTCTTTATTATCCTGAAAGTGGAAAATATGAGTTTGGATTGATTAAAATAGAGGTTTTTAAATGAAAAGGGGGCAAATAGAGATAATTGGGTTGCTAATGGTGGTTATATTGATATCTGTAATTATGTTAGTTGCCTTGTGGTTTATTATTAAGCCAGAATCGGATTCTTTAACAGTACAAAGAAAGGGCATAGAAGGCAAGTCTATTTTATTGACGTTGATGCAGACTAACTATGATAGAGATAGGAGCTTTAAGGACATGATAGTTGAGTGTAGCAAGTACGATCTGGTTGATGCGGAGCATTGCAACAATTCTGGAGTTAAAGACGAAATTGAAGTTATATTAAATCTAATATTTAATAATAAAGAATATGCTTTTGAAATTAAAAAAGAAGTTTCTGTAGGGAATTTCATTAGCGTTATACAAATTGGCAGTCCTATTACGAATCCTTGTAGGGTAAATAATGTCGCTAATCATGCTAATATTAATGTTGACGTTGTAGAGAAAGTTAGTGCTACTTTAGTTTTATGTTCTAGCACATTTTAATGTTTCTATTTAAGAATGGTAAGGTAAATTTAGAGTTATTTGAAGGTGATTTTGCTTTATTCTGCTTCTAGACTTGATATTTATAGTTTATTTACTTATTTATCTTGTTTAGTTCAGCAATATTTATAAAGAGGTAATTACGCTAGAAAAGGTATAATATTTAGACGTAACCTCAATAAAAACAAGAGGTAAAATATATATCCTGTTAATACCAGGAAAAACTCGGAGGTGTTAATTAAATGCAAAGATTGAAGAAGACCATTAAACGAATGGCCGCAATAGGAACTGGCTTTGCAATGTTAGGTGCAACAATTACTGGTGCAGTGGCACAAGACTTGGGTAATTATCCACAACCATTTATTGATGCAAATGGTGTGTTTAACGACAACACTGCCATTGTAGTTGGTGCAGAAGCAGCCGCTTCAGACACATTAGGTGCAGTTGATATCGCACAGAGATTGCAATTTGACGCAAAAACTCCTGTAAGTGGAGGTGGTGGAACTGTTAAAGTTGCCGGTGGAGTAACAGAGGATATTCCATTAATGAAAGGGATTGCAAACTCAACTACTTTTGCATTGGCGCAGGAATTGGATGATGGAGACATCGAAAACTTTATTGATACTGAAATTAATTTTCAAAGTGAACAATATGATGTTAGTGATAGATTAGTGATAGAAGGCGAGAGTCCTGTCCCACAAACTTCATTGAGTAGCGTTGATGATGACTATGAAAGCAATATGTTCCTAGAGGTTGAAAAGGAAAAGATAAAGTATTATATGTTTTTTGATGAACCTATAAATATCTCAAAAGCCACTAGTACAGAGCCTTTGGAATTAAAATTCCTTGGAAAAACATTAAAAATTACTAAAGTGGACGGAAGTGCGAAGTTTACAGCTAATGTTGGTTCTGAATTCTTTATGGATGCTGGAGATACAGTAACTGTGGATGGTAAAAAGATTACATTAGTAAATGTAGGAGAAGGCGGGGCCATTGTAGTAGATGTGGACGGAGTCTTGGATACAATTTCTTCCTCATCAACAAGAACTATTAATGGTATCGAAATTAAAAATGACGAAACCTTCTACACAAATGAAAAATCAGAGAGATCTGCTAGTTTAATTATTGGGAAGGATGCAGTAAATACCTTTGATGATGAGGATGCTTATCCTGGTGAGGATGAAGTTAATCCTGATTGGAGATGGAGTATGGGAAATTTGGCAGCAAAAGCATCGACTACCCTTGCAGCACCAAATAATGATCCAACTGGACCTTTTATTGGTGTTTTCAATGCAGATACAAAAAACGATGACTCAGATGACCCAGCGGGCGTAGGAGAATGTTATGACCTACCAAATAACTATGCTTCAGTATGTCTGGATAGTTTGACAGTAGCAGATGATGATTACTTAGAATTAACCATTAGCAGGAAAACAGGAGTAGATACTGCACTTTCAAGAAAAATAAATTTAGTAAGTACATCTGCAAATGTATTCCTTATTGAGACTCCAGTTGAAGAGACTATGACTTTAAGAACAGGAGAATGGAACAGTTCAAACTTTACCGCAGTAGATGGAAAAAAAGTAAATAAAGTATACCTACAACCTGTTTTAATGGCTGCAGCGGCTGCTATTGATAGACAGCAAGCAATGGTATTTTATGAAGACAAAAATGCAAATCCAACATTGCAATATGCTGGTAATATTTCATTTGCCAACCAGAATGGTTTAGGTACCAATGGCAGGTTGCCAAAACTGCTAGAAATAACTTTCGGAGATACTAAGAATACCAATGCAGAAATTAGACTAAGAAACGATACAGTGAATGCTGGTAGAGTAAACATTATGCTAAACTTTACTGGAGATAGTACTTCTGAACTGCAGAGAGGAGAAGATACTTTTACTTCAAATTGGACCATAAGTGCCCAACAGCTTGATTCACTTGGTATAACCCTTGGGGAAGATGAAATAGATGAGTTTATTTGGGAACACTTCTTGGCCGGGTCAGATACCCCACTTCAAGTTAGCTTAGGTAGAAAAGATGAAGACCATAGAGGTCTTTACGGTGCAATAATAAAGGATCCTAAATCTAATGGAGCCTCTGAACGTCTTAAATTTCAGATTCCAGGAGACCAAGTACAGACAAACATAGTAGTGAAAGGATCTGCTACAAGTGTTTCTGGTGGAACAACATCGTATATTCCAGCCAATATAGACATTACAACAAGACTTGACAGCGAAATATCTGGATCAGAGAGAAACTTTGATTTGATCTTAGTCGGAGGTCCTTGTGCAAATAATGCAGTTGGAGCTGTAAGCGGTCTTGGTTTAACTTGTGAAACCGCAAGAGCGCAGTGGTCACCAGGACAGGCTGTATTAAAAATGGCTAGCAATGGTGAAAACGTAGCATTATTAGTTGCAGGATTCAATGCAATTGATACAAGAACAGCTGCTAGAGTACTTAAGAATTACGAGGACTTTGATTTGGCTGGATCAGAAGTTAAAGTAACTGGAACACCAAGTAATCCAGTCGTAACTGCAGCTTAAAAACCTGTAGTTTTTCTTTTTTCTTATAATTTTAATTTTGTTTTAAGCTTGTTTTTTTAGGTCCTCTATAGAACTAGCGACTTGGACTGGCATTTTATCTTATTGGATAAAGCGCCGCGACCCGGACTTTCAAGGCTTCTTCTTTTCTCGTTTTTCCCGAGGCTTTTTCTGAAAAAGGCTCTTTGAACCGGGATGCCCAAAAGGGCCTGGCTTTCAAGGCCAGTGCAATCTCCCGAAGCTTTTTCTTGTAAGAAAAACCTTGAGAAAAGAACTTCTTTCCCGAGGCTTTCTTTCTAAGAAAGGCTTTACCAGGTTATGCGATCGCGGCTTATTTATACAAAAAGCTTAATTGTTAAAATATAAATTTATGGTTTCATTATGCCAAGGGCGGTAAGAGTTAATCTATCTGCCAGTTTTATCAGGTCTTCTTCTATAATATATTCTAGTATGATACAGCCATTTTCGGTATATATTTCATTTTTATTGCCTTTTTTGAATAATATAACTGCGGTTGTTTGATTTACTTCTAAACAAGAAATAACTGGCAAATCGTTGTTTTCTACTTTAGTGGTGAGCGCCGGGTAAGTTGGTAAATTAAAAAGAAATGGATTTTCCGTGTATTTATTAATCTCTGCAAATGCAATGACTGCCTTAGAGGAGAGGTTTGGGTCCATGGTAATGAATAGATTTTCTTTTACTATATCTTCTCTTATATTGCTTTGAATTTTTATTTCTTCAAGTGTTCTTGGATCGTATCTGCTATTGATTGTAAATGGTTTAGATTCATCCTCTCTAAAAAAAGTTATTCTGAATTCGTTTATTGATCCGTCAGTTACTTTATGCACAGCAAAACCGCTATATTCAAAGAAAGTACCTGAATATTTCTTTGATTGATATAAAACAAGAGAAATAATGCCCGCTACTATGATGATTATTATAATTAAAATGAATGCTTTTACTTGTTTATTTGTGTTCACAGCAATACCTCTAACCTGATTTTTTCAAGTACAGTTACAAAATAATTTCTATCTCCTAAGATGGCAATACAGCTTACATCTTCTTGAATAAGATTATCTCCTTTTTCTAATTTTATTACTAATTCTTTTTCTGGAATTGAATCTGAACAGTCTTTTAAAGGCAGATTTTCACAAAGCTGATTATCTGATGGGCATGCTCTTATAATTGGCTTGTTGAATAGACCGCTAAGAATTGCAATAAATATGTTTTTTTCTTGTTCTATATTATCTTCTGGATTAACACTAAGGTAAACTTTATTATGGTTAGAAATTTTATTTATTATGTCGCCTATATAGAAACCCTCTAGTTGCCTTGGATCTGTTGTGAATTCTAGTCTTTGATTATTTATATGGGTAAACCAGATTGTGCCATCATAAGTAAATCTATAACCATTAAATTTAAATGTTTCAATTTGGTCATTAGAAAATGAACCAATAACTACTCCAAATATACTAAAAACCATTAAAGCTACAATAAATAAAGGTAAAACTATCTTCTTTTTTGACATTGAATAAAGATTACTATATTATTTTAAAAATATTTCTACTTTTAATTATTAACCCCATATGAGAGCTGTGCTTCAAAGGTGAAATAGCACTGAAGCCTGCGCTCCCAAATGGGGAAAAAGAGGTGATTGTTAGTATTCCATGCCGGGCATGCCGCCATGCTGAGGCATTTTATTTTTATTTTTTGAACCTGCTATTACATCGTCTATTCTTAATAGCAGTTCGGCAACTTCTGAAGCAGATTTTATTGCTTGTGTTTTGATTTTGAGGGGCTCTACGACGCTAACGACGCCATTGGCCCATACATCAGTAACTTTACTTTCAAAAACATTTATCCCGTGCCATTTGTTTCCTTTATCATGCTCAACTTTTAGCTCGGTTATCATATCAATAGGATCTAAGCCTGCATTTTCAGCCAATGTCCTAGGGACAATTTCAACTGCTTCTGCAAAACTTAACACTGCTAATTGCTCTCTTCCGTGTAATGTGTTTGCATATTCCCTTAATCTTCTTGATAACTCTATTTCAGGAGCACCTGCGCCACCTACTACCTTGCCATCTTTTAATGACGCGATTATATCGCCTATTGCATCTTTTAATGCCCTTTCAACCTCATCTATAACGTGCTCACTTCCTCCCCTAATTAACAAAGTTACTGCTTTGGCCTGCGGGCATTCTGTTATATAAGTCATGTCTTCATCGCCAACTTTCTTTTCTTCTACTAAGCCTGCTGAACCGAGATCAGACTTGCTTAAATCTGAAGTTTTGCTTACAATTTTGGCTCCTGTTGCCCTAGCGACTCTTTCCATGTCGCTTTTAGACACCCTTCTAGCTGCATATATTTTGTTTTTGGCTAGGAAATGCTGCACTAAGTCATCTATACCTTTTTGACAAATAACCACATTTGCGCCGGAGTTTACTACCCTATCCGCCATATCTTTAAGCAGTTTTTCTTCTTGCTCTACAAACGCTTGCATTTGCTTTGGATTGGTAATTTGGATCTTGGTGTCTGTTTCTGGGTTTTTTATTTCTAAGGCTGCATCTAGAAGTGCAATTTTTGCATTATTTACTTTTTTTGGCATGCCACTATGGACCCTTTCTTTATCTAAAACTATGCCTTGTATAAGCTCTGTATTTTCAACACCATCGCCAACTTTTTTTTCAAGCTTAATATTTTCCCTATCGATATCATTATCATCAGCTACCTGTTTTATAGCCTCTACAATTAGCTTTGAAAGGCGCTCTTTGTGGCTTTCTGCCCCTTTGCCGGTCATTGCGGTCATGGCAACTTTTACAAGGATGTCTTCATCATCCTTAGATACATTTTCTGCAATCGAATTTAGAATCTCTATAGATTTGTCTGCAGCTAGTCTGTAGCCTTTTGTGATAACTGTTGGATGGATATTTTTTTCAATTAGAATTTCAGCATTTTTTAATAGTTCTCCTGCGATAATAACTGCTGTTGTGGTGCCGTCTCCTACTTCATCTTCTTGTGCTTTTGCAACTTCAACCATCATCTTAGCTGCTGGATGCTCTATTTGCATCTCTTCTAGGATTGTAACGCCGTCATTTGTAATAATAACGTCGCCTAGTGAATCGACGATCATTTTATCCATGCCTCTTGGGCCTAAAGTTGTTCTTACTGTCTCAGCGACTATTTTTGCAGCCATGATATTATTACGTTGAGCATTCCTTCCAGTATCTCTAATCGTACCTTCAGGAAGTATGAAAATAGGTTGATTTTCTGTCATTTAATTCCCCCCTAGAAACTCTTTGATACCTTTTATATTTAAAAAGTTTTTTATTGAGAAAAAAATTAGGCATAAGCTTATATATAAAATTTACGTTTATGAATTTTATTACTGTATGATTAATACAAAAAAATAGAAAAGTTGATTACCTGGGTTTAAGTTCTGCTCTAGTGAACTTTACGTGGCCTTTTTTGCCCTTGCCTTTTTTACCTTTGCTCCACAATAAGTAACCACCAACAATTACTATGACGATTACGATTATTATAATGATTGCTGTAGCAGAACCTGCGCGCTCTGGTGCGATTCCTGCGCCTGGAGCTCTGTCTGCTGTTGTTGGTGCGCCTGGTTCTTCGCCTGGAGTTGGAGCTTCACCTATCATTGCTGCACCTGCCAGTTTATCTAGAGTTACGCTGGCTCTGAGGGCGTCTATAATGGTCAAAGTTACCTTAACATCTACTTTTCCATCATCATTTATGTCAACATCTTGTGATCCACCGACTGAAAGAGTAAACTCTTGTGGTGTTGAGCTTATTCTTAGAGTTACTGATGTTTCTGTAACAGTTACAAATTCTAGTGTATGTGTTTCTATTCCATCAAATGTAAAGGTTTTAGTTGAGCCTTCTCTGCCAGAGGCTACAACAGTGTCTTTTTCTTCGAAAGTATAGTCATATGACGGACCACCTTCAGTAGTACCGCTAGATGACCTTACTCTTACTGTAAATTCTTTCTCAACTTCAGCTTTATTTCCAACCTTGTCCGAGGCAATACATTTTGCCTTATACGTACCACTCGCAGCAGTATCTGCGTCCTTAAATGTAAATGATGGAACATCTCCTTTATCAATAGTATCACCATTAGGTTTTACTAGCTGCATATTATTACTTGCTAGCCCAATATCAGGATCAACGGCCCTACAGGTTACCGTTTGTTCCTCTCTTGTAAATAGTTTATCATCACTATCACTTAAACTAACAGACATAGCAGGTGCTTCATTATCAATATAGACATTAGTAACTATATCCTGGATATGACTTTCACCACCACCTAAAGGAACAGTGCTGTTTGTAGCATTCATAGTTATTGTATAGTTGCCATTAGCCAATAAACCTTTTGTATTAACTGTAATGTATGTTCCATTCAAACTACTATTTGTTCCTAATATCATAGGCACTGAAGCACTTCCATTATTGGTTCCATTTGAAGTACTTATCAAAGTAGCGTACCAAGTTACATTTGTAGTCATATTCTTACCACTTATGTTTGCAATAAAGGTAAATATCCCAGATATATTCATTCCTCTAGAAAGATTATTTTGAGAAATGTTTATAGGACCCAACCCTCCTCCACCAATCATTAATGGACTATCTAAGCTAGATCTTATTTCTACATTATGCCCACCAATTCCAGTAGAAAAGCC
>JBBSXW010000059.1:0-9012 GCA_038045665.1 Nanobdellota archaeon | reverse complement strand
TTTTCTATGTTTTTTATTGGCTCAAGAAGCTTGAGATTGGTTAGATAAAACGGACTTCCTAAAATTGCTATTAAAATTAATCTTGGAAGATATTTTTTTAGGTTGTTTATGCTGCAAATAAAATATGATAACATAAAGATCAGGAATATCGGGGTATGGGTGCCTGAAAGCAGAGCTGCGGTTATTACAAAGATAAAATTATTTTCATAATAATAGAGAATTATTAATAAAAACAGGATGGCTAAGATATTTTTGTAATACATTAATGTGAATGCCTTGAATTGCGTGACTGAAATAGAATAGATGAGCAAGCTTAAGAAACCTGCTTCTTTGTTAAAGTATTTTCTAGCTACTAAAAAGATGAAGAAGCCTGTAAGGAGTTCTAGAAAAATAATGAAATATTTTAAGAGGAATTCTGTATTATTGAATAAGAGCAGTATGCTTGTTAATACGTAAAGGCCCTTTGGCTCTGAGAAGGTTTCTGTGCTGCCAAAATGCTCAAACAGATATTTGTAAATTCCTGCGTCAAAACCTAACGGGATATTGAATTTTAAGTATGGGATTATTCTTATAATTAAGATAAATAATAGCGGGATGATTATCAATGCCTTGTTTATGTTTATAGTTTTGTTATTTTTTATTGAGAAGATTCCTATCAGCGAGATTATTACTGCTAGATATTCGTAATGAAAATAAGGTATGAATTTCAGATAGCTAAGCAGTATTAGTATCGTATAGAGGATTAGAAGTTGATAAAAAATATTTTTCAGAATTGATTGTGTTTTTTCTGAGAAATTAATCATATTGCCTTTGAATGCCTATTTTTTCTGTGTTGTATGCTGATAATTGCTAATGAGATTAAAATTATTGAAGAGATAGCTATAATGCTGTTGATTAGGTTTATTTTTAATCCTATGAGATTCAAGTAGAACATTACTAGCGGCACTACGGCGATTGATAAAGCGAAGCTTAATGCTATTCTTTCGATTATTTCTATTTGTTTGAAAAAGATGAAGCTCATTACGTAACCTGGAATAAAAAGAACAAAGATACTGCCGAAGACTATCCTGAGACTTTCCAAGAAAGGCAGCTTTATTGACAGTAACAATGTGAGGATTATTAAAACTACGAATACTATAATGAATGATTTAATTTTGTTCATTTTCTTCTAACACAAGGATGCTTAATAGAATAATTAATATTCCTGCAACAATGCTTATTACGTATGAAAGCCATTTTAATTCTTTTGTCTTGTAGAAAATAATTAATGCGCCTATTATTCCCAATGAAATTGTAAATAAATAATCAAAGGTTTTATTTTCTTTTTTAAATGGATCAAATTGTTCTTTTGGCTTTTGATATGGCAAGATTACTGTAAGAACCCCTAATACGACTACTAACACTAGCGCATAATTTAAGTTTAGATATTTAGAGACAAATCCCCTTTTTATTTCTTCTAATAATAGTAGTAGTAAGTATGAAACAAGAACTGCTTGGAAGGTATAATTGATTAATTCTCTTGCTGATTCTTTCATTTTGATAAACGATATCTGGTTGTTTATATTTTTCTATTTAGTTAATAATATATTATTGTGAATAAATTAATTTAATTAGTGTTTGACTTTATTTATGTCTATGTGTTTTAAAAGATTAAAGATCATTGCTATGTGCTTATCAATTGCTGGATGTAAGATTCCTGATTCTGTTAGTGTTGGTTTTGGGTTTAGGAATGCTTATGGAAGCTATAGGCTTTCTAAAAAAAGAAAGAATATTCCGTTTGCAAGGGCTGAATTGGATTATAGATTAAAAAATGATCTTGAAGGCTTTTTAAAGTTTGATTTCATTAAAGGAGATTTTAGATTTACTGACAGTATTGAGCATGTTGTTCAGGGAGATTTTGAAGCTTTTGGTGGAGGATTGAGGTTTTATCCGTTTCATGAATATTTCGCACTTGAAACGGGGGCAGAGGTTTTCAGAGCCAAGGCAAATGCAGTTGGGGATTTTAGGCTTTTTACGCAAAGAATAGATGATGTTGTTTATGGCTGGGGGATAAATGTCGGTGCGATAGCTGAATTCGCATTGAATGATGATACTAAGTTATTTTTTTCAGGCGGTTATAATTTTACAGATAATGAAAGCAAAAGGATTAATTTTGATTTTGATGGATATTGCGCTCTTCTTGGCTTGAAGATAGAGATAAAATAGAGAATACTTTAGCACAATAAATGTCTTAAATCCGTATGAAATGGCAAAATAACTAAAATGATATCATTGAATCTGAAAAAGCAGGCTACAAGCGTATATGTGGCTTATCCATCTTACTACGAATCAACAGACTACTACTATTTTTATTAGTGTCGCTTAATTTACCTTTTTATTTTTAGATTAGCGGCTCTTGAAAATATTCAACTTCTATTCTTTTTATAGGTATTGTATAACTAATTGTTTCGTTCTTGCTCAGGTGCGGAGTGTTGAAAACAAAACTTAATTCCCTGTTTTCGTTTATGTATAATTCGTTTAAGTCAAAGATTGCCTCTGCTTTCAGCCAGCCATCTTCTTCCTGCACATTGTTTTTAGGAATCTTGTCCAGGATTATGTAATCTGCATCTTTAGGATCATTTGTCAAGTAAAATTTGTACGGATGGAAGTAATTTTCTTCATCAAACGTGAAATAGCTTCCTTGGGATCCTGAAATAATTATATCTCCGTGCGCTAATTCAATTTTGTGAATGCCTTTCTCCAATTGTAATGTTAGCGTTTCATCTTCTGTGTTGAAATTGAATTCTTGATTATCTATCTTTATTTTTTGGAGGCCTTCTTTATGATAGGTTATTAGGTTTAATTTTCCATCAATTAAATAAGAATAAAGAGAGATGTTTTTATCCCTAGTGCTATAGATCCTATTGTCTGCTAAGAATATTTTAGGAAAAACGAATTTTTTTGTGTTTATAAGAATTGTTTGGATTATCATGTCTCCGTTATTTTCTAATTCTATTATATAGAGGCCTGGCTCTAATATTTCTGCATTAAATTTGGTTTCTTGTAGTTTTTGCAATGATTTGTCTGTGTTTGTGATGCCGTCATCTTCTATGAATTTTGAATCTAATAAGTCAGTTTCTTTTAGTAGTTTAATTTTTAACCTGTCTTCGTTTTCGTACCAGTTTATGTCTTTTTTTTCAACTTCTAATCCTAATGGCTGCGTTAGATATGCGTAGATCTGATGCTGGCCTCTTAACGCGTTTTTTATTATCGATCTGCCTTGGTTTTCTATTTCTAATACTAATTCCCTTTTTAGGGGGATATTTGCCTTGTTGTAAACTTTAGATCCGAATTCAAATTCATCTGGGAGAGTTTCTTTGGTGAATATTGGCTTGTTGTAGGTTTTTTCAAATACCTTTATGTATTGATAAGACCATTCTTTTTTATCTCTTGCTCCAATGCTGAACGTTGATGCTTCCGGGAAATTATCTTTGAACCATGCTCTTACTATTGCTTCATTTGCTCTTTCTGGGACAATTGAATTGAAGTAAACTAAACCCCCTGATAATTCTGTGATGTTATTTACTTGAGTAATTCTATTTGTTGGCGTTAATTCTGTGAACAGGGAGTTGTTTCTTTTTATATCCAAGATTACAGCCCCTGTCGGATTTAGATTTTTTAGGAATAAAAAGATGAATAATGCGATAATCGAGAGTATTATTAATATTTTTAGTAGTGCTGCAATTTTTGACATAGAATTTTTGATTAGATAAATAATTATAAATTAATTGGTGATTTGAAATAGAAATAGGGTTATAAATACTAAAATTAATTTTTTATTATGTCGAATGTTTAAGTTTTCGTCTCCCAAGTAAGGTTAAAGCTCTGGCTTCGTTTTGTTGCGCCGCTTGCCAAGTAAACCCCATAATCTTGCCAATTTCTTCCAGCACATATGTTTTTCCTGGTTTAGCATCTATTTTCCTATTTTGATAAGTATTATTGATTCTTTCTGCGTCTTCTTCAGTTGTTAGACCGAAGCGAAGTTTAATTATATCGATAGGACGCGTGTCCTTAAGTTTAATTTCCAGTTCTCTAATTGCTATTTCTAGGATGGTATGGATATCAATTTTCGTATCGATTGTGTCCTGTGTTGGTGTATTTTGCGATGGTATGAAGCTATACAATGGCTTGTCTCTATTATCTGCTGGCGTGTATAAAGAGATTGGTTTTTCTGCTGCCTTTCGTAATGGCTCTAATATTTCAATTGGAATTCCTGTCTCTTCTGCAATAAGTTTCAATTCCAGGCGCCCATTTTTCCCGTTTTGCCTGTTTTCTGATTGTTTAATTTTTTTAAGCGATATTAAATATAAATCGCGCGGGACATATGCCTCGGGCAATAACTTTGCTATTTCCTCTCGTATATTTTGCTTTATCCACCTCATTGCATAGGTGGAAAATCTATTTCCTGTTTCCCAATCATACTTATCAGCTGCCCGGATTAGACCAAGATTTCCTGCCTGAACAAGGTCGCTGAAAGGGAGATTTGAATATTTATACTTGTGTGCAACTTTAAGAACTAACCTTGAGTTGTGTTCAACTAATTTATTTCTATGAAAAATATATTGAGAATGTGCTTCTGCAATTGTTTGCTGATTAGAAGGATCTTCCTGCACTATAGTTTCAAGCCTTCTTTTTGCTTGGTCTCTGGCTTTGGCTATTGCAACGACTTCATCATGAGTAAGGAGCTGAATGTCTTTTATACTTTTAATATACTCGCCCAGGCCAATCCCCCGTTTATATTTTGGCATGCTATAAAATAAGGTAATGTTGGATTTAAAAATGTTGGTTTTATTAGAAAATAGGCCTAATATAAACAGTACTGTGAAGCTAACTGCCCTGCCTAGCAAAGCTGCACTTAAGTTCTGCATGGGAGTTAAAAATTAGGTCGATGTTTTTCTAATTCTTTAATTATTTTTGGTATTTCTATAATTGCCTCTCTGACAGTTTCTACTTCGATATCTTCTCCATAATAGTTTATCCCATTTCTTAACTTTCTATACCTATCAAATTTCCCATAGATTGACTGCTCTTTTAATATGCCCCTTAAAAAATAACCTATAGATTCATGATCTAAAAATTTATAACCTTTAAAATAACCGATTGCTTCACAATATTCCCTCAATCCTTCATAAAGCTCTCTTAAAATAGTCTTTACACTATTTGCGTTCAAAGAAATAGCTTTTGCTGTTTCAATTGCCTGGGCTGATGATTTAATTAAACTTAAGGCTCTAATCTTATTTGGAATAATCTTTTTTGCCTTCCCCTCCCTTAAACTACTTTCAAAATTCATAAAACCTCCAGCTCTCCTGATAAAACAATTCCATTACAGATATTGTTAATTAAACCCTTATTTAACTTTTTTGCCTTATCAAAAGAAGTCTTATTGAATTTATGTAAACTTATCTTTCGATTTAAAATTTTTTCATATTTTTCTGCGGGAAACTCTTTTTCTATATTTGATATGAGGCAAATATCAAGATCACTTTCGATTGAATCCGTAGCAGAAGCATAACTTCCAAATAAAACAATGACTGGTAAATTATACGCTTTTTCTAAATCTTCGATAAAGTGAGAGATTCTAAGTTTCTCTAGATTATAGTATAATTTAAGATTTAATGCTTTTTTGGATAAAATGAAGCTGTAATAAGAGTATACCCCCTCTTTTTTTAAAGATAGGATTTCCTCTTTAACCATTTTATTTAAGTATTGCCTAATTGTGGTGTGGTTTATTTTTAAAATTCTAGAAAGTTGCCTTATACTAAAACTTTTATTTGGGTTTTCAAAAAACTGCCCTAAGATGGTTAATTTTGTTTCCATATGGAAATATTAAATTCCAGATGTTTATAAATCTTTCCATTTAAATTTAAGTAAGTTAAACTCTGCAAAAATGGGCAGTTAAGTGCGCTCCCTAAACCTAAAACTTGTTTTATCGACGATAAGAGTAAAGGTGCCCCCACGATTCTTTAAAAGATGATATATCTCTTTAACCATACAGTTTATGATGCACAAGGGTATCTAAATTTATGCATTATAAGATATTTATTGCCTGCCGCCGGGGTAGAATTACTAACTTATGATGGGTATTAAAGCTTGTGGTTATAACTGCAATCTTTTAATTAAAGTCTGTTGTTATATATACTCCCTCTTTTTAGGGGTGTATTACTATTCTCCATGAAAAAACCAGTAAATCTGTTTCCGAGGTAAAACGAGAAAAGAGTTGGAGATTATTAACCTTAGGTTAAATGTTCCCACGATTAGTTAACATTAAGGATTAAATCTCCAACTTTTTCCCGAGCCATAAAGAAATAGGAAATGAAAGTGAATTATCTTTATTCTAATTAAATCAATCTTATAAATTCTGACTTAACCTTTTCAAAAGTTTCTTTATTGATCCTTCCTACTTTTTTCTTAATAATGTTTTGACTTATAGTAAACAGTTTATCAACTTTCACTCTGCTTGGTTTAGGAATTTCTCCTTCAATTAAATTTTTATTTTCAAACAAAACAGAATACTTTGAATCTTTAATGTTTGAAGTTACGCCACAAGTTATAACGTCTTCGGCAGTTTCATTATCAGTATTTTTTGATAATATTAAGACAGGTCTTTGTTTTACGCTGCTTAAATCAGAGAAAGGAAACGGAACGATAACAATCTCTCCTTGTTTATACATTATCCCAAACCTCATCTTCTTTATTATCCCAGAGTTTCTTTGCTACTCTTTCGGAATGTTTTAGCAAATAACTAAAATCTTCTCTTTTTACTTTTTTTAGTATAATCGTGTCATCATTTTTTGTGATAAATAATTCATCGCCTTGCTTAATCTTTAGAGAATCTCTTATTACAACCGGTAAAGAAATTTGTCCCTTATCTGTTACCTTTATTATTTTAGTTTCCATAAAGGAGTAAGAATTTCCTTACTTATAAATTTTTCGTTAGTTCAACGCACCATTAGAAAACTGAACAAAAACATCTTCGAGTTACTCTGTTTATGTAGAAGATTTAATCCTAAGGGGTAACTTAACGACGTTTTCCTTGAGAGAAACTACGAGAGGATCTTTTTGATTTCATTAATGAAAATTTCTGCATCTTGCAAAGCTAATTCAGCGTCTTTTTCCACCGGCTGGTATTCTAAACCATACATGGCTTCATGCCTCTCGGTTCTATGAATCTCTAAAAAATTTATTACTGGTAAAGGAATTTTGTTTGAGTATTTTTCTTTGAGGTAAACCGAAATAGCATAATGACTTTTTTCTTGTATTCCGTCTTTATATAGCAGGGCCCTTGCTGCATGAAACATAGACATATAAGCTTCTAGGATAACAAAGTCAAATACATTCAGTCTTAATGCTTCTTTTGCCCTTTTAAACCTGCTTTCTGCAATCTCTAATGATTTTTGTGACTTGGTTTTATCTGGCTTAATTTTTCTTAATAATCTAAATCTAAAACAATCTTCAGTATTTCTTATTTCCATTTTGTTAAAGGCAGTTCTCCGTATAACGGGACGCCGTGGGTTATTATCTCATAATAGAAAGGATGGTCTTCTTTGGCCTTGTCGTTCCACTCGCTCCAGCTAAAAAAATGGAGTGTGGTTTCTTTGTTTAATTTATTTTCAAATTTGTTTAAACTTAAAGGCTTTTGCTTCCCTATGATAAGAATATCAATATCACTTTCCTTACTATCTTCCCCTTTGGCAAGAGAACCGAATAAAATAATTGAAGTTACATTTGCAAGATTGCTCTTTAGAAATTCCACTAAGCCTGATTTTAGCAATTGCCTGATGTTGCAGGATATTTTTAGATGCTTATAAAAAAGATTAGCAACATTTGCCTTTAAGTATCTTAAATTGGCTCTTTTTTCTTCTAAAATTAAACCCTCCTTCACTAGAATATCAGCATATTTCTTTGTTGCGAAGGGGCTAATCTTTAATGTTCTAGCTAGCTCCCTAAGATAAACCTCTTTATATGGATTAGCTAAAAAAAATTCTGCAAATTTTATAAATTTTAATTCTTGCATACCAATGTTATTGTTTTTTAACTTTATAAACATTATGTTTTTATATAAAAACAATTGTTTTTATTTTTGATATGTTAATATATACAATGGTGTAAGAAAGTTAAACCTTGGGTTAAACGCCCCCACGATTAGTTAATCCTAATGATTAACTTACTGAAATTTTGCTATGTGATTTAAAAATTAATCGAGAGCAAGGCCTACTTTGATAGCTCTGTCAACCTTGTTCATAGTAAAATTGTCGAGCAAACCTATTTTTTTAATGAGACGAGAATTATCAATTGTTCTAACCTGATTTAACATAATTGTTGAATCTTTGTCTAAACCTGAATCTTCTTTCGAGATAAAAATATTAGTTGAATATTCCTTATCAAATATCTTGGATGTAATCGCCGAGATAATAGTAACTGGAGAGTGTTTGTTTGAAATATCGTTTTGAATGATTAAAACCGGCCGTATTCCGCCTTGCTCACTTCCTTTTGTCGGTTCCAGATTGGCTAAAAAAATATCTCCTCTTTTAATTATCATTTACTACCATTTCCAATCATCAAGATTTTCAATGGCTTCAAACTCCTTTGTTATCTTTAAACTCTCTTCGGCCATGAGCTTACAACCTTCAATAAGCAATTGTTCTTGCTCTCGTTTATGTTTTTCTGCAATTTTCATTAAATTTATAATAACTTCTTCATAAGTCTCTTTGTTAGACTTTAGTCTATCGAGAGCGTTTTTTACATTTTCATTAAGTTGAATCGTGGTTACCACATCTCTATAGAATAACTATAGTTTATATATATTTCTATTTACGTGGCTAAGTTAGTCCTAAGGATAATGCCCCCACGAGAGCATTAAACTACATAAATAAATACATAAGAAACGAAAAACCTATAAATTCCTTGTATTATATATTCAATAATGGCAAAAACAAAGGTAACTAATCAAAGTTACTCCCTGAGGAAAATTCT
>JBBSXW010000058.1:0-2410 GCA_038045665.1 Nanobdellota archaeon | reverse complement strand
TCATCCAACTGCAAATCCCTTGGGCTTTCAATAGTTTTTACAACCTTCCTTTGCTTCAAATAAAATTCAGCAAATGCGCTTGATATGGTTGATTTGCCTGATCCTGGTTCTCCAGCTATAACTACTCCTTTAGCAGTATCTTTCATCCTCTCAAATAATTTTTCAGATAATTCATACTCGTTCAAACTTAATTTCTTCAAAGGTCTTACAATAGTCATCTCCCAGCCATCACTTACAGGAGGCTTTACAATAACAACTCGATAATTATGGCTTTGAACTATTGTACTCCCTCTCCTCGAAATCTCAACAAAAGTTTTAGGATCAATTCTGCTCTTCTCAATTACTTCCTTAGTCATTCCTTCAATTGTTTCTTTAGTAAGCTTTTCATCTCCAACTTGAACAAGCTTCCATTCACCAGGCAAGCCTTTTTTTGCATGCGGATAAGAATCCTCTTTTAAATGAACGCTCATGGTTGTATCATCAAAATATTTTTCAAATTCTAATTTTTCTTTTGGTTCTTTTCTTTCTAAATGTATAACCTCTAATCCGTAAGCTCTTCCAGATTCTGCCTGCACCAAATCTCCAGTAATCAAAATAGCATTTTCCCTGAATGCAATTTCCCTTATCAAGGCATCAATCTCGCCAGATTTAGCAAGTTTAATTTGCAGTTCATTCGGCCTATCGCCAACAAACCCGATCTTGACTTTCTTGCTGTTTCTTATTTCTTGAATTTCCTCCAGGCCAATAAAACCAATCTCAAGCCCCCTATTTGCCTGATTTTCCAATTCAGCAATAACTGCATTCGGGATTAATATAGCTCCGCTTATTTCTTTCTTCTTTATCAGTTCAGTTACTGCCTTTTCAATTATGGCAGATGTGTCTACAACATATTTTTTCTCTTTCATTCTATTTTCTCCTTAAATTTACACAAATCGAAAGTTTTTTAAGTGCAAATTTCTTAATATTTTAAGTTAGGTAACTAAGAATAAGCAGCTTGGTTATCTAACACAGCAAAGAATTCTCTATTTTTAAGCCTTTCTATTTTTTATTACTAATCGGTAAAATCATCAAACAGAAACATTTATAAATATACACACTTATAAGTATAATTAATGATAAATATCGAAGGCTTAATAGAAATAAACAAACAGTTCAGTAACGGCAAGATTGTGAATAAAGGCAGTTTAGAATTTGCAATATCCCAATCGAAAAGCACAAAAGACTGGATTAAACAGCTTTCATTTGTAACGAGAGCAATTCTAATAGACCACGCCTTTGAAGAAGGAAATAAAAGAACTGTCGCAGCACTAATAGCCTCACTGATTGAAATTCATAAATTAGCTTACGATCCTAAAAAGATAGACCTGTCAATAATAGAAATTTTAAAGAAAAACATTAGCAATATAGTCAAAATAAGGAGAATAATAAAAGATGCCATTAGATAAAGTAGCAAAAAAAGCAATAGAGATAATAAAAAGAAATCCAGAATATTTCGAAGCATTAGTTGAATATGAAAAAACAGGCAAATTGCCTAATTTTAGCTATAAAAAAAGAATTAATTTTACTATAGACGCAGACACAATGATAAAATTCAGAGAATATTGTAGAAAAAATGCTATAAAAATGAGTTCAAAAGTTGAGCAATTGATAAGAAAAGAATTATCTCAATAGTTTTTCTCTCAATTAAAATTACTTAGCCTATATCTTTCTAGCAAACAACAAAAACCCAGTATGCATCAGTCCTTGATGTTTCGGTCTTACTATCAGTTTATCCACAACCCATTCTCTTTCAATATTCTCCAGAACTCTCTCTAAATAAAATCCCTCTAAATTCTTAGCACACTCAATAAGCTGATTAATATTTGTCAAATAACAAATCAAAAAACCACCAGATTTCAAGCTCTTCCTGGCATGTTTAAAAACGTTCCAAGGCTCCAATAAATCCAAAGTAATTAAATCTAGATTCTTCTCATCAACCCCGTTAAAAATATCTTTATTCTTTAATTTAACCTTCACATCTAAAAACTCTAAATTCTTCTTAGCCAATTTGAAAAACTCTTTATTTTTCTCATAGCTAACAACATTCTTGCTAATATTCCCTAAAAAAGCAGCAAGCACCCCAGTGCCAGAACCAGCATCAACAATCCTGCTCTTAGAATTAATCCCACTATAAGCGATTATTTCCCCAATATCTTTTTTTAGCATAATAGCAGGGCCTCTTTTTACCTTCTCAATTTTATCAGCAAAGCCAGCATCAAAAACTAAAAATGCATTTCCTAAATTGCTCTTAACCATACCATTCTTAATGTTTCCCTCTTTAATCATCCCTAAGGAAGTATGCAAATCTCCTTTTTCCCATAGATATTTATTGCCCTCTTTATCAATCACAATTTTCATATTTATCATAAAC
>JBBSXW010000057.1:0-1501 GCA_038045665.1 Nanobdellota archaeon | reverse complement strand
AATGAAAACTCTCGCAAACAAAATAAAAAAAGAACTCCTTAAAAAAGGAGCCACCCATGTAATTATCGCAACAAAGGAAAACGCTTCAGATCAAATAAAATTCTCCAATAACAGAATAAGCATAGTAACGAATTGGTCCTCAAGTGATTTATCTATGTTTATAGCAGTAAAAAACAAATTGGCGTCAACGTCTTTAAAACAATTTGATAAAAAAACAATAAGCTCAACTGTAAACAACTTAATTAAAATAGCTAAACTGTCTAAGCAGAATAAAGATTTTATAGACATAGCCAAGGGTCCATTTAAATATAAAGAAATAAAAGACACATACGACAAAAGAATCGCTCAAATAAATAAAGTAAAAATTGTAGAAGATTCTATATCAGAAGCAATAAAAAACAATGCAAACAGAACCTCAGGGATATTAGAATCGTCAACAATGTCCATACTATTAACAACTTCTTCGGATGTAGAAGCTCAAGCTAAAGCAACAAGTATCCATCTCTCAATAAGAGCATTAAAAAACAAATTCGCTTCTGGCCACCTAACTTCAACTTCAAGGGTTTTATCAAAATTTAAATACCTAGAGCCAGCAAAAGAAGCAGCAATTATAGCTGATTCATCCCAAAACCCTAAGCCAGGCCCCCCAGGAACCTATGATATTATATTCCGACCCCTTGCATTTGCTAATTTACTGTCTCTCGTAGGGGAAGCATCATCAGTATTCTCAGTTGAAGCAGGACTATCTTTTTTAAAAAACAAATTAAACAAAAAAATAGCCTCAAAAGAAGTTACATTCTTGGATGATCCGACAATCCCAAACGGAATAGGAAGCAATAAGTTTGATGCTGAAGGCCACCCATCACAAAAAACAACCTTAATAGAAAATGGTATATTAAAAACATACTTGCATAACACTTCAACTTCTCTCAGGTACAAAACAAAAAATACAGCAAACGCAGGTATAATCGCACCAGAAGCATTTAACCTTATTCTTCAAAAATCTAGCTGGAAAGCAGAAGAAATGATAAAAGAAATAAAAAAAGGATTAATTATAACAAATGTATGGTACACAAGATTCAAAGATTATTCAACAGGTGAATTTTCCACAATACCTAGAGACGGGATATTCTTAATAGAGAATGGAAAAATTAAACACCCGATAAAGGGAATCAGAATCTCAACCTCATTGCCAAACATCCTAAACAATATTTACGCAATTGGCAACAATCCATCACAGATTATTTCGTGGGAAACAAACACCCCGACGACAACACCAGAGGTTCTAGTAAAAAACGTTACTGTAACAAGGCCTATTGAGTAACTTTAATAAAGTCCGTATTGTAACCTTTTCTCAGGGCCTGTAGTTTAGTCTGGATAGAATGGAGGGCTTCGGAGAATTTTCAAAGAGACCCTCAGACCTAGGTTCAAATCCTAGCAGGCCCGTAAGGTATCCTTAATAATCAAAATTAGCTTTATATACTAATAATCCTTGATATGA
>JBBSXW010000056.1:0-10600 GCA_038045665.1 Nanobdellota archaeon | reverse complement strand
TTAGCCTTCTCAGAGATAATAGCAGAATTCCCTGTTTTATCTTCTATAATCAATTTAGTTTTCAAATCTCCCAAGTTTATCTTCCAAATCTTCCTCAATAAATTTTTAGCATTTCTCTTCACATCTTCATCTTCATCACTATTATTCCTTTCTTCTTCAATTATTTTCTTAAATCTATCTAGCAGTCCTTCAATATTAGTAATAAACCCAATTGAACTTGGACCAGGCTCCATAGCCATCTTCAATTGAGGAAATTTTACAATCGCATTGGAAGATTTAACTATCCTTACATTCATATCTTTATCAGAGCTAATTTCAAAAGTATATCTAGCAGGATCTTTTTCTACTTCAGCTTCAACATCAGACATATTATATCCGCAGCTCTCACAGTTCATAGAAAACAAGTAAGCTTTCCCAAAATAAGGAACTTCAGTCACATCCTCCATTAAAGTAAGCGTTTTTTTATGGCAGAGTGGACAAGGCTGTTTTTCTAATTTATCCATGTCTTAAACTAAAGAAATCAATTTTAAAAATATTGTGTTTAGAATTCTCCGCTTTAAGTTCTCACTTTATCATTATCCGCGCAAACCCCGTCTTCAGATTATACCAAAAACCGAAATATTTATATAGTAACCGTTAGTTAACATATAGTAACTATCGGTTTACACAATGGTTTTAACCCAAAAAGAAAAAGAAGCTTTGCTTTTGTTGTTTAAAGATTTTACTAGTTATTACAACGCGAATTATATTAGTAAAACCCTAGGTATAAGTCGTGTCGGTGCTATGAAAATGCTAAAGAAACTTCTTAAGAAGAATATACTAATAGACAAACAAATTGGTAAAGCAACGATATATAAACTGAGATTAAATGATGATTATATAAAAAAACTTATTGCTTTTCTTCTTGCTGACGAAGCCAATAAATTCAAGAAATGGAAAGAAGAATTTAAGGAATTATTCAAGAAAGATCGAATTATTTTGCTTTATGGATCAGTAATAAAGAATTACTCCAAAGCAAATGATATTGATATTATGATGGTCATAAAAAAATCTGAATATGGGGAAATAAGCAAAATTATAAAAGAAAAGCAAAAAATCTTACCAAAAAGAATTCATTCAATTGAACTTACAGTAAATGATTTTTTAAATAATATAAAACAAAAGAAAAAGGCCATAATAGACATAATTAAAAATGCAATTATCTTATATGGCGAATATAAATACGTAGAAATAATAAAAAATGTCACAAGCCTCTAAACATATTGACTGGTGCTTGAAAAAAGCAGAAAAAGAAATTGAAGAGTGCAAAGGGCTAGGTAAGAAACCTAAGCACCGGGGCCTCTTAAAGATAAAATCAGATAATGATGGGGCTAAAGAGCACATTAAAAAGGCGGAACATAACTTAAAAGTCAGCGAATATCTGATGAAAGGAGATTTTACAGATATAAGTATTACCACGGTTTTTTATTCAATGTATCACTGTTTTCTTGCAATTGCTGCAAAGTTTGGTTATGAATCGGGAAATCAAACCTGTACTATCGCGCTAATTGAATATTTAAAAGAGAAAAATAAAATAGATATTGATTCAAAGTTTATTGACATGTTCAAATATGAAGAAACGAAAGAGGCAGATACAAGTGAAGAAACGAAAGAGAGTGTTATTGAAATGGGAGAGGATCTCACCTATGGTACAGATATTACTTTTGATAAAAAGAAAATTAATGAACTTATGGAGAACTGTAAAGAGCAAATAGATCTCACAAAGAGCATCGTTCATGAATAGTTTAAGCACATTAAAGAAATCAATTTTAAAAATATTGTGTTTTTTATTTTAAAATCATAAATTTATCCAAAATACTTACTGTTAAATCAATCAATTATTTCTTAGTTACGTAGAAACTGACACCTACGAAAGATTTATAAGAGAAAAAGCCAATTTACATAGTTATGATAAATAAAAACAAAGTAGAAGAAATTTATCTAAAAATCAAAGATAAACTAAAAAGCGAAGAAGGAAAAATAGTGGCAATAGATACTGATAGTGAGGATTATTTTATCGGTAATGACGCCTTAGAAGCATATGAAAAAGGTATAAAAAAACATCCTGGAAAAGAGTTCTTTTTTAAACGTATTGGCACAAAATACCCGTTTGTAGTTGGAGCTTTTTAATCATGAAGGGACATTATCTCTTGGGTTTGCCTTTTATAACAATAAATATAAATTCCAAACAAATTGAACCTTTAATAGATACAGGCTTCAATGGTGCCCTACTGCTGCCTTTAAGAAAAATTCATGCCCTTAATCTTAAGAGAATTGGGTTTACAGAATACGCCATGGCTGACGGATCTATTGTAGCTGCTGAAATGTTTTCTGCTGAAATTGAATGGCTTAATAAAAAAAGACGAGTTGGTGTAATTGGATCACATTCCGACTTTATGCTTCTTGGAATGGAACTTCTGAAAAATGCTATAACAACATTGAAACCTTCAGGGGGATTGTTAAATATAGAATCAGATGAAACAAACAGTTAAGGTTAAAACAAAAATCATGTTTGTTGCCTTCTAATTTATCCATGTCTTAAACTAAAGAAATCAATTTTAAAAATATTGTGTTTATTCTTTAACTTCAGCAGTTTCAGTTGTCCTGTAAACATGGGCAAATCCAGGAGTAACAACGATCCAATCCTCGCCAAATCCTGCAATATCCCCCTCAATAGCATCACATGTTTTTTTCAATTTGTTAACAACCCTTTTCAATTCTACAATATCCCTATCTTTTATAGGCTTAATATTGATCAAAGCTATAGTATAGCCTTCTCTTAATGCATCCAAAGCAGGCTTAACGTCTGGAAAGTCGCCAATAATAAATGGCTTAACAACGATTTTAGATCTTTTACCAACATCTCTTTTGGTATCTATTTCAATATAATCATCATCAAACTCCTCAGAATAATCATTTTTAGAAATCCCTAGCAACCTATTCTTAAAGTTTGAAAATGTTCCCATTTTTGAGTTCTCACATCAAAGTTAATACCTCATACTTGGACATCTATATAAATATTTCTATAGTCTGTATTGCACCTTTCTTAGTTAGGTGTCTGCAAATCAAAACAAACTATTGGCCCCTTTTTTTAGCCATATTTGAACCCTACTTGCATTCTAAAGCAGATACAACATTCCATATCTGGGTTCTCGTATAAGAAGATAAATTGGGATCGTTATCTATTTCGCTTAGCTCCTCTAAAGCTTTATCTATCTTGACATCAACCACCGCCCCATTTTCTTCTAAAGCAGAAATAGCATTCCTTACCCTTGTTCTTACATTCCTAGGAACTGATTCATCGCACTCAATCATCACAAGCGTTTGTACGATGTTGACAATTTTTTCTTCACCCATTTTTCTGCATCTTGCTCAAAACCTCTGTTTGAGTTTCTTTTGCTTTTTGTCTTAGCTTGTCTTCTTGTTTGTTTATATTTTTAAGCTTTACATCTATCAGTTCTTTCTTTGATTCTAACTCCTTTTTAATTAGGTCATTAGGACTCTCAATCATAACAGGACCGGTAACCTTAAAAATCTGCTTGGGGTTTTTATTAATTTCGCTTAAAGCATTATCTATTTCAATTAATTGGGACTGCAGTACCTGTTTTTGCATGATTAATTGCTGAAGATTATGCTCCAAAACCTGCAATTCTTCCACTTGCTCTTCTAATTTTTCATTCATTTTATTTTAAACAGCTTTTATCTTTGTACTAGTAGTCCTAGATTTGTAAATAATCTTAGAACCGCAATGTGGGCATCTAATCTTCTTCTTAACATACTCAGCTTTTATAACATTACCACAATGAAAACATTTGTATTTAACCATTTTTCATCATAAATTTAAACATAGTATGCTTTTCCAGTAAATTTACTCTCGCATTTATTGCATTGGAATATTCCAGTGGCAATTCTCTTAGCATTCGGTTTTTTGCAATAAGGACAAACCTGTTTCTTTCTTTGTATTTTTTCAACCCGCAAAAGTTTTGTCCTGATAGTCTTCCCATACCTAACTCCAAATCTTCCAGCAGAACCTGTTTTTGATCCCATGGTATTATTGCCGATTAAACTGTTTTTAAAGTTTTTGAATAAATTGGGGCTGCCAGGATTTGAACCTGGGTCGCAAGGTATTCTGCATAAGGTCCCAAACCTCGAATCCTAAACCAGACTAGACTACAGCCCCGATAATCTATGAAAGACTATGTAACATTAATAAAGTTTGCTAATCGCATCAACATAATAGAATTATTTTTTCTTCTTTTCCTCTTTCCTATCTTCTTTCTTTCCTTTGGTCTCTTTCTTCTCTTCAACCTTTTCTCCTTCTTTGACCTCTTCCTTCTTCTCTTCCGTAGTTACTTGTGCAGCTTCCTTAGGAACTTCCTGTTCTGCAGCTTTCAACTTAGCAGCTTCTTTAAGCAAGAATTCTTTTACTTCCTCTAGCTGTTTTTTCAAAATATCCAATTTCTCTTTTGTTGGTTCTATTTTTCCATTGCTTATCTCATTATCATATAGTCCAGAATCAATTTCTTTGGCAACAACATCAGAGCTCTTTCCTTCCACTAAAATACCCATAGAATTGCATGTGCCAGCAACGCTTTTGACAGCTTTTTTCAAGTCAAAAGTATACATATTTCCAATTTTCATTTTAGCAATCTTAATGCACTCCTCGATTGAAATATTAGCTATTTTTTCCTTATCTGGTTGGCCGGAGCCTTTTTCCAGACCAAGTTCTTTCTTGATTAACTGCGTTGTTGGCGGCGTACCAACTTCAATATCATCAACTTTCTTTGCCTCGGTGTCTATTTTAACCTTTACAGGAACTTGCATCCCTTTAAAATCAGCAGTTTTCTCATTAACTTTATTCATAACTTCCCCTATATTTATTCCAATAGGACCTAATTTCTGAGCAATAGCAGGACCAGGAACTGCTTTTCCGCCTTCCACCATTAATTGAATCGTTTCGATCGCCATTTTACTCTTTATTTTCTTCCTCTTCTTCTCTTCTTATAACCTTAACTGAATCTAATTTAACCGTAATTGGAATAGGAACAGCAGCTTCAAGTAGTTCAACAACAACTTCTTCTTTCTGTTGATTGATCCTATTTACCCGCGCCTTTTCTCTATTGAAAGGACCAGAAATAATCTCAACAACATCGTTTTTTTGTATATTAACTTGCGTCTTAATTTGATCAAGCATCTTCTCTATCTCAGCATAGTCAACCTTGCTTGGCAGCAATCCTTTTGCATAAGGAACGCCATGAAATGACTCCTCGGCAGTTTGTCTCGAATCAGCCTCAACAAATATATATCCTCTAAGACCGTGCGGTCTTATTATAGAGTAAACATTTAGTTTTTTCTTCTGGGCATTGGAAGATATAAAATCAACTACTTGATCTTCCCTATTCGCAGTCGTTCTAATTGCAAATATCATAACAACTCCACCACAATAGCAATAATAAAGCCCACTATCCCTATGACAACTATACCAATAGAACTTACTTTAACTATAACGCTAAACTCCTTCTTAGTGGGTTTCTTAGTTATCATAAATACCCTTACAGATTCTTTTATAAAGCTTTTTAACTTGGTGAACATCAAGTAAACGCAGAGAAATAATTTTATAAAGGTTTTTATACGTGCATATTCTCTCGAATACCGCCTTTGGAGAAATCAAAATGCCAAGCCCAAAAGTCACATACAAAGATGGTACAGAAAGAGTGTGGTTCAGCCCTGCTCAGATCAATCTAATTAAAAGCGCGCTTGAAGACAGGAATATTTCAATTTCAAGTCTTGCTAAAGATCTAGGCATCAAAAGCGCTATATTGCATGGCAAACTAAACGGTAACACTTCCCTCACACCACAAGAAACAAGCGCAATATATGAAAGAATCTTAACAAGTGACCCTTTAAAGTTTCTAAAAGATTACGTAGCACAAATACTACCTACTCACGGCTATCAAACTGGAGAAAGTGCCTTAGAAAACAAAGTCAACGTGTCGCAAAATATCTAAAAATCACTTAATAAATTCAATTCCCAACTCTTTCTCAATTCTCTGGCTTTCTTTAGCAGCCATCTTGCTTCTAGGTCCGAATATTTGAGGCGAATTTACACCTGTAACTATCAACATTACTTTTATTGTATTGGCGAGATCCTCAGAAATCTGTGCGCCCCAGATTATTCTAGCATCGTCAGCAAGTTTAACGCTAACAGTTTCAACAACTTTCCTTGCCTCACCTAAAGTCATATCAGATCCGCCAGCAACATTTATCAGCGCTCCGTTAGCTCCAGATATATCAACATCAAGCAAAGGATTGTTCACAGCCTTCAAAACAGCTTCAACAGCTCTATTATCGCTATCACTTTCACCTACGCCAATTAGAGCAACTCCACCCTTGCCCATAACTGTCTTAATATCTGCAAAATCTAAATTAACTAGTCCTGCTTTGGTAACTAACTCTGCAATACCCTTAACAGCATTCGTCAATATTTCATCAGCAATCTTAAATGCAGTTTGCAAAGGTAAATCTGGAGCAAGCTCTAGTAATTTATCATTAGGAATCATAATTAAAGTATCAACATGGTTCTCCAATTTTTCTAAACCAAGCATTGCATTTTCAAACCTTCTCTTTCCCTCCATCTCAAATGGTATTGTAACTATTGCAACTACCAAAGCACCAACCTTCTTGGCGACTTCTGCTATGATAGGCGCAGACCCTGTTCCAGTTCCACCACCGAGACCAACAGTAATAAAAACCATATCAGCTCCTTGCAATTTGGCTTTGATCTCGTGCTCACTTTCTCTGGCAGCCTCTTCTCCTACCTGAGGCATAGAACCAGCACCTAAACCGCCAGTCAACTCCCTTCCAATCAAAATTTTTGAATCAGCATTGCAATACAACAAATCTTGTGCATCAGTATTGATGGCAATTGTCTCGGCACCAACAATTCCAACTTCAGTTATCCTATTAATAGTGTTATTCCCGCCGCCGCCAGTACCAACAACTTTAATTTTTGCTTTCTGTCTCGCAAGAATTTGCTCTAGTTCTTCATCTATAGAGATTTTGCTCTGATTTCCTGCACCATAATATGCTTGCTTCTCCGTAGAATCCATAAACAGAAATAACCATTATTAATATTTAAACTTAATTATCTTTCAGTTGGTGTATTAGTAAAATTAACCTCCTTAATCCCGACTATAAGTTTCTTTATATATTCGCTTAAAGCTTTTTTTAAATCATCAGAGACTTCCCCACGAATCTCTGCCTTGCCCCCCTTGATGACCACTTTTAATTTGTCTGAAAACCTACTTAATACCCACTCTAACTGCTTTTGTTTTTCCTTTATAGTCTTTATAATCTTAATCTTATACAATAAATGATGACCTGCAAGAGGATGGTTAAAATCAACAATAATTCTGCCGCCAGAAACGCTTCTTACTACCCCAAGCAACCCATCAACATTAACCCTAAGCTCTGGAAAAGGTCTAATATTCTCTTTTCTGAATATCTCGACAGAAACAAGCTTCATTAGCTTACTATCCCTCTTCCCAAAACCTTGCTCGGGCGGTATTTCAACATCATACTCATTACCTTCCTCCTTTCCTGGTAAAAATTCATCGAGTCCCTTAACAACAAATCTTTCTCCGATGCACAAAATAATCGGACCATAGCTGGCTTTAGGGTCTAAAATACCCTCTTTCTTTGCTACATCAGCAGAAGTTAAATCAAATATCTTTCCAGATTCCTTATCATATCCAACATATTCTATTTCAATAAAATCTCCCTTTTTTAAGACCATCTTAGAAAAGCCGGAGGCGTCCATTAAAAAGGTACTGTATCCACTATACAATGGAAACATTTATATAACATGCCCTACTCCGAGTAGTAAAATGACATGGAAAGATAGCGTAGATCCAATAATAAAATCGCATCTTGAAAGACAGATAGCAGAGTCTGTAAAGCATAAGAATGCCTATAATCAATCAAACAACCCTGCAGTTGCTCAGTTATGGACAGCCATTGGTAATCTAAGTAAAGAGCTATTTGATATAAATCTAAAATTAACCTATTTGGAAAAAGCCCTAAAAGAAATAGCACCAAAAAAACCTGCCCAAATACCGAAACCAAAAAAAGAAGTTGAAGCTAAAACAAAGCAATAGCACCCAAAATATTATAAACGCTTTTTTTAACTCATCTTTATGAGTGAAGTAAAGAGGATACAAGCTACAAGCGCAAAAAAAGGAACTTCTATTATTATCGGTGGTATTGCATGCACAGTTAAAGATGTTCAAACCTCAAAACCTGGCAAACATGGCCATGCAAAATGCAGGATAGAAGCGATTTCAATGATTGACGGTTCTAAAAAAATAATCGTTGTTCCTGGCCATGAAAAGCTTGAATCACCCATTATAATAAAAAGGACTGCTCAAATACTTTCAATAAATGATGATACTGCAAATGTAATGGATATTGAAAATTATGAAACATTTGACTTAAAGATTCCATCAGAACTGAAAGAGAGTGCTCAAGAAGGCAAACAAGTCTCTTACTGGATTATCTTAAATGAAAAAGTTATGAAGGAGGTAAAGGGATAAAATGTCAAAGTTCCCTGAAGCAACAACAAGATTATTTCAAAACGTGTTTGTTTGTAGAAGTTGCAAAACCAAAATAAGAACGACCCCGCAAAAAATCATACTTAAAAAAGTAAGATGCAGGAAATGTGGCAAGAAAGCATTCAGGGCCATAAAAAAGAGCTACCAAAAGGCAGCCGCTAGTTAAATAAAAAAGATGGTGAATTTTGACCTTATATTTGCATTAATATTCTATGGCCTAATTTTAATTATCTTTTTTAAAACTAGAAAAAGATGGGAGGTCCACGGAATTCTTGCACTTTTTAAAACAAAAATTGGAATCTCATTAATGAACAAGTTAGCCAAAAAAGACACAAAACCAGTTATTTTATTCGGAACATTTATCTCTATTGTAAGTATAATCATAATCTTCATCGGAATTTCTTTTTCAAAAACCTACTTAATCGGCATTGGAGGCATATTTCTCACCATTGGCTTGTTGATGGCCATGCCGATAAAAATACTTGGTCACATTGGTGTTGCCTTGGGATTTTTAGGTATGGCTTTTATTTTTTTCATATTAATTAAATCATCTTTCTCTTTGTTCTTGGTTGAAGATGCACAGCCATCTGTAGCACCAGTCTTGCCAGGAGTGAAAATACCTGGCCTACCAACATTGTCTTTTTGGCATTGGATAATATCCATCTTCTTATTGGCGATAGTTCATGAGTTCTCTCACGGCATCTTGGCAAGAGCATATAACTTAAATGTAAAAAGTTCTGGTTTCGGATTCTTAGGACCAATATTGCTCGCGTTCGTAGAGCCAGACGAAAAACAAGTGGCAAAATCGCCCCAAAAAGCGCAACTCAGCCTCTTCGCAGCAGGACCATTTGCAAATTTTATTTTCGCGCTGTTAATTGTCTTGTTCTCATTATTTATACTAGCTCCATTCTCACAATCAATCTTTGAATATGACGGCATTACTATTTCAGGGTTCATTCCGGATTATCCTGCAGAGAAGTCAGGCTTAAAAACTCCATTTGTCATTAAATCTGTAAACGGAGTTCAAACATTAAACTTACTTGAATTTATAAACACAACTCAAAACATTAAACCAAACCAAAAAATAGCTCTTATGACTGATCAAGGAGCATTTACAGTCATAACAACAACCGACCCAAACAATTCTAGCCGGGGTTTCATTGGAATACAGGGCCTCACACAAAAAACAAAAACAAAAGAAAACGTGAGCGAGTTTGTCGGAACATCTTTCACGTGGGTTTCGCTTTTGTTCATGTGGCTATTTTTTATCAATGTCGGCGTTGGATTATTCAATCTCCTCCCATTGGGACCGATTGACGGCGGCAGAATGTTCTATGTCGTTGCTTTAAAAATTTTTAAAAATGAAAATAAAGCAAAAAAGGTATGGATGTTTGCGATGTATTTCGTTTTGTTTTTAATAGTCATTAACTTCATTCCTTGGTTGACTAAATTAGTAACATTTATTACCAAGCTATTTACTTAATGGTACATTAAAATGTACGTAGATGTCCATTGTCATCTGGACCATCAAGCCTACCTGCAAGATTTAGATAAAGTTATAGAAAATTGCAGAAAAAATAAAATCATTGCTGTCAGCTGCGGTGTCAATAAAGACTCTAACAGAAAAGTCCTAGAAATTTCTAAAAAGTATAATGATATTGTAAAGGCTGCCTTAGGTATATTCCCATTTGACGCAATTGGGATATCTAGAGATTCAAGCTACTCGGGGGAAATGCCTGAAAAATTTGATCCGAACGAAGAAATTGAATTCATAAGAAAAAACAAAGATAATATCGTAGCTATTTCAGAAGTAGGCCTCGACAAGTCAATACCAAATCACCAAATCGAAAAACAACAAAAAATCTTCCAAAAAATAATTTCTTTAAGTGAAAAAATAAAAAAGCCATTGATCGTTCACTCTAGAAAAGCAGAATTGGAGTGTATAGAAGCGT
>JBBSXW010000055.1:0-12069 GCA_038045665.1 Nanobdellota archaeon | reverse complement strand
AATGTGGGCTCGGTGAGATTTGAACTCACGATTTAGGGAGATACAAACGTTGATGTATCCCTCACCTAGATTTCAGCTCTGAGATCTTCAGTCTAGTGCTCCCCCAGGCTGAGCTACGAGCCCATAAGAATGCACGAGCAATTGGTCTTTTTTAAATTTAACTATCACTACGAAATATCTTCTTAAAGAAATTTACAATCTTTTGGAATAATGAGATCTTTTCCACGCTTCCAGGTTCAACTTTATCCTTGGTTAATTCATTTTCAGCTTGCTCTTCAAAAGCAGGAATCCCAACACTGCCGCCTTCAACACCAAAAATGCAATTCCTAATCCTTTCATTAAAGCAATCGTTATTCGTACATTTATCTTCTGTGCAAGGATCATCGTCATCACAATCAGAATTATCAACACATATTGTATCAGGATAGTTTTTACAAATCTTAGGTCTGCCGCCAATGCATTTGTCTAACGTATTGTCATTATTATCGTTACAGTCAGAATCAACATTACATTCGTCATCAATATGCACCAAACATTCATTTTCCACACAATCATACCCGCTATTGCATCCACAATCCTTGCAGCAGCTTTCCTTTGATTCAGTTCCATCACAATTACCATCCCCGCAAACATATAGAGAACTAATATCTATCTTGACGTGGCCCTCATTATTTCCAAGAAAAAATATTTCATTTAATTTTATTCTCAAACCAGAGATTATTTTCTCTTCATTTAATTCAAATATCGCAGATTCATCATCAACAGAAATAACTGCCTTATCAGCTTTCAAATTTTTTAATTTAACAGTATAGCCACTAAACTCTTTCTCTTCTCCAGAATTAATTGCCATTTCTTCTGCTAGGGCAATCTGTAATAGAACAAGCATAATAAAAACCGCTATAAAATACCCCTTCATGTTAATTATCCTCATTAAACGAATTATTTAAGATTTCCTATAGAAACCTTTATTAATAAGTTTTCAATGTGTATATTATAATGATAAAGAGTAAAAGAGGCGCAATAGAGCTTTCTATAACTACTATTGTCGTAGTTGTTATTGGAATAACATTACTTACTTTAGGTTTAACCTTCGTTTATAATATATTTCAAGATATAGGGGAGCAGCAGAAACAAATCACCGCATTTAGTGACGAAAAAATAAGAGAAATATTTGAAGGTAGTGAGGATTATATCAATATACCCGCTACAAGAATAAAGATAAAAATAGGCGAAAGCCAAACTACAGATATTCTAGTAAAAAATGTTGGAGCTACAACTTTAAATACTCTAGTTTTGGAGTGGGATATTGCTGCAGCCGCAGTACCTCCAGCTATGGGCTCTAGACGAGGTGAAATAGTTGGGTGGTTTAGATCTCCTAGTATGACCGCGTCAGGCAATAAGCTAACAAGCGCGGTTGGTTCATTAGGTCAAGCATTCGATAAAAAATTGAGATATGATATCTCGCCCACTAAAGGACAAAGTGTTCCTGGTATCTACACAATACCACTAACATTAAAATCAGGAACTACCACAATTTCGGAAAGTTTTTTTACTATAGAACTTATTTCCTAGTAAAATAAACATTTAAAAACTTCTTTTCTACTTCTAATCCATGCTAAAAGTTTATAACACATTAACAAGGAAAAAAGAAGAATTCAAACCAATAAAAGGAAAAAAAGTAAATATCTTTGTATGCGGACCAACAGTTTATTCAGATTCGCATATAGGCCATGCTAAAACTTATGTTCAATTTGACATAATTGTGAAGTATCTAAAGTTCTTAGGCTATAATGTATTCTACCTACAAAACATAACAAACATAGATGATAAAATCATTCAAAGAGCAAAGCAAGAAAAAAAAGATCCATTAAAATTAGCAGAAGAATACGAAAAAGAATTCTACGAAAACATGAAAGCTTTAGAAGTAACCAGCATAAACAAATATGCAAGAGCAACAGATTATATTAAGCAAATACAATCTCAGGTAAAAAGACTAATAGAGAAAGGCTACGCATATAAAATCTCAGACGGTTATTACTTCGACTTAACCAAATTCAAAGATTACGGGAAATTAGCCAAAAGAACAGTCCAAGAAGCAGAAGATGCAGTCTCAAGAATAGATGAAAACAAAGAAAAAAGAAATAAGGGAGATTTCTGCTTGTGGAAATTCTCAAAAAAAGATGAACCATCCTGGGAATTTGAAGAAGGAAGCGGCCGTCCGGGTTGGCATATAGAAGATACGGCAATCACAGAAAAAGAGTTTGGACCACAATATGATATCCATGGTGGAGCCGTTGACTTAATCTTTCCTCATCACGAAGCTGAAATTGCCCAAATGGAATCAATATCCGGAAAAACGCCCTTAGTAAAATACTGGCTTCACACTGCATTCTTAAATATCGACAAAAAAAAGATGTCGAAATCTCTAAAAAATTATATAACAATAAAGGATGCTTTAAAAAAATACAATGGCAAAACAGTAAGATATTTTTTCGCCTCAAACCACTACAGAACACCAATAAATTTTTCATATGATGCTTTAGAGCAAAGCAAAAATTCATTACAAAGAATAAACGACTTTGTTTATAATTTGAAAGATAGCAAGGAAAAAGATGATTTAAACTTAATTAAAAAAACAAAAGAAAAATTCATAAATGCAATGAACAATGATTTTGATACGCCAAAAGCATTTTCTATAATTTTTGATTTCATCAGAAAAGTAAATAAAACAGGCGGCGGCAAAAAAACTTATGAATTTATTTTAGAAATTGATAAAGTTTTTAATATTCTCACCATAGAAGATGTAAAAATACCTAAAGAAGTCAAACAATTATTAGACGAAAGAGAAAGAGCAAGAAAAAACAAAGATTGGAAAAAAGCAGACGAAATTAGAAATAAGATTAGAAACTTAGGTTACCTTCTTGAAGATTCAGATTCTGGTAAAATTTTAAAGAAAGCTTTATAAAGGCGAGAATGAAGAAAAGCTAAAGGCTAAGATAATTAGCCATTCTAATGCCGCAAGGTATGAAAAAATGACAAATGTTTTTGATATAAATCCAGCAGAGCTTATAAAAAAGGCTTCAGAAGAATTAAAAAAACTAGAAGCAATAAAAATGCCAAGTTGGGCCCAATATGTAAAAACTAGCCCAGCAAGAGAAAGACCGCCAGCACAACAAGACTGGTGGCACATTAGGGCTGCCTCAATTTTAAGGAAGTTATATGTCTTGGATAAGCCAATAGGAGTCAATAGATTAAAAAATTATTACGGCGGAAGAAAAAACAGGGGCCACAAACCAGAACGTTTTTATAAAGGTTCAGGAAAAATCTTAAGGATAATTTTGCAACAACTTGAAAACGCAGAGCTCGTAAAACCAATTAAAGAAGGTTCGCATAAAGGTAGAGAAATAAGCAACAAGGGCAAAAGCTTCTTGAACAAGTTAATCAAAAATGCAAAATAACGAAATTCAGGAAAGGATTAAACTGCAAAAGCAGATTGAAATATTAGAGAATAATGCAAAAGCATACTTAGACAGTGCAGCATTGCAAAGATTTGGAAATCTTAAAATCGCACATCAAGAAAAAGCAATCCAAGTTGCAGCATTAATCTTACAAGCAGCGCAAGCAGGCCAAATAAAGCAAAAGCTAACCGATAAAGAATTCAAAAATCTTTTAATAAATTTAGAAGAGCCAAAAAAGGAGTTTAAATTTATACGAAAATAAAATGGCAATCGTCGCAGAAAAAATTATTCAATATAAAACAACAGTTATCAATACTCTAAGGAGGGTCCTAGGACACCAATGAGTCGAATTAAAGCACCAGCGCGTAAAAAAAGGCTAAACAAAGCAAGCAAGCAAACCAGATGGGCCCCTTTTTGGACTGTAGTAAAGATATACGGTCGAGGTCGAAGAGTTCATCCAGGCAGGCACACGCATGTAAAAAGAAGCTGGAGGAGGACAAAATTAAAGGTTTAAAATGATCAATACAAATTATTTGTTAGATAGCATCAAGTCGAAAATTTCTCACATAGGTGGAGATTTATTGGAAAATGATGAAGGTTATACTATAGATGAACTCATAGAGGAACTATTAAAAGCAGCAATTATTCAAGGGCAAGATCCAGCACCAGGACTAGACGAATTTGTCGCCGCAAGAGCTTTTTTACAAGAACAATTAAAACACATGTACGGAGAAAAACAATTCTTTACAGCTCCAGAAGTCTGCACAGCAACAACAAAAATGCAAGATGACCTTACGGTATACCATCTAATCAACAAATTATATCATTAAAATGGCAGATTTAGAAAGAACTTACAACATACCATTAAGGAAGGAAGTAATGAAGGCTCCAAGATACATGCGGGCTAACAAGGCAATAAGAACAGTAAGATCTTTTTTGCAGAGACATATGAAATCACAAATAGTAAAGTTAGGCCCATATCTAAATTCTAAAGTATTAGAGCACGGAAGAAAAAATATCCCGCATCATATTGAAGTTAAGGCAGTAAAAGACAAAGAGAATATAGTAAAAGCAGAACTCGCTTCAGCTAAAGATTTAAACTTCATTAAGCCAAAAGTTGAAGAAAAAGAAGGTACTGTGAAACTAAAAATTCCTGGCTTGGGTAAAAAGAAAGAAGAACCAAAGATAACAGTAGAAAAGCCAGAGACCAAGGCAGAAGCAAAAGAAGAAGAAAAAAAGATTCTCGAAAAACCAAAAGAGGAATTACAAAAAAAGACAGTAAAAGAGGAAATGAAAAAACCAACCAAAGCAGACAAAGAAAAATCTATAATGATAAAAGAAGAAAAAGTATACGGAAGACTAAAAGGCAAAAAAACTAAAGTCAAAGAAAGAGCAAAAAAAGCAAAATACTAAAATTCATTTTTGGAGGTTATTTATGGAGTATAAACTGCCATTTGAAGAAATAAACAGAGAAATTCTTATTAAAAAAGAAGCAACAACAAATCCAGAAATCGGAAAAGAACCAGAAGAAAGGTCAGTTACGGAATTGATCCAGTACGGAGCGATCAATATTAATAAACCAGCTGGCCCGACAAGTCATCAAGTTGCTGATTACGTAAAAAAAATACTTAACGTGAGCAAGGCAGGTCATGGCGGGACGTTAGTAGCTGTTTAACGAAATCCTCACGTGACCGGTTGCTTACCGATAGCCTTAGAAAAAGCAACGCGAATCGTTCAAACCTTGCTTCCGGCAGGAAAAGAATATGTTGCCTTGATGCATCTGCATAAGAAAATCTCTGAAATAGAAGTAAAAAAAGCATTTGAAAAATTTTCAGGGGAAATAACACAACTTCCTCCAATAAGAAGTGCTGTAAAAAGACAGGAAAGAAAAAGAAAAATCTACTACATTGAAATTCTAGAAATCGATAATCAAGATATTTTATTTAAAATAGGGTGCCAGGCAGGAACCTATGTGAGAAAATATGTTCACGATCTTGCGAAATACCTTGGATGTGGCGGTCACATGCAGCAATTAATTCGCACAAAAGCAGGTCCTTTTACTGATAAGGAAATGTTTACTTTGCATGATTTAAAAGATGCATATGAACTTTACAAAGAGGGAAATGAAAAAGAAATTAAGAAAATAATAAAGCCATTTGAAATAGCAGTAAATCATTTAGGAAAAATCTGGATCACTGATTCAGCGGTAAATCCCCTATGTCACGGAGCAGATCTCTATGTGCCGGGGGTAAGCAAAATAACAACAGGAATTCAAAAAGACGATGTGGTAGCTATTTTTACTTTAAAAAATGAATTAATATGCATAGGACAAGCGTTGCTGGACAGCGATTCTTTATTAAAAGAAGAAAAAGGAACAGCAGTTAAGACAACAAAGGTCTTTATGGAAAGAGGAGTTTATAAAGTAAAGGAGTAAGTATATTCTTTAAAATATATATTAGAAAAGTTTATAAATGCTAAAAAAAGATTTAAAAAAATGACAGCCATAGCAATGGAAGCAGATAATCCAAGTAATGTATTTGCAAGAGTTAGGGAGTTCGCAAGGTCTTTGATTAGACATCATGAGATGGATGGTCAAAACGCAAAAACTCTTGAAGAGCACATAGCTGAAATTACCTCCAAAAGAGAAAAAATAAAACTTCCAAGGGAACATTTCTATAAATTTTGCGATGCCGTCAACGAAACAAATCCATTGCATTTTAATCCAGAATTCGCAAAAGCGCAAGGTCTAGACGACGTCATTGCTCCAGGCATGCAACTAGCAGCCCTTGGGGAGCAGTATATAAATGAGATATTAATCGGCATAAATCAAATAGTGGGGGTTCCATATTTACCAGCATCAATTGAGGTAGGTTTTGGTAAACATTTTGTTTATCCAGAAACCAAGCTTCTATGGGTTTGTTACGATTATGACATACAAGGGGATAATGGGGCGATTAAGCTTTCTTTAGTAGGGGGCGAGAGAAGTAATCTGCGCCAAATAGATCTCGATAAGCCAGAAATAACCAAGGCAGATAGAAGAATAATAAAAAAACTAGGGACAACAATAGAGGTTTTATTACAAAAAGAACATTCGACAGAGGATAAGCATCTTTACGGAGCCGACCACAAGCAAAACTATGCTTTAGATAAAAGAAGCCTTTTTTTAGAAAGTCTTGACGAAAATCCAACAGAGTTTAATAACATACCATTAATGTACCCAGCATCTTTTTTTACCGCGACTATATTAGACTACTTCAAATCACAACCAGGAGGAGCATCTGGAATTCATGTAGGGTCTGATTTTACTTTCTACGCAAATCCTATTCCAGAAACAGACTTGGTTGTTGAATTATTCTTCTTAAAAGAAAGCAAGAGAATGGTTGATGCAGTCGGGAGTCAAAATCATAAACCATCGATATATGCAGAAACTAGATTTCTCCCAGTCGATAAGAGAAGCCTTCTATTTGCTTCTTAAAGCCTCAAGAAAGAACTCTCTCTAATAGAACTTATAAATAATTAAGATATTATGATAGATATGAAACTAAAGATAATCAAAGAGAAAAGAGAAATTAAGCCTCAAATAGTTCGCATAACCAAGGAGTTAGGTATACCTCTCATAGGTCACATAGCGTTTGGGATCTTAGATAGGGCCCAAAATAATATGATCCAAGTAAGAGCAACTACAATCTGTAACGCCCATTGCCCATTCTGTAGCACCTCGGCGAATGACTTTAAAATTCATCCCACAAACTACGTTGTAGACATAGAGTATTTAGCAGAAGAAGTTGAAAAAATTGCAAAAATCAAAGGAAACAATCTTATAATTTTCTTAGATTCGGTGGGTGAGCCAACAACACATCCGCAATTCGTTCAGTTAGTACAAAAATTAAGAAGTATAAAAGAAGTCAAAGAAATAATAGTCATAACAAATGGAACTCTTTTAACTCTAGAAAGAATAAAGCAGCTTGAACAAGCAGGGTTAACGAGGATAAACCTAAGCTTTCACTCAACAAACCCAGATTTAGCTAAAAAGCTATTCGGCATTCCAAACTATGACGTAGAAAAAATAATTAGCCTAATAAAATATATAAAACAAAACACAAATATAGACATAATGTTAACCCCGGTGTGGCTTCCACATGTAAATGATGAAGAAATAGAAAAAATAATCAAACTCTGCAAATCTTTAAATGTAAAAATTGGCCTGCAAAACTATGAAACCTACAAATACAGCAGAAAAATGAAAGAAGCAAAAAAACAAACCTACTGGAAATTCTACAATCAAATAAAAAGCTGGGAAAAAGAATACAATCTAAAGCTAAGAGTAACTGATAAGGACCTCGGCATTGAAAAAAGACCAAGAATTCCAGAGATTTTTTTAATAGGAGAAAAAGTTCAAGCCAAAATTAAAGCTCCAGGATGGCTCCCAAATCAAATGATTGGCGTAGCTAAAAACATCTGCATTAGCATAAATAACTGTAATAAAAACGTAAATGATTTAGTAACTGTAAAAATCTTACAAAACAAAAACAATATTTACTTAGCAGAATAAAAACCTATATAAATAAGAAAACCTCAATAAATCAATTAAATAAGAGGTAAATATTGGCAAACACTCAAAAAACATGGGCTATTATTGCAGGGATTGTACTTGTACTTATAGGGCTTTTGGGATTTATCCAGTCTCCACTTTTAGGGATTTTTTCAGTTAATGCCCTACATAACCTAGTACATATAGTAACTGGAGCCATATTTTTATGGGCAGGGTTTACTAAAAGCAAAGTTGTAAAGCAGACAAATCAATGGTTAGGAGTAATATACATAGCAGTTGCATTAATTGGTTTCTTTGGTTTGCTCACTTTTTTAGCAGTTAATGCTGGAAACGACCCTGATAACTGGCTTCATTTAATATTAGGTATTGTCTCTGCAGGAGTTGGTTGGGGAGTTAAACAATAGTTAACGAATCTAAAGATTCAAACTCTCTAAAACTCAACGTAATTGTACATTTAAGTAGTCAAAAACCTTTATTATAGGGAGCTTAAAATAAGTTTAAATTAAATAAAAAACAAGGGGGGATTTGACAGTGGAAAAATTAGGAAACTGGTCATTTCTAATTGGTCTAATAATTGCAGTATTGGTTGGTTTATTTGTAGAAGCAGGACCAATTGTAGCGTCTGTCTTAGTAATATTAGGATTAATCGTAGGCTTCTTGAATATAACCGACAAAGAGACCCATGGTTTCTTAGTTGCCGCAATTACTTTAATGGTTGCAGGTCTTTCTGGTGAGTTCTTAGCAGCTATACCTGTGATTGGGAATATGCTATCAAGGATATTGAGCAATTTCGTAATTATTGTTGCACCTGCAGCGATAGTAGTTTCAGTCAAAGCGGTATATGGCCTTGCTGGGACGAAATAATCATTAATTTTTTTATTTTTATGAAAAGAATAAGAATTCTTATCGTTGGTAAAGTTATAAGTATATTTTTCAGAGCCTTTATAAAAGAGAATGCAGAACAATTAGGATTAACTGGTTGGGTTAGAAATACAAAAGACGGCAGCGTAGAGGCAGTTTTTGAAGGGCAAGAACAATCTATCGAAAAGATAATCCGCCTATGCAAAAAAGGCCCCCCACTCGCGAGAATTGACGATATTAAGATTACTGAAGAAAAACCTGAAAATAAGTTCACGTCATTCAATATCGTATATTAAAAATGGCAAAAATAGCTACATGTATCAGAGGCCTGGAAGACATTACTGCAAAAGAACTAAAGGGAAAAAAAGTGTGCCCAAGCAGGGTATCATTCTTGTCTCTAGCAAAAAACCACAAAACAGTAAATAATGTCTATGAACTATTCAAAAAGTTTAATTTTAAAGAATTTGAAGACATAGCAAAAAAAGTAGAAAAATTCGAAATAAACAAAAAAATAACAGTTTTATGTACAAGAGAAGGCACGCACAACTTTAAAAGTGTAGACGTAGCTAATGCTGTGTCACAAAAATTAAGAGAAATAGGTTTTATTACAGACTTCAAGGATTTTAAAGAAACGCTGATAATAGACGTAGTCAATAACATTTGTTTCATAGGCAAATTAATAAAAAGAAACTTATGTAAAAGAGATTACAGGGTAAAACTGGCACCAGGAACAATAAATGCTTGCTTGGCGGCATCAGTCTTAAAGTTAATCGAATTAAAAAAAGGCGAAGCCTTCCTAGATCCGCTATGTAAAGATGGAATAATAGCAATAGAAGCATCTTACATAACAAACAAAGTTTATGGTTTTGGCTTGGACGTTTATGCAGCAAAGATAAACGCAAAAATTGCAAAGAAAAAAATAAATTTTGGCAATTACGATTTAGACTGGTTGTCTATAAAGTTCAAAGAAAGCTCCATAGATAAAATAGCCACTTATCTTCCAACACCATCAAAAAGGAGGCAAAATCTAACAAGTTTTTATAGAAAATTCTTCCATCACGTAAGCTATGTCTTAAAAGATAAGCTGGCAATAATATGCATTAAACCAGAAGCAATAAAAAATATACATTTAGATCTCAATCTAATTGAAGAAAGAGGCGCGTTTGTAGGAAATCAAAAGTATGCAATACTAATATTTGAGAAACCTATTTAAATCAAATCAAACCCCTACTTAAATAATGTCAGAAGACAATCAATTAATTGCTCAAAGAAAAGAAAAATTATTAGCATTAAAAAAAGCAGGAATAAACCCATATCCATCAACTTTTAATAAAAAAGATTATAGCTTGGATCTGCTTCAGCAATATAAAAATCTAAAAAAAGAAGAAAAAACAAACAAAAAAGCAACAATCGCAGGAAGAATAATGACCCTGCGCATAATGGGTAAAGCAGGTTTCGCCCATGTGCAAGATGCAAAAGGGCAGATACAAATCTACGCAAGAGAAAACGATCTTGGAAAAGATGCCTATCATAGTTTCTCTAAGCTTGATCTAGGCGACATAATAGGAATAACTGGCACAGTTTTCAGAACAAAAAAAGGCGAAATCTCTATTTGGGTAAAAGATCTAAACTTATTGGCAAAAAGTCTCCGTCCTCTGCCTGAAAAATGGCACGGTTTGAAAGATACAGAAATAAGATACAGGCAACGCTATGTTGATCTTATAGTAAACCCACAAGTCAAAGAAACTTTCTTAAAAAGAAGCCAAATTATTTCTGCAATGCGCGAATTTCTTCTTAAAGAAGGATTCATACAAGTCGAAACACCAATTCTGCAATCAATCTATGGAGGCACAAACGCGCGCCCATTCAAATCCTTTTTGCACAATTTAAAAATCGATGTTTATATGAGAATCTCAAATGAGTTATACTTAAAAAGACTCATAGTTGGCGGCTATGAAAAAATCTTTGAGTTTTCTCCAGATTTTAGAAACGAAGGCATAGATTCAACTCATAATCCAGAATTTCTACAGATGGAAACAATGTGGGCATATGCAAACTACCAGGACAACATGAACTTCTGTGAAAAATTAATAAAATATATTGTAAAAAAAGCATTTAATAAATATAAGTTAACTTATAACAAGATAACCTTGGATTTTGGCAAACCATTTTCTAAATTAAGTATGCTAGACGCTTTAAAAAAATATGCTAAAATAAGTGCTGATAAATTAAATACACAAGAATTACTTAATCTACTAAAGCAACATAAACTAGAGCATGATTCAGATATCTCTTGGGGGAACGCAATAGCATTACTATTTAAAGAATTAGTAGAAGATAAGTTAATTCAGCCAACAATAATCTACGATTACCCAAAAGAAACTAGCCCACTGGCCAAAATTAAAGCGCAAGACCCCAGATTTGTAGAGCGTTTTGAACTTTACATCAATGGCTGGGAAATAGCAAATTCATACTCAGAATTAAATGATCCAGAATTATTAAAACAAAATTGGGAAAGCCAAGAAAAACTAGCTAAAAAAGGCGATGAAGAAGCTCAAAGAATGGATAAGGACTTTATTCGTGCCCTGGAAATAGGCATGCCTCCAACAAGCGGGCTCGGCATAGGCGTAGATAGGCTTGTAATGGCCTTAACAAACTCGCAATCAATAAAAGACGTTATATTTTTCCCATTTATGAAGCCAGAATAAGGAAAGGAAAAACTTGGTTGAGAAGGTTGAAACACTAGCTAAAAACTAATTAAACAGTTGCTACTATTTCTGATTCTGGCAGTTTCTCATCATTTCTTTGAATAATTATTGGATTCTTCTCGATTAATTGGTTTCTTACAGAAACTAGGAAGTTCAGTCTAATTTCTATTGACTCTTCATCTATATATGCTTGAAATGTCCATTTAGGTATTCTTCTTAAAGCAGATTTATCCATTCTTAAGAAGTTTGAGGCATTAAATATTTGAATTCCCGTTATAAAGTTTTCAGAGTCTATATCAATAACCATATTTTCAAATTCTAGAGATCTATCATATTCTCTATTTTTAACCTTGAAAAAGAGAACGTCATTTATATAATCATAATCCATTTCTCCTTCACCTGTTAAATGTCTATTTGCTTGTTTCATATTCTCGGTATTTGTTTCTGTTCTATAAAGTAGAAAGTAACTATATTAACCTTTCGGATGTTC
>JBBSXW010000054.1:0-26536 GCA_038045665.1 Nanobdellota archaeon | reverse complement strand
AAATAATTTTGCGTGCTTAGAGTATGGAGTTTATGATGAGGGAGAAGTGTATATTCTTGCTAAAAATACTTTGGATAGGGGAAAGTTGGATAATATTCATATGACTCTTGTTAGGGAAGATGGTGGAGTATGTGATATGGGACCGCTCAATGGACTCTTGAATAGCGGAGATAGCGACTTGTTCTATTCTAATGATGCTAATCCAGATTGTTTATTTACTTTAGGTGAAAGAGTTGATTTGCGGTTAGATTTAAGATTTAAAGTTGAAGGAGGCTCTAAGGAGCATTTTGTTACTGGAAGAGTTCGAACAATGGTAGATAGTGATCCTAGTGGTGGATTCGGTGATCCTGGAGAGTGTCAAGGAATTTGTCCTGAGACCCCGGAAGAAGCTAGAGCAGAAGATCTATGCAATGACGGAATTGATAATGATTTCGATGGCGATATTGATTGTAATGATTCTAATTGCGCTGATAGTCCTTACTGTCCGCCGCCGGGCTTTGGTTAAAGAAAAATTGGTTTTTAATATTACTGTTTGTCTGCCAGATGGTCTTGGGCCTTAAATTGTTATTAGCTTAGTGTTTGAAATAAAGATTAATTACTATGCATTACTAGTCTGCTAATTGGTTTGATCAAATCTCTGGGTAAATTTTAATATCTTGTGTTTTTCCTGCCCCAGACACCTATGGATTACTTTTAATCAGCCGAGAAGATTAGAAAAGTCACTTTAGCTGAAGAGTTTAAGTTCAATGAAGGAGATAAAGTCGGACAGCTTGCTAAAACTTTGTTTTCAGATGGAATAGACCTTCCAATAAAGAATTACTTAGAAAACTTACAACAAACTAAAGAAGCTATGAAGAAAGGCAAGCCCTTATCAACTCACCCCCTAGTTGGAAACTCCACACTTTAGTGTGGGGAGGACGTCATTTTTTAAATATCCATACTAACATATCTTTTTCTTGCTTTTCCGAGTTTATAATTTACTCCGGTTATTTTAGATAATTTTTTAAGTGAATTTCTAACAATTTTTTCTGTTAATTCTGAAACATCAATAACAATATCATTAATTCTTTCCTTTTTATCAAATGTTATTCCCTCTTTGCTTAATTTTAATAAAGGATCTTTCTTAACACTTTTTAATGTGTGAATAGTTACATGTACTTTTTTACTTTCGTTAATAAGATCATCCCAAGGACAAGGATAATCTCCGGTCATTTTCAACTTCATCGTTTTACCTTTTGTATGCTTCATCATGATGCCCAAAGAAAATAAATTCAACCGTTTTTGTATTTTCATGAATTATGAACTTAAGAACAAAACTTTTCATCAAATGAACTCTTCTTTCACCTGCTAAATCATATCTTAAAGATTTATAATGTTGTGGGTTTTTCACAACTTCACTCATTTTCTTTTCCAAAGCTTTTTTCAAAACAGGATTTTTCTTGCAAAGCTTTTCAATACTATCTTGGCAGGAAGGCTTTATTTCAATATTATACATTTTTTCCTATCTTACATTTTTGAATATATCAGAAACAGATTTAACTTTTATAGACTTTTCCTTTTTTATAGCTTCAAGTTTTTTTATAAATCCCTCTTTTAATGGCAATTCATCTACAGGATGCCAATCTATCCTTTCACAAAACTCCCATTCACTATCAGAAATTTTACCAGTTTTCATATAGTTTTCAAAGATTAATTTTTTTAGAGTTTCCTCTCTTGCTATTTCACTCCAATTAACCCACGATAAACTCTTTAATTCATCTCTCAATCCTTCAGATACTGATAAAGTTATAGAAGCCATTTTAAATCTCTCCTTTGATTCTTAGCTCTTGAAATTTTTTAAACTGCTTGGCTATGATTTCGAATCTTTGTTTCAGATATTCTGCCCAATTGATTTCTGGATGTTCATCTATCTTTTTTTTCAATTCTTCGGAAATTGAAACTGTAAATGTTACCATTTTATCTATAAACTAATTTTAGTTTATACACTAATCTTTGTGTATTTACTATATAAATCTTTCTATGTAAAGTACAGAGGGTAGTATCCTATTATTTTTTCGCTTCATATTTTTTCCTCCTTGAACAGCAACCCTATTAAGGTTTCTGGCCTTAGCTTGTTGATAAACGCCCTGTTTGGCCTTGTTCTTAACCCTCCATGAATTCTATCATTATACCATGATATAAATTCTTGCAGTGTATTGAATCTTGGTCTGTGTTTCTCATATTCCTGATGCCAACGCTCAAGCTTACCTTATTGAGTTTTGTCATAGAAGACAAATCATCTTCTAGACGAAATAATTTCGGGACTCTACAACAGGGCCTGCTAATCGTAAACTATATATAGCTTCTTTAACTATGAACAATTATGAGAGGTGGACAAGTTAGTCTTGAGTATATATTGGTCCTAGGGGTGGTGCTTGTTGTTACTATACCCTTGTTTTATATTGGGCTTTCAAGATCAGGAGAAAATATAAGATTTGAACAGGCTACTGATACTGTGGATTCAATTATTAAAACTGCTGATGAGGTTTATTCATTAGGATTGGGAAGCAAGGATTTTGTTTGGGTTAATTCACCAACTGGAATTACTAGTGCTTATTTTGATGGAAGAACGTTTGCTATTAATATGTCTATATTTGGCGGTGATAGCGAGTATATTGCTGTTTCTAAGGCAAACTTGACAGCCACTCAGGATTTTTTGAATAAGATAGTGCTGCCTGGAAGATACAAAGTAAAGGTTGAAACTTACTTGAACACGACTACGAATAATGTAATGATCTTAATTGGTGGCTTATGTGGCGATGGCTTCTGCAGCAGTACTGAGAATTCAGATACTTGCTCGGGGGATTGCGCGGATATTTGCGGGGATGGGGTATGCAATTTTCCTGGTCCTGAAGCATGTCTAAATAATTATTGCAGTGATTGCATTGGAAGCCAGGCTGATTGCCCAGATGGAAAAATATGTGCGCAAGATATTGCTGATCCTACAAAAGGAATATGCATTTCTGGTGCTCCGGTTTGTGGTGATGGGACCTGCAGTAATGAACCTTATGGGGAGAATTGTTTTAATTGTAGATCTCCTGAAGATGGCGGAACTCAAGAATGTTTCAATCCCGCTATAGAAGTTTGCTGTGAAGATGCTACGACAGGCACATGGTATACCGCTCCCATAAGCCAGGGTTGTGGGATTCCGCCTACAGTAACTAGTTGCCCCGACTGGTGCGTTTATATTTCAAATAGAGATGGTTTAATCTATAATAATGGAGCTTGTGCTCAAAACCCTACACAATGCGCACGGTTACCTGGTCCAGGTACGTGGTTGCGAATAGATGAAGCAGATATTGATGGAAATAGTGGAAACCTTCCTGCATGCGATGTTGGTGGTGTGGATAATGAATGTGATGGGGATGAATTTTGTTTTGCTGGCTCAATAGCTGATCATTGCTGTTGTATAGTATACGGTGGCTAATAAATGTGAAAAAAGCACAAATTAGTATAGAATGGATGTTTTCTATTGGCGCAATATTTTTGATTTTTTTAATGATGCTCGGTTTTTCAATTGATAAAGCAATTGAGGTAACTAATACAGAAAAATTTACAGCTTTAAGAAATGAGTGTTTAAAACTGGCAGGAGTAGTTATGAATGTATTTTTAAACGGACATAATGCAGAAATATTTACTTCAATCTCTTACAATGCATCTGTTGATCCCGGCAACAGGTTAATTACTATGGTTGGCGACAGAGTTGTAACGTGTCCCATTCATATTAATCAAACTGCAAATGTAAATTTGGCAAGCGGAGTAGTAATATTAAAAAATATTGGGAATTTTGTTAATATAAGCAATGGATAAGGCGCAAATAGCTTCAATGGATTTTATTTTGTCTGCGGTAATCTTTTTTATACTAATAGCAGGGGTAATGTCCTTTTGGAATATTTATATTTTAAGATTTGATGCAAATTTAGAACAAAAAGAATTAGTGTTAAAGGCAGCAAAGATAACTGATTTATTTGTGGAAAATGAGGGAAGTCCTACAGGATGGAATGAAACAGATGTGGCGGTTATAGGTCTAGTAAGCAGTGATAGGAAAATAGATAACGATAAATTGGCGTCATTTTTGAACCTTTCTTATGACCAAGTTAAATCTTATTTAAATATAGATGAGAACGAGTTTTATTTTAGGGTAGTGGATTTGAATGGGGCGGTAGTGAAGGCGAAAGGGAATTTTGCTGAGAAAGGTTTACCACCTGGAGATGTTGATTCTATTATTAAAATAAGGAGGATTGCTATGTATGGAAGCCAACGGGCTGTTGTTGAATTTTCGCTCTGGGAATAAAGGATTTATATTTTTATTGGATAGCATGATCGCTTTATTCATTACTACGCTAATATTAGTTACGGCAGTGTTCTTTTTGAGCAGGTCAGAAGAAAGCCCTATAGAGGATATGCAAGCAAGCAGATTTGCCAACGATATTTTTGCAGTGCTCGACTATAGGGGCATATTAAGGAAATTTGATATAAATGAAATTAGAAACGAGCTAAATAATTTAGTCCCTGACGGATATAGGATTGAATATAAGATTGAATGTGAAAATAGAGTTTTTGATTCAAGAGCAGGATCAGGTATTGTTGAAGAAGCAACTTTCGGCGGCGAGAGGATTTTTATTGATAAGGATTACAATAATTGCATAGTGAGGTATTGGATATGGACAAGGTAGGGGTTTTTTATACAATTGGATTTTTTCTTGTGCTTATTGTATTTTTTAGCTTTGTTGCGGTTGTGAATAGGGATTTTGCTTCTGTAACAGACAGGTTAGAGAGCGATTTTGGTTATGAGAAAATAAGAAACATAGAGAAGTCTATACAAAAAGGAGTTAAGGATATTATTAATCTAATTGGGGGGGTTTCTGTAAATACATTCGAGAATAAAACTACATTTATTGAAACACTTGCGAATTCATCCGAGCCTGAATTTTTTCGTAACCTCACGAGCTATAAGAACTATGTGGAAAGCAATTATCCATTCTTTTTGGAGATAAGCAAATTTAATCAAACTTTGCCATTAACAATAATGCCGCACAATATTACCTATTTGCATAATAGGTTTGGCGGGGCTGATGCCAATGTGACATGGCAGCAGTTGAATTTTAGAGGATTTAGGGTACAAATTTCAGTAAATGCGCCGATTAATGAAAATTCTTGCCCTAATAGCGGAACTTCCAGTTCACCATATCTTAATGTTGAAGCTTTCGGTACTTCTGGAAGCTGTGCTGTAAATGGAAAAACACATGTAGAGATTAGGGATACTTTACAATCAACTTTGCAAGCAACTATTGATTTGGTTACTGCTTCAAAGACATTGGTAATATTTGCGAATGAACCGCCGGTTGGCATTTCTGTAACGGTTGAAGGATTGGATATAACAAGGGATAGAAGAACGGTTGTTTTACCTGAAAATGTATTGAACTATAATCTTACTGATTTTAATATTGTTAAAAACGGGACCATAAGGATTCTTTAATTTAGAGATCTTTAGATATAGGAAAGTCTTATATATAACTACTACTGATAAATATATAGATGATTAAGATATTAAGGTGCTTGCATTGCCGTCATGAATGGGCAAGGAGAAGGAATAAGGATCCTGTTTTATGTCCTAGATGCAAATCGCGCAATTGGAATAAACCTCCGCAAATTAAATTTAGACCAGCAAGATATATGAGGGCTTTATTATAGTTTTAATAAAAAATAAGGTGAATTAGTTAAAATATTATTAAATATGGCTAAGTTGAAAAAGAGGGACGCTAAGGAAGTCGAGGTCATTGATAAAGAACTAGCTGAGATTGATAGAAACCTTTCTGCAATTTACGGAGTGAAGCCCGCTGAATACAAAGACTTAGAAAAGGATATAAGAATCTTGAAAGATGATGTCGAAGTTAAGAAAAGCATTATGAAAAAACCAAAAAAAGATATAGAAAAAAGAGATTTTAAGAAATTAAAGACCGATAAACAATATTTGAAAAAGGATTTAGAAAAAAAGAAAACCGACTTAGTTGCCAGGGATGATTTTGCGTTTGATGTAAAAAAAGAGCAATTAAAACGTGATATTAAGAAGGCACACTTAAAAAAGAAACCTAAAACTCGCAAGGAACGCTTTGGAAAAAAGACTGGTTTGATGAAAGAAATAGTAATTGAAGAGCGAGAGAAAATACCGATTTCGCTTGAGGAGCCTATAAAACCAAAATTTGAAGGTTTTCTTAAGAAATCAACTTCAAAGAAAGAAGATAAGGAGTTTATAGAAGATTTAAGAAAAAAGGCAAGCAAAGGGGGGATTATTAAAGTAGAAAAAAAGGATAAAAAAGATATTGCTCGTAAGCTCAAATTAAAAGAAAAACCAGATACAACCAAGAATCAATTTCTTGGATATAAGGACGAGAAGATTAAAGAAGATGCAAGCAAGGACAAGATAATAGAGGAGAAACACAAAAGATTTCATTTTCCAAAACTGGGCAAACTGGCGCATAAAAAGGACAAAGCTGTTGCTGGATTATTGGTAGAGGACAAAGCGAAAAACTTGACCGGCGGCGCGAAAAAAGATTTTGATTATCCAAAATTGGAAAGCAATAAAACCTTTTTTGATCTGCTTGTTGAGGATATTGACAAAAGCGGGTCTATGAATCTTAGCGAAATATCTGAGAAATATAATGTTAACAAAAAAATTGCGCAGGAGTGGGGCGAGATACTAAAGGAACATGGATTAGTTGATTTTTTTATACCGACCTTTGGCGAGCCACAATTGCGCAGGAAGGGATTGGTTGTAAAAAAGGGTGAAAAAAGGGAAAAATTACCAAAGAAAAAGATAAATAAGAAGAAATTATTGATTATTAGTGGAAGTGCTTTAGCTGTCGTTATCATAGGAGTGGTAATTTTGGTGATACAGCTGGGAGGATTAAAAGAAGGCGATATTGTTACAGTTGGTCAGGATGAAATGGGTGAAGGAGAGCCATTTATACCTGAGGCCTCTGTGCAAACGGCCTTTTCAGGGAGTGGTAGCTATGATTGCAGGGACGTTAATGGAGAGTTTAAGTATCTGATTAAGAACAGCAATATAAAAATTGAAAGCCTTGTAGACCAGTCAAAGGTCGTAGTTAAAAATAATAAGACATATACTTATAATTTCAAGAGTACTAAGTGGATTGAGTCTGAGATAAGGGAGGGATTGGCAGTTCCTGGCTCTGGAAACTATCCTAAAGTCGGACTAAACTGTAAGGAGGCGGATGTTGAAGACTCTGAGTTTAGCACTTAAAAAATGAAAATAGTTGAAAGCTATAGCGTAGGAGCAGAGAAAGTCCAAGTATTGGTGAATATAGAAGACGAGAATGGTGAATTTAGGTATCATGTCCAGTTGCCAGAGATAACTAAGCCGACTTCTGCCTTGCTCGCAGAAATTAAGCATAGATTGATTACAGAGGTTGCAATTGGGAGCTATGAGCTATTAGACCCAAAGGTTTTGCAAAATGTTAAAAGCAGGTTTAGGGAAAACGCCTACAAACTAATAGACAAGTTAATGCCTGGATTGCCCCAAGATACTAAGGATTATTTGATTAGTATTCTGATGCATGAAATGCTTGGATTGGAGAATATAGAGTATTTGCTGTATGATGATGCTTTGGAGGAAGTTGTTATTAACTCTTCAGCAGAGCCTGTTAGGGTTTATCATAAAAAATATGGATGGCTGATTACAAATATTACCATAAGCAATGAGAACCAAATACTTAACTATGCTAATATTATTGCGAGAAGGGTAGGCAGACAGATTACTACGCTGAATCCGCTGCTAGATGCGCATTTGATTACAGGGGACAGGAGCAATGCTGTTTTATTCCCTATTTCGAGCAAGGGAAACACCTTAACAATAAGAAAGTTTGCCCGAGATCCTTGGACTGTAACTGATCTGATCAATAATAAAACTTGTACGCCTGAGATTTTTGCTTTGATATGGCTCGCTATGGAGTACGAGCTTAACATACTAATAAGTGGCGGTACAGCAAGCGGAAAAACAAGTTTCTTAAATGTGTGTATGTCGTTTGCGCCTTTTAACCATAGGATATTGAGTATAGAGGACACTCGCGAGCTACAATTCCCCAAGTTTTTGTATTGGGCACCGATGATTGTCAGGCAACCAAATCCCGAAGGGAAAGGCGAGGTATGCATGTATCCTGGTTCTCTTTTTGTAGGCGGGAATGGAGAACTCTGTGAAATATCTGATTATGTTGAAAAAAAACTAAGAAATGGTGCTAGAAAACTTAAAGATAATGTTGTTGCTGCAAATGGTGATGGCGATACTATACTTGCTGGCGATCCTTTAAGTTTGAGATATGAAAAAGAAAAAATAAAAACCTTTTCAAAAATTACGGATAGAAAATATATATGCAGTGTGCTTTGCGAAGATGGCACAGAGTTTTCAGTAACAGAGAATACCAAACTGCCTGTGCTTACCAAGGGCGGCAATATCGCTTTGTTAACTCCGTTCGAAATCAAGAAGAATGGAGGATTTATGCCTTTGTATACAAAACTGGACGTAAAAGCAGATACACAAAAAATAAGCATATTCGATATTTTTGATAAAAAAGATATTTATGCCTGCGGGTTGAGGAAAGAATATTTATTGCTAGAAAAAAATCTTAGGGAAAAATATAAACTTAGAGAATTGGCTGAAATTTGCGGATTAAAGAGACAAAGTTTTAATTACTATAGGAAAACTGGCATTATAAGCATGTATGCTTTTAAAAAACTTATAGCTTTATCTGACTATGACTTAGATTACTTTGAAAATAAGATTAAATATCTCAAGGGCAGAGGCGCAAACTCGAATAAAGTTAAAATACCAAGGGTAGTTGATGAGGATTTGGCTTATTTTGCCGGATTTGTACTTGCTGAGAAATTCATAAACAAAAACCGAATTATTATAACGCAGAAGGAGAAAATAAATTATATCTTAGAAGAATTAGTAAACAAACTTTTTGGAATAAACTTAGGATATAAACATGGCGAATACAATAAATATGGATTGTTTTCTAGTGTTATATCGTGCCTGATGAGAGAATTGTTTAATGCCACTACTTCAAAGAATATTAGCGTTCCCAAAATAATAATGAGGTCACCAGAAAATATTATTTCTGCCTTTTTGGGCGGGTATATAGATGGAGATGGTTCTGTAAAGCATAATAATGTTTCTATGTCTTCTATAAATAAAAGCATTGTAACTGAATTTAAGTATCTTCTGATTAGATTGGGGATTATGTCGTCTATGTATACTGGAAAATATAGAGGCAATAATATTTATACGTTAAACATAACTGCAAGAAAAGACCTTAAAAAAGCGTGCAGCATATTAAAATTTAGAAAAAAATTAAATGTACAAAAAGCTAAATTAAACCTTAGCAGAGAGTTTAGAGAGGGAATACTTAGAAATAGAATTCCTGCATTTATGGTTAACTCTCATCTTGAAACTTTAAAAGATTACTTGAGTAAAGATGAAAAATATAATTTTTATTATAGGTATGTGGGAGACGATGATAGGACTATTTCTAGAGATAGGCTGGGTGAATTGGTATCTTTGCTGCAAGAGAGAGTTCATACAACAGAAAAAGAAAAAAATAGCTTGAATGTCCTAAGGAAATTAAGCACTGATAATGCTGAATATGTGAAGATTAAGAAGGTCGTAATAAAAAAGAATGTGAATAATATACCGAGCTATGATTTAACACCTGAACGTTCAAAGTACTTTGTAGCAGGAAACGGCAACTTTACCTTGGTTGAAGATACTATGCTGGATCTTTTGGTTAATTCACTTAGAATGAGGCCGGATAGGATAGTTATGGGAGAAATTAGGACGCAGGAGCAAGCTGAAGTTTTGTTTGAAGCAATGCACACTGGGCATAGCGTTTATGCTACTGTACATGCTGATTCTATAGGGAAAACAATTGCCAGGCTAGTTAATCCGCCAATCAATGTTCCGTCTAATTTGTTAACTGCCGTAAATTTGAATGTTGTTATGTTCAGGGATAGGAGAAAAGGAATTAGAAGGGTTTTGCAGGTTGGCGAGTTTATAGCAGGCGAAGAAGAGAGGCACATTGTAAATCCCAATATACTCTACAGATTTAGACCAAGGGATGATATGATTGTTCAACATAATCAGGCAATTAGGTTGTTTGAGGATTTGAGTATGCATACTGGGCTAAGTTACCAGCAAATTTTGGATAATCTCGCTGAAAAAGTTGAGGTATTAAAATGGATGGTTAAGAAGAATATCAGAAAAGTTGATGAAGTTGGAGAAGTAGTCAGGCTTTATTATTCAAATCCAAAAGCGATATCGGTGCTAAAAAAATGAAAATCAAGGTTCCGTTTTCTATAATGCCAGTTTCCTTACTGAGAAGAATTTCAATTGTGTTTTACGGATTAGGCAGCAAGATTAGTAAAAACATCCCATTTTTAGGGTTACATTTAGAACAAATAGACATGGATATTTCTTCTGAGGAATACTTGTCCATGTGCATCATGTCTTCTTTAATTTTTTTTGTGTTTATCAATATACCATTGAATATCTTGTTGAGGCTGTTTGATCTTCAACTGTCTTTTATTTTGGCCTTTATTATTTCTATTCCATTGGCGGTATTTATATTTGTCCAGCAGGTGTTTTATCCAAGATTAAAAGCAACTAAAAAAATAAAAAATATAGAAAGAAATTTGTTGCCTGCATTGCAAAATCTTTATGTTCAATTACATGCGGGGATTCCCTTGTATAGAATAATGGTTAATGTTGCAAATGAGGATTATGGCCAAATCTCGAAGGAATTCGGAAAAGCAATAAAGCAGATTAATGCCGGCATTAACCAGACTGATGTGCTTGATGCTATGGCCACTAAGAATCCTTCTTTGTATTTTAGAAGGGCTATATGGCAACTAGTTAATGGCATGAAAACTGGTTCAGATACAAGCAGAGTTGTTAAGGAGATTATAGAATCTTTGGCAGATGAGCAACTAACGCAAATACAGAAATACGGGGGGCAGCTAAATCCGCTTGCAATGTTTTACATGCTAATTGCGATTATAGTACCTACATTGGGTATGACCTTTTTAATATTGTTATCTTCATTTCTCTCTACATCTGAGCTTTTAACTAAACTTATCTTCTGGAGCATGTATGGATTTGTATTCTTTTTCCAGATTATGTTCATGGGTATAATTAAAACAAGGAGACCAACACTGTTGGAAAAGTAGATGTATAGGCTAGTAACGAGATTAATTCCTGCAAGAATAAGGCACCATTATGAAAAATTATATTTTTATGCCAAGGTAAAGGTTGATGAAGACACCTTTTTAGGATTTTTTATTACCAACACTTTACTAGTATCAATTGCTTTAGCTTTTCTACTGAGATTCTTATTCGGATTTAATCTATTTTATGCTTCTTTGATAAGCTTTGTAGTACTGCAAGTTGGACTTTATTTCTCTTTAGCTTTAAAAGCAGAATCTATAGCTAAGTTTGTTGAGAGTATTTTGCCTGATGCTTTGCAGCTAATGACTTCTAATTTGCGTGCTGGCATGACCATAGATAGTGCTCTATTACTTTCAGCAAGGCCTGAATTTGGTCCATTGACAGATGAAATTAATAGCATAGGGAAAAAGGTAGCTTTGGGAGGGGATGTTGCAGAATCTTTAAATGATATGTCAAAACATTTTCAATCCTTGAGATTAAAAAAGGCCGTTGCGCTGATAGTTACCGGACTAAGATCTGGGGGGGAATTAAGCGAGCTTTTGTCCCAGACTGCCGATAATTTAAGAAAAGAAACTTTTTTGGATCAGAAAATTAGGACGAATGTTCTTATGTACGTTATTTTTATATTTGTCGCAATAGGGATAGGTGCTCCGATGCTTTTTGGTCTCTCTTCTTTTCTAGTGGGAATTTTAAATGAAAATTTGGCCAAGATAGAGCTTCCTGAAACTTCTCCCATACCGATAACTCTTTCTCAAGTTAGCATTTCGTCTTCGTTTGTACAGTTTTTTGCAATATTTAGCTTGATAACTACCTCTATATTTGGATCATTTATTTTAGGGCTAATATCAAAGGGTAGCGAGAAAAGCGGAGCGAAGTACATTCCTTTGTTGATAATTCTTTCTCTTAGCGTGTTCTTTTTATCTAGGTATCTTGTTGGGCAATTATTGGGCGGTTTATTTGGGATTTAAGAAAGAGATGAAAGGAGGTCTTTACAGCAACAATTGGCTGTTGTTTCGTCAAAAGCTTCGAGATTTTTGATGTTGATTCCGGCCAAATTCTTGTTTTGTCCGCTTTTTATAATTTCTGTAGCTGTGCCTCCTGTGGAGTTTACAATATTAACTTTTATAGAGCCGTCTGGCGCAATATCAAGCAAATGTACTTGTATACCATCTGCTACGATTTTTTCATTAGTGTTCATAAAATATTTATTAGCTATTTGACTTTCAAATTCTGTAGCTGTGTTGACTTTTGTAATAGATAATTCGTTCTCTAGCATATTAATGGTCAATGGCTGGTTTACGCTTGCGGTGCTTACATCAATGTCTTCTTTAAATGCAAAATAATACCGCATACTTCCTGCGGTGGCTTCCATATAAACATTTGATTTGTAGTTATCATCAGAGGAGCTTAGGCTTGTTTCTATGCTTGGCCCAGAGCTATAAAGCATTAGGGTTTCTTCATAGTTATAATTTTCTCCGCTGAAACTTAGTTCATGATCTATCAAGGATGGAATGCTACTATGCGATAAGATTTCTCTAAAGAAATTAGCACCTGCTAGGTTAGTTCCCAGAGGTATTTCTTCTTTGGTTGAGAGAGCGTCAGAATCAATTTCTTCTTCAGTTAAATTTGAAGAGGTCCTTGTAACGGTCATTAAACTTGATGAAATATCTAATGCACCTATTGTGTCCTTCCCTTCTGCTTTATCTCCGACAACCAGAAGCATTTTTTGGAATTTTCCATTTTTTATAAATGGTACGGGATAATCTGAGTAATCAAATCCTTCAACAGAGCTATCTAAAACTTGAGGATTTTTATCTACAATTTTTATGTAAGTCCCTTTTAGACTATAGTTATCAAAAGATTTCATGAATTCTGTTGCCATCTTGGTATCTTCTGCATTGGTGCCTGCTATAAGCAATGCTGCATTATTACCGTTTTTAGAGAATTTTATCATGGCTTCTCCTGCCTTCAGGGGCCATTCTTTGCACTTTGGAAAATCAGAGAATTCTTCCAGCAATAGGTTTGCGCATGGGCCTCCGACAAAAATTATGTTATGGTCTTCTTTAAACTTAAGCTCGCTAGCTAGAATTGGCGAAGGAATTTGTTCGCCCAATACTGTTTTTTGGGAAGTTTTTATTTTAGTTATTGTTGAAGCTGATCTTGATATTTCGATTTCAGCTTTTACCTGATCTCCTGGAATTTTGAGTTCTACTTTATCTGAGGCTCCATTTGTTTTTGGATCTTTGATTATTATACCATATAAAGTTCTATGATCTTCGTCTTTTGTTCCTATATCTCTTGAAACCCACGTTAGATCCCCGTCATCTGCTGTGGCTGAGGTATTGCCAAGACCAGAGAAATCACTATTTGCAGAGTGTCTTAAATTTATCGTGGTATCATCACTTCCTTCAGTAGCCGCGGCTCCTTCAAAACCTAGAATATCTAATACCAAATCTAGGTTGTTTGCTGTACTAAAACTTCTTCTTAGATCTAATTGTATGTCAGTTCCTTTTGTGTTTTTATAGTTTACATCTGCTATGTTTATATCATCGCCAGTTGAGTCCATATTGAGAAATCCTGCTAATTTTTTTACATTAGTTGCATCTTCGTAGTATACTGCTGAATAATTTCCAGTTGAGTTATATATTATCCATATATTATCAGTTGTTGCACCATCTGCGGTTTCAATCGATATATCATAACCATCAACGTCCAGCTGTAAACCATTTGCGTCATCAACGGATTTGATTAGAATTGAATTTTTATTACTCCATGAGCTATTGAACTGCGATAGGTCTACTGTTGTTTTTTGTATAGTATATGTTGCGTAGTCACTAACTGTCAGTTTGTTAAATTTAATACAAATTATGTTATTAGGAAAACAGAGAGAGCCGCCTGAGGCTACCGCATCAACACCCGAACCATCGATATCGGTGGCGATGAACTTGTTTTTTATGCTTAAAAGCGGTCCTGAATGGGCCGTATCAGCATTTGTATCTAAAATGTTTGTGCTAGCCTTAGTTTTGAGATTTTTTATTATCCATGTCCACTGAACATCGTCTTTATCTTCGCCGATAAAAGGATCTGCGTCTTTATGTGTTGTGATCGCATCAGTGCCAACAACTAAGACTGCTTGGCCTGCCAATGCGCAGTCATCTGCACCTTCAACCAAGGTTCCTGAACATGCATCTGTGCAAATTCCCGAACTATAACCGGAGTCTAAGCAAACTGTATTGCAGTCTAATGAAAATACTACGGGAACTAGCATAATGCTCATTAAAATTAAAAAAAAGTATCTCATTTTTCCTCTTTTGCTCCTTAATATTGGCTAGGCCATTACAAATTTCATTAATCTTGATATTTATATCTTTCTTTTTGCTGGCTCAGAAAAAATCTAAGCCAATAACCATTTCCACGCAGGAATAATTCTTATTTTCTTGCCTTGTTTATTACTTCTTTAGCATTTTCCCTCTGAAGTTCCTTCAATAATCCCGTAAACAAATTTATTCTCTTTTTTCTTATATTGCCAAAATAATCAATCAGCTCTTTATCGAATTCTGTTTTTCTTAAAAATTTTAATGAAAACACAGATTACAGCTATAATAATGATTCCAATAGATCAGATCAAACGCAATGGAATCAAAATAGAAATTTCTTGAAAGGTTATATTCCAAGTAGCCAGGTATTCTCTCATATTTTCTTGATTTTCTACAGGAACCAAAATAACCGTATTTGCATACTTTATAGCTTTAAGTTTTTTTAGCATACCCGCTGTACCACGACCATACAAACTATAATAAAATCTCATCCTCTCTGACTTAGTCTTACCCTGGAGATTATAATGAAACATAATAATGGGCTTATAACCTAAACCCTCAGCAAAACTAATTTTATGTAGTAAACTATATCCTTCTGTTAGTATAGATTCTCTGGCTTGAAAATTTTTTTCAAATATTTCACAATATGTTTTACTTGTAACTTCCACAATTAATAACAAAGATTTTTCCAATGTTTTTCTAAATTCATAGGCTAATTGCAAATTTTTTTTATCTTTAAAAATTATAAGAATATCAATATCCCTGGGATTTTTTTTACCTTTAATTATAGAGCCAAATAAAAAAATATCAATTATTTCTGATCTATGATCATAAAATAACTTTTTAGATTGAAATTCTAAAATTTTTCTTAATGATTTTGATAACATTTTCTCTAATTTCCTTGCACGTTCCTTTATCTATCATTGTAGAATAAGTGGTTTGATAAATGGGAAAATATTTATCTAATATACTGTAATAGTTAGGAAAATCTCTTTGTAATATTCTAAAACGTTCTGTATGGTCTTTCGGTGTAAATTTGTTTTTATTAAATATAATAAGATCTAAAGCAACAAACAGCGTTTTGAAGTAGAGTATTGTCGCGGAAGTATAATCCTTGCTGTCATAAACTAATTCAGCCGAATTAAAAATAATCTTAATATTATTTAATAAAACATCTTCCATGTTGGCAATATAAACAAAAAACAACTTTTTAAACCTTTTGGTTTGTAATACCAGTATTTCTGATATACCAACATTAAAAGCCATTAATAACTATTTTGTTGGTAATATAGACAAATGGCTTGATTAAAGAATCTATTTGTTATTCATATCCCATCTCTTCTAAAACTATTTTCCCTCTTTTTTTACGATACTTTTTACTCTTTTTTATACAATTTATTCTTCTTATTTTTAATAATATTTATGTCTTTCTTTTCAGTTATCTTATTCAATTGTTTAATGTTTAACACCTTTCTTTTTTTCATATTCATTTTTCTCTTCTTTTTTATTACGCTTTATCCTTCTAGTAATTAAGTATGTCAATGAAAATATTAAAATTACAATTATTGTTATTGGTATTATTCCATAAATAAATACTTCAAATGTAAACCTCAAATAGCCCCATAATACAAATAGCGTTGTTATTCCCAATAATATTGCAATTCCTAACTTTCTATGCCTTTTAACAAGCTTAACTATTATATATATGAATAAAACTAATAGGATTACCAATACCGCCATAGGGATAATTACAAATAATAAATAGTCATTAGCGGTTAGTTCATCTTTATGTAAAATTCTTTTGAGTATCTTGTTTGGCTGGAAGGTTTTTGGCTTTAACCCTTCTTCTTGAATATCTGTTTCAGCTTTGTACGTGATGGCAAATAATGATAATCCTGGAGATTCTGCCTCGTATAAGTTAAAGTTTCCTTCTTCTGCAATTATTGTTGTAGGCAATGAAGCCCATTTTTCATTATTGTATCTGTATAGAACAGGATTTGTAAATCTCGCTGGGATTCTTAAAGTGAAAATTACGTTATTGATGAAAGAATCTGGCAAGTTAGTTGTTTTTACTTCAAAGTATTTGTATACCTTGCTTTGATATTTAATGTTAGGATTAGCTATTTCTTCTACTTTTATTTCTACGTTTTCAGACTCTTTGCTAGGATTTATCGTAATGGAAGGAATATAACTTAGCGGCGTTTCTATATTTAATGGCGAAACTCCTAGAGATTTTAATAGATATGTAGTTTCAGACCCGCTTTGTATTATTGATGATATTGATGTTGAAGTACCTGCTCCTGAAGAACTTCCGCCACCGCCGGGAGAACCTTCGCCAGGGCCTCCAACACCTTCAGATATAACTTCAATATAATTATTTCCAGCTAAATCCTGGGCTGTTGCTTGTGTAGCATTATTCGCAACAGTATCATTAGCATGGAATATAAATACCCATTGACCTGCTTGATATAAAACTACTGTATCATTAAAGAATTCATTTCCAGACTGCGATGGAGCCGTAATATTAAATGGAGGATTATTTGGAGGATCTACTTGTATTGTTACATTGCTAATTGCAACATTATCTGTTACTGTTGCGTTTACTTTAACTACTGTATTTAAAGCAACTATAGAAGTAGCATTGATCAAGGCATTATTAATACTGGGGTTAGTGGTATCTACTGTGAAATTAGCTGTTGTGTAATTCCTATTGCCAACAGTATCATTTACCCATACGTACACAAAATTACGTCCTTCATCCCAAGTTCGGGATAAGTTGGTACCTGGAGATTGCGGGGAGCTATTAGTAACACCAGAATTATTAGAGTACCACCAATATTGCCATAATGTTGTTGATTCTACTGCAGAGACATTAATATTTATAGTTGAGCGGCTATAATTTGTGTTGTTTACAGGAGAATCTAAGAAAATTCGTGGAGCTATGGTATCTACTGTGAAATTAGCTGTTGTGTAATTCCTATTGCCAACAGTATCATTTACCCATACGTACACAAAATTACGTCCTTCATCCCAAGTTCGGGATAAGTTGGTACCTGGAGATTGCGGGGAGCTATTAGTAACACCAGAATTATTAGAGTACCACCAATATTGCCATAATGTTGTTGATTCTACTGCAGAGACATTAATGTTTATAGTTGAATAACTATAATTTGTGTTATTTATCGGAGAGCTAACATTAATTCTAGGAGCCCTTGTGTCTACTGTGAAATTAGCAGTTGCCGAATTTATATTGTTTGACGTATCATTAATATAAACAATTATAAAATTATGCCCCTCATCCCATGTCCGCTGCTGATTTCCCAGAGTACATATTCCTATATCAGGGTTGCAAGAGAGGTTAGTTCCTAAAGCAAAAAAAGATGAATTAAACTGCCCTGATGAATTAGTATACCACCATCGCGATACATCTGTAGATGTAGATGTAATATTTAAGTCTATTCTTGCAATAGAATGATTTGTGTTGTTTAATGGAGTTGTTATAGTTATAGTTGGGGCTGTTGAATCCCAGCTTGTTATTGAGATATTGTTTTCTAATGTGGGCGAATAAAATGAATTATAAGAGCCATTTCCAGCGTAGAATATGAATTTTAGAGATATGTTGTTAGGAGTTCCAATAGCAGTGTCTGTGATTTTATTATTTGTAAATGCAGCTTCAGGATAATACACATAATCATTTCCAGAAGAGTTTCCTATAGAAACATTTATTACAGAACTAAATGACGTTGTTGAATTTATTGTTATATTCGCTTTATTTTCTCCTATTGTGCTAGATACATTTACATTTTTATATATCTGCTCTCCTCTCGGGAAAAAGCGAGAGGATTGATTATTATACAAAGATAATACTTGAGCTGCGGTTAGTGTTGTATTAAAGATCATTACTTCATCTATAGTGCCGTTAAGATTATTGCTTCCGTCACTAGCTTGTGTCCCTAACCTAATAAGTGTTTGTGTAGTTAATAGACCTTCACCAGCCTTAGATATAACACTAGCATTAGCAGTGCCATTTATGTATAATGTCTGATTTCCCGTGGAATCGTCATACGTTGCAGCAAGAAAATACCATCGATTTGCAGAAACATCAGGAATACGTATTATAGTTCGAGCATTTCCAGAAGCATTAACTGTTCTAAATTCAATATCAGTATTAGCTTGCCACCATAGAAGACTCCCGAATTTCTGATGAATGATATTCTGGGTGGTGGACAATGTATTGAAGTTTACCCAAATAGTCCAGCTCATATTACTTGAAGGAAGCAAGGATGTGGGAACAGTTGCATCAACATAGCCTCCGGCACCAGTAAGCTCATACCCCCCGCCAATTATTCCTGAATTATTATAGGAGATATTTCCAGTAATGACTCCGTTAAGATTATTTCCAGAATAATCATAAGTGGTCGTTGCGCTGGCATTAGTGTCAAATGGAAAATAGAAAATCAGATTAGTAGCATTAACAAAGCCTGTAGTTGTATTACCAATTGTTAAATGCGTGAAATTATTTTCTGCTGTAACATTAGTTAATGAGCAAGTTCCAGTACAAGCTCCAGTATCTGTAATATTTGTCTGACCTTGAGTTTCAAAAATGAAACCTTGAGTAGAAAAGTCTTGTTTTATGGGTTCTTGTTCAATAATTTCTTCTTTTTCTTCTTGCTCTTTAGGAATGGCTTCTTCTGATACTGGTTGTGTTATTATGCTAGTGATGTTCTCTGCTGGTATTTGGAAGGTTGCTTCTTCTGGAATGACAAAATCATAAATATCTTCTACTGAAAACCCAGTTATATCTTGAAGCCCTTTGAAATCAAATATCTTTTCTAAAGATAGAGGAAATGAGTTTTCTTTTACAAATACTTCGCTTTTTATTCCGGTAATGCTAACCAGGAATAAGATAAGCAAGGCTAGCAAAACTATCCTAAGTTCTTTTGATTTTTGATTATTTCTTTTTTCCACTTACTATTTCAAATGTGATATACCATTTGCCTTTATCGTAATTGAATACAACGAGATATTTTTTAGAAGAATCTAATCCAAAGAGAAGAGGCGTGGGAATAGTAGTTTCGTAACTTCCACCTCTTTTGTATAATTTTCTTTTTAGGGCCTTCAAGCTAAATAATATAGGATAAGACGGTTGTATTTAAATCTTACTTATTAATATAGATATAAATATACTTATTTTTCTACTTATATAGGTATAGCTTCTAAATATTTGCATTACTAATGAACATTTATCGAGAATTAGCTGATTTTTCTAAAGACTACCCTGCCTTTGAGATTTTCTTCCAGATAATTAGCGCATTTTTTCGTCATTTCTCCGTTAGATAAAAAGAGAACTGGCAATTTCTGCTTTCTGCCTTTGTCAGTTGCAAGACTAAGATCGGCTTCATTTATTTTTTTCTTGTTTTTGGCTAAAACGAAAAATTCTAATGGGCCTAAGTCTGAATTTATCTTTATTTTTCCTTCTACCTCTCTTTTCTTTTTGATTGGGCTTAATTCTAGCATAGCTATATTTTTGTTTTTGAAATAACTGGATACTTTGATAGAGAATTCGTCTTGACTACTTATTGTGCTGTCTCTTCTTTGTTGCTCTAGTTCGGCATATTTTGTTAGTTTATCTTGTGATTTGGCCTCAATTGTTGGCATTTCTGGTTCTTTTTGCTTTGCTAGGTTTAGCAATTCCTTTGCTTCTGATTCTTGAGTCAGGTGCCATCGCCAATATAATTCTCCGTTGAGCTCTAATGGAATTGAAAAATCTTTGATTGATCTTAGGGCAATTCTAATTGGAGGAGTGCAGTCTTTGTCTTTTAGGATTTGATGACTCCTTAAAAGCTCGTAAGCTTCTTTTTCTTTTGATGGCAAGTGCGAATATAAAATAGATAGTTTGTTTTCTTGTCCCGAGATGTAATAAATAGGGCTGCTTCCTATTTTGCCATTTGAAACCAATAAGGTTTTTTGTTTTACTAATTCACTTAAAACTGCGCCCGCAAAAATAGTATCTTTTTCTAGTTTTCTTGATATTTGGATTGGTAAAAGTGGGCCTTCTGTTTTAACTATACTGATTATCTTCTCTTTTATTTGATTTAAATCAACCATCTGTGATGAAAAAATAATTTGTTGCTTATAATGTTTTATGTAATGCTAGATAGTGATTAAAATCTTTTCTATGGCTTTACCCATCCTGATTCCCAGAAACTTACATCTTTTTCTGCGTCTACAATTGCCAATAATAGTTTTTTCCTTGTGCTGTGCGCGACCCTGTTTTTTGCTGCGAAATCAAACCATGTTAAAACATCAGTTTCAAATACAGGGAAAACGATCCATTTAGCGTGATCTTCGCCTGGCTTAATGCCCCTGTCATAAACGCGGAAGTCTGCTCCGAATTTTAATGCTGTTTTTATAATATAGCCACGGCTTCTTAATTCTTTGTAAACTGCATACCTTACTGTGAATTTTGGCTCAAATTCCTTTGCTTTTTTGACAAATGCTTCTGTTTTCATGATTTTGTTTTTTTCATCATAAACATTCATTTTAGCGGTTTCAATCAAGTAAAATGCTTCAACCAGGCTATAAATTATTTTATTATCTTTTAGCTCACCGAACCTGCTTTTATCGTATGTTGATTTTGCTTCTTTGCTCTCAGAATAAACCGTTTCATTCGAGAAGATTGCTTTGAATTTTTTATCTGTCATAAAACTAACTTAAATAACAAATTATTTAAAAACCTTTGTGCTGACGCTTTGAGTATGGAGCTTGTTTTTTTAGGTACTTCTGCGATGGTTCCTACGAAAGAAAGGAATCATTCTGGTATTTTAATTAGATATAAAAGGGAGAATATTCTTATGGATTGTGGTGAAAATATCCAAAGGCAGCTAAGATTTGCCGGAATTTCTGCGGCTAAAATTACTAAGCTGTTAGTTACGCATTGGCATGGGGACCATATTTTAGGCATACCCGGGCTGATACAAAGTTTGGCTGCGAGCGATTATCAGAAAATATTGGAGGTTTATGGGCCTGTGAAATCTAAGAGCTTTATGAACAAAATTACCAGTGTTTTTTTGCTAGAGGGCAAGGTGGATTATAAGGTGATGGAAGTTAGCGGGAGGTTTTATGAGAATGAAGATTTTATTTTAAAGTCTTATAAAATGAAACATACTGCACCATGCTTGGCTTATTGCTTTATTGAGAAAGATAAAAGAAAAATCAATATTGATTATGTAAAAAAATTTGGAATAAGCAAGCATCCTTTGCTAAAGGAGTTGCAAAACGGGAAAGATATTGTTTTTAATGGCGAGAAGATAAAGGCCAAGGATGCTACGATTATTAAAAAAGGAAAGAAGATAGTCTATATTACTGATACAAAGATGAATGATAATTGCTATAAGGCTGCTGAAGATGCTGATGTATTGATTTGCGAGGCCACTTTTGCTAAAGAATTGGAAGAGAAAGCTAAAGAATATTTTCATTTGACTGCTGAACAAGCCGGGATGATAGCGAAGAAAGCCAAAGTGAAGAAATTAATATTGACGCATTTTTCCCAGAGATATAAAAATACTGATAAGTTGCTAAGAGAAGCTAAGAAAGTCTTTAAGAATACTATTTGTGCTGAGGATTTTATGAAAGTTAAGATTGACTCGTGATCATGTTAAACATAAAGTTTAAATATCACTAAATCTCACTAATTCTATGGAAATACGAACAAAAGCAAGGAAATGGGGAAGCTCATTAGCCATAATTATTCCAAAAGAAATAGTTGAAAAAAGGAAAATCAAAAAAAATGAAGAGATTACAGTAACCATTGAGAATAGCAGGCCTAAAGCAGGGGTTCTATTTGGTTTTTTGAAAGACTGGAAAAAATCAACTCAAGAAATCAAAGATGAAACGCGGCGCGGCTGGGAATCTGAAAGCGATCGAAAAAAATGGAAGGGCTGAATTACTTTTTTGATACGTATGCCATCATAGAAATCGTAAAAAAGAATAAAAATTATGCAAAGTACAGAGATGAAGAAGCAACCATAACAATTTTTAATCTAGCCGAGATTTATTGGTCGGTTTTGAATGAATTTGGAGAAGAAAAGGCAGACATCGTATTTGATGGATATAAAAAAGCAGTTGTAGAAATCAATGATGAAACTCTTAAGGAAGCAATAAAATTCAGAAAAAAACATAAAAACAAGGATCTGTCATATGCAGATTGTATCGGCTATATATATGCACTCAAACATAATTTAGTTTTCCTTACTGGTGATAAGGAGTTTGAAAAATTAGATAATGTTGAGTTTGTTAAATAGGTTTTCTATAATCAAGCGGCTTTTTTTAATTTTTTTATTTTTTCTTCCAGCTTTAGTTTTTTTAATAGTTCCTTGTATCTGTTTCTTATTGTGACTTCTGTTACTCCTGCGATGTCTGCTACTTCCCTCTGGGTTTTTTTCTCATTGTTTATTAAAGCTGCCACGTATAAGCTTGCTGCGGCTATTCCTGTTGGACCTCTGCCGGAGGTTAATTCTGAATTTTCTGCCATTTCTAAAATTTCGACTGCTTTGCTTTGGGTATCTGGAGTTAATTTTAATGCACTTGCAAATCTTGGAATGTAATCTAAAGGATTACTTGGCAGGATTCTTATGCCTAGCTCTCTTGTGACGAATCTATAAGTTCTTCCGATTTCTTTTTTGTCTATTCCTGATGCTTCTGATAATTCATCTAATGTTCTTGGTACTTCATGGCGCCGGCATGCGGCGTATAGTGCTCCTGCAACTACTGATTCCATGGATCTTCCTCTAACTAGACCTCTTTGGACAGCTAACGTATATATCCTAGATGCCTCCTCTTCTACTGATTTTGGCAATTTTAGATAGGAAGCCACTCTTTTTAATTCTGACAATGCTAATTTTAGGTTTCTTTCTATTGCTGTTGAGATCCTGTATTGCCACTTTCTCAATCTGAAGAACTTATTTCTGCCTTTTCCAGATAATTTGAAAATATCTCCTTTTTGGCCAACGTCTGTGCCTAAACCGCGATCAAACTTGCTATAGCTTAAAGGAGCTCCAGTTCTTCTTCTTTTATCTGACTGGTCTGAATCAAATTCACGCCATTCCTGGCCAAAATCAACTAATCTTTCTTCAATTACGAGACCACAGTCTTTGCAGATGACTTCTCCTTTCTCTTTGTTGAGATTTAAATTAATGCCCCCGCATTCTGGGCACTTTTTAATATATGCTGGCATAAATCCCCCCACAATATATTAATTACAGTATAATAAGCTTTATAAATAAATTACATAAGTTATATATAAAGGTTTCTATTTTATATTTATTTACTATAAAGTGGTTATAAATGTAAAACTTTAAAAAGGATGAAATATATAATAATTTATCAAAAATAGTCAAGATAGGACTTGCATTTGACAAAAATGGATGATGAAACACTTAACAAAAGACTCAAGGAATTAGCCAATGTACCTGTTAAACCTGTAATGGGCATAGATGAGCTTATAGAAGCAGGAAGAAATTCAGAAGGTGATGTAGCTTGTAATCCTGTTCATATTCTTTTTTTGTTGGCTAGAGGGGCTCAACCAGAAACTATGAATAAAAAAATTGGAGATTGTTATAAGCATAGCGTTATTTATGAAGATAAGAGATATGTTACGACAACATCTATCGCTATGGATGAATTAGCAAGTATAGCTAAGGAATATGCTTTACCTATCAAAGGCCGAGAAAATGGGCTTATATCATAGTATTAAAAAATTTCTGTTGCTCTAAATAAAAAATGACCGCAAATCCATTATCAAAGGAACAAATTGAGGAATTGAATAGAATTTAAGACAAGAAAAGTTTAATAATAATGCTTTATTATAATGTTTCGAAGCAAAATGGTAAAATCAAAAGAATTTGAGTTTTATGTAAAGGCTGATTTGCGCAGGTATGAAGGTAAATATATTGCTATTGTGGAAGATAAGGTAGTTGCATCTGGTAATAATGCTAAGGAGGTTTTCGAAGAAGCAAAGAAAAAAACAGGCAAAATACCCACTATGGCCAAAATTCCAAGGGAAGAGACTTTAATATTAACATTAAAATGGAAGTAGAATTTGATTTTAAAGAAGAGCAAAGTAAACTCTTTGGCCCTATACTAAGGCCAGTAGCAAGGGTGTATTTTATTAGTGGTGGTGTAGAGTATCCAGAACATGTTTATGTTGATTCTGGAGCAGATATAACATTGATTCCGAGGTCTATTGGTGATATTTTAAATTTTGAAATAGAGAAAACAGATAAGATTACAGAGATAAAAGGAATAGGCGAACAAGGAGTTCCTATCATAATAAAAAAATTAAAAATTAAGATAGGTGAAAAATTAATAGATACGAGGATTGCATGGGCATTAATAGAAGAAGTTCCCTTACTTTTAGGCAGAATGGATGTTTTTAATTTATTTAATATCACTTTTAAAGAGAATAAAAAAACAATTTTTACAGATTAATTTTTAAAAAAATGGATAATCCATTATCAAAAGAGCAAATTGAGGAACTAAATATGATTTCACAGTTACCAATAGAAGAGCAAAAGAAAGAATTGCCTGGATTCTTGAAGACATTAAGCCGCGAGCAGGTAGAATTTTTAAAAAGACAGCAAGGAACGAGTTGTCCTTACTGCGCTATAGCCGAGGGAAAGATAGAAGCGAGAAAGGTCTATGAGGATGAAAATTTAATTGGGGCTTTAGAGATAAATCCTGCCAATAAAGGACATGTTGTTTTGTTTCCTAAGAAACATTATGAGATTTTGAATCAGATTGAGGATGTTGGGCATTTGTTTAATATTGCTAAGAGAATTTCTGGAGCTATTTTTGAATCTGTTAAAGCAGAAGGAACGAATATTTTTGTTTCTAATGGTGCAAGTGCTGGACAAACGGTACCACATGTTGCTGTGCACATTGTCCCTAGATTCAAGGATGATAAATTCAAATTAGGATGGGAAAAAGCCGATATTAAGGATAAGGAAATGGATAAGATAAGGGAGAAAATATTTGATAAATTAGATACTGTAAGTGGAGAAAAAGATGAAATAAAAGAGATTGAAGTAATAAAGGATTTGGATGAAAGCTATGAGATTAAAAGGATTCCTTGATATGACCTAAATTATACTTTGATGTAACCCAGCAAAATCAAAAGCGCTAATAAGGCTATTATTAATGATATTGCCATCTTGTCATGTTTTTTATAAAAAGAATAAATTATTGCAATGTTTACCAAGATTATCCCGAATATTTCAAATCCTACCATTATTTGTGTTCTAATTGGTTTATATATGTTCTAAGTTAGCATATGACCTTCATTTACTGATTTAAAATTACAAAAATATGTTTCCAAGCATCAAAGCAAATATAGTTCCGATTAAAAAAGGAGGGACAAACGGAATGCCTTCTTTTATTAAAACCTCTCCTATTCTTAGATTTTTCAACTCTGCTATATGCCTTTTTTCTATGGTAGTCCTTTTGCTTAATATAATTTTGTTTCTTAGTTTTACATCTTTGGCAAGCCAGTCACCTTCTACTAGCTTATGGATGGGGATTTTTTTGAAGAAATAGAGACTTTCTACCGCCTTTATTGCTGAGAATAGGTAAAAATAACCTGCAGACACTATGGCTAAGAAGAGAAGGATTAGTTTTAGTGTTAGTGATTTTGTTATAAAAACCAATATAAAAAATACTATAGATGTGATTATTGAGGTGGATATGACCATTTGATTTTTTTTGAAATTAATTAATGATTTGAATTCTGACTTAAATGCCTGAATGTTTTTTGATATTAAATAAATGGACCAAGCCACACTATAAATTGCGCCGGCTATAAGGATGTAGACAAATAAGATTAAGAGAAATGGAAATCTGCTTTCCTGTAAGTAAAAAGGCTTTGTGGCCAACATCGTTCCAAGGC
>JBBSXW010000053.1:2520-3909 GCA_038045665.1 Nanobdellota archaeon | reverse complement strand
AAAATAAATCCAGCAATAAACCAAATAAGCAGATTAACTAAAGGTCCTGCAAAAGATACAAGCACAGTTGAAAGATTCTCTAAAAGCGGAGTTAAACCGTCCGCAATATTCCCTATTTGAACATAGCCAGGAGCTATTAGTAAAAATGGAGAATTTATTAATTTTAAAAAAATCGCGATTCCCAAACCAGGATACCAAATGTGAAAAGCCGCCTGCAATCCAAATCCAAGTGCGACAAACTTATGCGCCAGTTCATGCAATACTACCCCGGGAGCAGCTATTAATGTAGCAAATTTAAAGTCCTGCCAGTTAAATTTCGGTTTCTTAAATCCCAAGCGCATATGCTCAGGAGTTCTGATATATCCTGTAAAAATATACCCAATTGCAACAGTTAAAATAATTAAATTAAGAATCTCAATTAAATCAATAACAGCCATAATATTTTTTATATTTTTATATATAAAAAACTATCTATAGAAAACAATTAAAACAATCAAAACATAAATTATTCATGCAAATTTACATAAAAATAATTTTGATATTACTCGTAATTATAATCATATTTTCATTTCTAAATTTTTATATATCGATACATCCACCAAAATTCAAGACAAATCTTGCTCCCACAGCTTATAGTTTAGATTATGAAGAAATCACACTAAAAACAACCGATGGTCTAAAACTCAAAGGATGGTTCATACCTAAAAAAACCGACAAAGCAATTATTATAACGCATGGTTATCCTTTTGATAAAAACAATATTCTAGGTGGAACACATTTTCTAGCTAAAAAATATAATTTATTATTGTTTGATTTTAGATACTTTGGAGAAAGTGAAGGTAAGTACACAACTGTAGGTTATCATGAAACTAAAGATTTTCTAGCAGCAGTACAATATCTTAAAGACAAAAATTTTACAAGAATAGGCGCAATAGGATTTTCATTGGGTGCAGCAACAAGCCTTATGGCAAATTCTCCAGATGTAAAAGCTATTGTAGCAGATTCATCATATGCCACTATAGATAAAATGATTGAAAGGTCTTATTTTATTTTTCCAGGAATACTTAAATTACCGTTTGTTTGGCTTACAAAACTCTACAGCTATATTTTACTAGGTATCTCTACAAATGAAATTTCACCATTAAAACAAGTTCCCAACATTAAATCACCTATATTATTTATCCACGGAGAAAAAGATACTCAAATTCCAGTAGAAAATACCAAACTACTTTATGAGGCCTCTAATAAAAATAAAACTATTTTATGGCTTATCCCAAATGTGGATCATGGTGCAGCACATTTTTATAATCCAGAGGAATATGAAAAAAAGGTTATTGATTTTTTTGAAGATAATCTTTAGGGAAAAAATGAAACAAAGATATTTTATTT
>JBBSXW010000053.1:0-2420 GCA_038045665.1 Nanobdellota archaeon | reverse complement strand
TTTTTACTAAAAAATAAAATCTTCCGGGACAAACAAATGTCTTAAAGGATATTCAAATGGCCTGTCTTCTCTTTTTAAAACAACGTAGCATTCGCTTATTTTCGCACCAGTTTTTTCTATAGTCTTAACAGTACTTAGTAAGCTAGTTCCAGTTGTAAAAACGTCATCAACAACCATCCCAATATCGGGCGAGTTTGGTACGTAACATTCAATCTCCCTTTTTGTTCCATGTTTCTTTTTCTCATTTCTGATAATTGTCAGGGGTATATTATACAATAAAGAAATTGCTATTGCAAGGGGTCCACCACCAATCCCAAAACCAGCTACAAAATTAATATCTCCATTTCGTTGATGATAAACTCTTCTAGCAAGAGAGCTTAAAAGGGCAGGATTACCATAAGCTTTCTTTACGTCATAATAAACATCAGAAATCTCTCCAGAACTTAGCTTTACTTCTCCTTTTTTAACAATCCCTTCTCGCCTTAAAAGTTCTAAAAGCAAGTCCATAGGGAAAAACCCGACTACTTCGCAATTTAAAAGTTTATATATCCAAAAGTCTTATTATGTTCATGGTGAAGGTCCCTGAAATAATCTATAATTCTAATCTTAAAAAGCATCTTATGCAAAATCCTGACTTTGCTAGCAAAATAGCACTTTTCAAGGTAAAAGAAATTTATAAGGACGAGTTCTTTGCAAATTCACCGCCTAGTATTTTTCTAGGAAGCAAAATATGGCCTCAAATAAATGTAGGAGTGCTAAGTCCGCCAGAAAAAAAAGAAGACATCTGGCTTTATGATGCGCAAAGATACTGGGCAGACAATAATTTTGATATCTCTCAAATAATGCAAATGCGCAGCTCTCTTATCAATTCGCGTTTTAAAACAGATGTAAAATCAGTAAGGTCAAACAATAATAAATTCTTAGAGCTTGCAAGGGAAGTAGGAATGAGCTCCAAGCCAGTTGATACAGAAGTAAAGCTAAAGAAAAAAATCCGTTTAAGACTAAACATAGATGACACTTCTTTGCCAATGGGGCCGAGAGGCAATTTGTATAAGCTTAAGATAGGCAACACAAAAATCTCCCAGAAAGTAGATAAAGTATATTTTGATACAGATATGAAAGCAGCAGAAGCAATTACTTACTTGAATAAGCGTGGTTATGACGAACAAAAATTATCCCAATTGCTAAGCATAGGAATTATGGGCCAGAAAAATAAAAGAGTTCTTGTGCCCACGAGATATTCAATAACTGCAATCGATTCCACGCTTGGAAATAAACTACTCGAAAGTATAAAACAATATCCAATTATAAATGAATACCAATATTTCTATGGTCACTATTTAGGAAATCATTATTTTGTATTATTATTCCCGAATTTCTACAATTATGAATTATTTGAAACATATCTCCCAGGAAGCTTTTGGAATCCAACTAGCTTAATAAATATGTCAACAGACTTCGAGCCATTCAGAGGAAGAACAAGCTATGCAAAAAACACAGTTGGCGGCTTTTATGCAGCCAGGCTTGGATTATTAGAATATTTAAATAAAATAAAAAGACAGGCATCTGCTTTAGTATTTAGAGTAGAGACACCGGATTGTTTTATATCGTTAGGCGTCTGGGTGGTTCGTTTTTCTCTTAGGAAAACACTCATAACGGAACCATTGATTTTCTATGAAAGGTCGAAAGCCATAGAATTTTTCAAAAAAGAGATATTTCAGAAGTTCAGATTAAATGTTGATGGCACATTGGTCAGTAGCAAACTATTAGAAGCTATCAACCAAAAGAAACTTTTTGATTTTTAGATTGGAAAAGCTAGTAAACCAAAAACTTATTATAAAACTAAAAACTTAAATTAACTAAATGGATAAAATATTCGAAGTGATAGATAAAGCAGGAAGAAAAATCAGGCTAACTAAAAAACAATGGAGCCACGTTAGACAAGATCATCCAGAAGTTGAGGAAGACGAAATAAAAAAAGTGCTTCAGAAACCATTAAAAATAGTAGACAAAGGTAAGAATAAGTTCTTTTATTACCAATATTTTAAAAATAAAAAACCACCTGCAAAATATCTGAGGGTGATAGTTAATTATTTAAATGGAGAAGGTTTTATTATTACAGCCTATTTTGTTCGGAATATAAGCTAAAATGGAAGGAGCAATGAGAATTTATTATGATGAAGAAGGAGATTACCTTACAATTTTTATAGGTGAATCTAGACCAAACTATGGAGAGGATATTGCGGACGACGTTACACTTTTCAAGGATAGGGATACAGAGGAGATCATAGGCGTTGGCATCCTAAATTTCAGAGAACGGACAAAGCCGTTAAAAGACATAGAATTAAAACTCCCCTTTAATGTTAATTTCTCGTCACTAGAGCCATTATCTAGCGCCGCTTAGTAAAATTATCAAAAGA
>JBBSXW010000052.1:0-5595 GCA_038045665.1 Nanobdellota archaeon | reverse complement strand
AAAAAGCGCAAAAAGAAAAAAAGGGAAATCCATTGATATTGAGTGATAATGGATGGTACATATGGTGCTGTGAATGTTGGTGGGATCCTAATCCTGAAGAACACGAGGATATTCCATTAGATTTACAACAAAAGGTTCTTGAGATGCATAAAGAAATTCTAAGGAGGAATTTTGGCATTGATTTTGATCCATCTGTAAATTAATTTTAAGCAACCATAACGTTTATAAAAGATCTAAAAAACCAGCCTAACTATGAGGGTAGCTATATTATACTCTGGCGGCAAGGATTCTAATTATGCATTAGCTTATGCTTTAGAAAAAGGATGGGAAGTTTCTTATTTATTATCTGTAAAGCCTAGTAGAACCGATTGCTATTTGTTCCATTACGCTGCTGTCGAGCATACAAGATTGCAGGCACAATTAATGGGAATTCCGCATATATTTGTTAAGTGCGACGTCAGTGGTCCAGCATTAGAAGCTGACATAGTTAAAAAAGTAGTTGAAAAACATCCTGTTGATGCTGTTATTTTAGGAGGGACTGGGTTGCAGGTAACGCAGATAAAGTCTGTACAGGACGCCTTATTGCCCCTTGGTATTGAGACATTTGCGGCACATGCCGGATTTGAGCATGGCGAGCTAATTGAGGATATGATAAAAAAAGGTTACAAGATTATGATTACCCAATATGCCGCTGAGGGCATTAATGAAAAGTGGCTTGGCAAGATGCTGAACAAAGAGTCTTTTGGGGAGCTGAAGTTGCTTTCTGCAAAATACGGATTTCATATTGGAGGGGATGGAAGTGCATTTGATACATTTGTGGTAGGCTGCCCGTTGTTCAAAAAAAGGATTAAGTTTTTATCTATGCAAAAATACAAAGATGGAAAATACTCTGGTTATTTGGTCGCTGATTCTCCTGTTGTAATAGAAAAGTTTATACAAAAATCTTTATAACCAAAGCGGTTGCTATTTTATTAATGATGGACAAGATATTAAGAAAAATAAAGCCTTCTAAAGAGGAAGAAAAGAGAGTGGAGCGACTTATACTTCCTGTGCTTGCAGATATAAAAAACAGCGATATAAAGGCGATTGTTGGGGGGTCTTTTGCAAAGGATACCTGGCTAAGCGGGATACACGACATTGACATTTTTGTTAAGTTTAACTACAAGAAATTTAGAGGCAAGTCTGATAAACTAGCGGATATTTTAGAGAAAAAGATCAAGAAACTAAAGCCTGTGAGGCTGCATGGCTCTAGGGATTATTTTCAATTAAATAGAGGGAATATTACTTTTGAGATTGTCCCGATCTTGGATATAAAAAAGGCTTCGCAGGCCATTAATATAACAGATATTTCGCCCTTGCATGCATTGTGGGTAAAAAAACACAAGTTGCAGGATGAAATCAGACTAGTTAAGACATTTGCAAAAGCGCAACATGTTTATGGGGCTGAAACTCATATTATGGGATTTTCCGGTTATGTACTTGAGATTTTAACTATTTATTACGGATCATTTATGAATTTCATTTTGGGCGTTTCTAAATGGAAAGATAAAACTGTTATCGATCCTGAGAGGTTATTGAGTAATCCGTTGAAAGAGCTGAACAAGGCGAAAACTGAATCTCCTTTGATATTGGTCGATCCTGTGGATAAGACAAGAAATGCAGCTGCGGTTTTGTCTAAAGATAGATATTACAAGCTGATAGACGCTGCAAAAAAATTCTTGAATACGCCTTCTGATAAGTTTTTTGAGCTTAAGGAAGAGACTATTCCCAAGAATGCAATTTCAATCGAGATCAAGGTAAGCAAAGGAAAGAGCGATGTTGTTGCTGGAAAATTATATTCTTTATTTAAAAAAATTAAAAGGCAGTTAATATTGAAGGGGTTTAAGATAAAAAAGTCAGGGTTTATTTTCAAGGATAGGGCTATATTTTGGTTTATTTTTAAGAAGGAAAAGTTACCTAAGTTCAAAGATGTAAAGGGACCTCCATTGAAAATGAAAAAACATGTTGAGAGATTTAAGAAAAAACACAAAAAGAGTTTTATCAAGGGCAATTACATTTATACAAAGGAGAAAAGAATGTTTAGCGATGCTGAGAAATTTTTAAAATATCTAATCAGGAAATTTAAGAAATGAGCTACCGAAAGATTTATAAAGATTGGTTGATTGCAAATTTGTAGAGAAGAGGATTTCTTAAAAACATATTGCGTTAAAAATGAGCGATAGAATTGAAAAGTATATTAAGAAAGGTACAACCACAGTTGGAATTGTGTGCAAAGAAGGCATTGTTTTAGCGGCGGATAAAAGAGCAACGGCAGCAGGGAGGATAGTTTTGAATAAAACTGTGGAAAAAGTAGTTAAACTTACAGATAATCTTGCAGTTACAATAGCAGGGAATGTTTCAGATATTCAATTAATTACGAAATTGATAAGGGCCGAAATTGCATTAAAAACCATAAGGACTGGCATTGTCCCTACTGTAAAAGAAGTTGCTAATCTACTAGGAACCATTATTTACCAGAATATTAGAAAGTTTTCTGCTATCCCTGGCATTACTGCGTTTTTGCTAGCTGGGAAGGATGATTTTGGGTTGCATTTATATGAATTAAGCCCTGACGGGTCTGTTATGGAGCATAAGAACTATATGGCAGACGGTTCAGGATTTATGATGGCATTGGGCGTTCTTGATACTCTCTATACTGAAGGATTATCTATTCAAGAAGGAATAAAATTAGCTGTAAAAAGTGTTAATGCTGCCATGCAGAGGGATGCAGCTACAGGAGAAGGCATTGATGTCGTTACAGTAACCAAAGACGGCGTTAATAAGGTTTTGTCTAAAAAATTAGAAACAAATATTACAGTATAAATTTAAGAGAGACTTTTTTAAAAATGCAAATACTGGAAGAAGTACTTAGTAGATTACCAGATAAATCAAAGATATCTGACTCCTCGTTTGAGGGGGCAAATATAGTTTTGTATACTAAGGATGCGGATTTTTTCATTAACTCAAACTGGATCATAAAAGAAATAGTCAATAGCATAAAAAAAAGAGTTGAGTTGAGGCCTGATCCTTCTATTTGTATGGAAATGGAAAAGGCCAAAAAAATAATTGAGGACTTGATTCCTAAAGAGGCAGGGCATAATGAGACATTGTTTGATCCGCAAAGATCTATCGTAATTATTCATGCTGAAAAACCAGGGCTTGCAATTGGAAAGCAGGGGGACATTTTAAGGGAAATAAAAAAACGTACGCTTTGGATACCGATAATTCAAAGGATACCTGCAATAAGGTCAAAGATAATTGAAAACATAAGGTATGTCTTATTTGAAAATAATGACTATAGGAAAAAATTTCTACATAAGGTTGGAAAAAGGATATATGGAGAAACTAAAAAAAATGGGCAGCAGGATTGGATTAGAATTTCTTTTTTAGGAGCATCAAGGCAAGTTGGAAGAAGTTGTTTCTTGTTACAAACATCCGAATCCAATGTATTGCTAGATTGCGGGATTAATGTTGCTGCACAGGGGCAAGATCAATATCCTATTTTAGATGCACCGGAGTTTAATTTAGAGAAATTGGATGCGGTTATAATATCTCACCCGCATCTGGATCATGTCGGATTCGTCCCTTGGCTTTTTAAGATGGGGTATAAAGGCCCTGTTTACTGCACTGCACCAACCAGAGATGTCGGTGCACTCTTATGTTTGGATGCTATTGGAGTTTCTCAAAAAGAACTTAATAAAGTGATATATGGCGCTAAAGATGTTAAAGAGATGGTTAAACATACAATAACCTTAGAATATGAAGAGGTCACGGACGTTACGCCGGATATTCGAATTACTTTTTACAATGCCGGGCATACAATAGGAAGCGCGGTTACACATATACATATTGGAAATGGGGCCCATAATTTGGTTTATGCTGCAGATTACAAGTTCTTAAGAACGCAGTTGCTAGAGCCAGCTGTGAACAGGTTCCCTAGAGCTGAGACTTTAATAACTGAATCTACTTACGGGGCTAAAGAAGATATACTCCCTGCAAGAAAATTATGCGAGGACGAACTAGCTAAGATAATCAAGGATACTACAAGCAATGGAGGCAAGGTGTTAATTCCTGTTTTAGGAGTTGGGCGTTCTCAAGAGATAATGCTGATATTGGAAAAAGCGATTAGAGAAGGTGTGCTTGAAAAAATTCCAATATTTGTTCAAGGAATGGTATGGGATGTTACGGCTATTCATACTGCTTATCCTGATTTCTTAAATAAAAGCGTGAGGGCGTCTATTTTTCATAGGGATCATAATCCATTCCTTTCAGATATTTTCATGAGAATTGCTTCTAGAAAGGAACAAGACCAAGTAATTGAGGAAACAGGGCCTTGTGTGATTTTGGCTACGAGTGGAATGTTAACCGGAGGCAGCTCTGTTGAATATTTTAGACGGCTCGCTGATAACCCAAAGAATACTATACTATTTGTGAACTATGTTGGTGAAGGCTCTTTGGCTAGAAGGGTTCAAAACGGAGAAAAAGAGGTTCAGGTTCCTGGAGAGAATGGAATGGAGACGGTTAAAGTAAATTTGAATGTTAGAACTATAGCTGGTTTAAGCGGGCATGCCGGCAGGAATGAGTTAATAAGATACGTGGCTACTTGTGAACCAAGGCCTAAGAAAGTTATTGTTGTCCATGGGGAAAACTCAAAATGCCTAGAATTGGCTTCTTATCTGCATAAAGCAAATAGGGTAGAAACTAATGCCCCTAAGAATTTAGAGACGATTAGGCTAAGATAGGCTATTAGAGCATAAGATTTATATACTTGTATATACTATATAATATAGGGCATTTAATATTAACTAGCATTTTTTACTATTGTTTATCTGACACCACCTTAAAGTGCTCATTATAGAAAAATTTATATACTAGGATAGTTACTTTAGAGTGGCAAGATGATAAAGGCACTACTAGCTATTACAAATATCGTGGTAATATTGATGGTTGCGGCTACTTATGCTCAATCATACAGCGTTAAAGAGTTACACTCGCCACGTGACAGGATAAAGGAAGATCAGATTCATGTTTTTAGAGACAGGATAGTGATTGATGTTGAAGGGGCTTCATGGTCCAAGTATGCAAATACAAATTCCATGGACCCTTTTATTGATGAGGGAGCTAATGGCATTGAAATTATGCCTGAAAGTGAAGATGAATTATATGTTGGTGATGTGGTAGCATATGAATCGCAGTATGTTCAGGGATTGACGGTGCATAGGATAGTAGAGATTGGGAATGATGGGACTGGGAAATATTTTGTGCTTAAGGGAGACAATTTGGATATGGAGGACCCTGAGAAAGTTAGATTTTCACAAATAAAATATGTGTTAATAGGAGTGATATATTAAGATGAAAGAAGTTATATGCAAGAACTGCGGAGCCATATTTGAAGTAGATGGGGGTATGCCTGATTTTGAATGTACTTGCCAGGGGAAAGAGTTTATATTGCTAAATTAAATAATCACCTCTTGTTTGCCCAGAAAGTTAGCTTTCCTTCCAGTGCTCTTTGAACTTTGGGAGGGGCTTCTTTCCTGGGTTTTAACTATACGTAAA
>JBBSXW010000051.1:13641-15643 GCA_038045665.1 Nanobdellota archaeon | reverse complement strand
ATACAAGCAAGAAGATAATTTGTACTTCTGGCATCCTAGAAATAATTGTGTCGCTTGGTTCAACGCCAACTCTGCTTGGGTCGACTTCAGTTGCCTCGCGGTGCCTCTGGACTCGGACGGCAGGCTCGGGGTACTCGCCGCAGGCGACGCACAAAATTTTGACGTTTCATAATGAAAATGGAAATTCAAACCTTAAAACAAATATTGAGCAGGAAACAACACTCCATTGGCTTAGTTGGAGGAAGAGTTAATCTAGAGGAATATGACGAAATGGAATATAATGTTGAAGCTTTCATAGAGCCAGAGACATGGGACACGACTATAAAAATAAGAAAGGGATTTAATCCAATCAAAGATAAGAGACAAAAAGCCTACGCAAGAAAGAAAAAAATCCAAGATGGTTTGGAAACTTTAGTTATGCATGTTGGTTGTTTACATGAACCAGCCCACTGGGAGCTTCCTGTAAATTCAGGAAGAGGATGCCCATTTGATTTGTATAACCATGATAAAATTTTAGAAGCAGTTAAAAAAGCCCTCCCAGAAGATAAACAACCCCATGCAGATTATGTTGCAAATGCATTTGAAGACACAATAATCAATCCAAGATGCAAAGAGTTTAATGAAGATTATTCTGGCCAAGTTTTGTTCTGGGATAATGAAGGTTTAATTTGCAGAGAAAAAGGCCAAGAAGGCTATACTCCGTTCTTTGAAGCATTTGTAAAGTTAAACATGCATTTATGGGGAAATAATCCAGATAAAGCATTACTTAAAAGGCATTTCAGAAATGAACAGAAAGTTGATGACGCAGTTAAAAAAGTTATTGGCGATTTACGCTTGCCGAATGAAATACAAGACACAGCCGCGCTATTTGACAGGCAAAAATGGCCACATATGGCTGGAGTCTTTGCAAAAAATCTAGCTCATCTGCTGGATGAAGCTCCAACAGAAAGACCTTCTGCTTATTCACGAGATGGAAAAGGAACTGATGATAGAGGAGAACAAAAAGCAGGCAACAGCCTCGAGCAAAAAATGAAAACCAGGGAAGGAAAAGAAGAAATTGCTTACGGAAGGTACGCTTCAAATGAAAAACATTCTCCAAACTTTACGAGCTTTGAGCAGCTTGATTCTTTGTACAGAAGATTAGCAAGAAGCATCCCTGTAAAAGTTGAGGCCATAACAAGAGAGCAAGCTTTGAAAATAGCCCCATTAAACTACAGGGCTTTTGATGAAGAAATTGATCCTGTTTCAATGATAAAACCAACAAAACTTGTCGTTGATGATAATGGTTTGAATTTTGGAGTGCCTAAACAGCCATTAACAGTCACTGCAAGAAGCAAGATACAAAAAAAAGCCTTCCCAGATTTTAAAATGGTTATTTTGGATAATTCAGGTAGCATGAAGGAGGCTGCAGATGGCTCAGGAAATATTGGTCGCACAAATTATATTCCCTGGGGAGACAGAAGCAAATATCACTATGCCTTGCTTGGTTTTTACGGTATAGAAAACTTTCTGCAGCAGCAGGGCATTGCCCAGTATATTGATCACGGAGTTGCTTTATTCTCTTCAGAAACAAGATATAAAGAAGGGAGTTTCTCTGATTTAGAATCAGTGAGAAAACACGCATTAAACCCTGATTGGGGAAGCACATATTTAGATGCAAATGTTCTAAAAAATTCATTGGATGGCAGACAGAGCTTCGTACTTTCTATTTCAGATGGGGAAATCGGAAATTGGGACACAGAAAAAGAAGCAGTAAAAAGGCTTTTAGAGAATAATCGTTTTGCGCACATTCAAATTGGCGGAAAAACTCAATTTACTAAAGACTTAGAGAAATGGAATAGGCCTGTTTTTTATGTTCGCTCAGGAGAGGATTTATCCAAATTAATGGTAGAAGCAACAACTGAAACATACAGGAGGTTCACAAGACAATGACTACAAATAGAATACAAATCCCAAAGGAATTTATGGGAGTGCCAATAACAAAAGACACCTTTGATAGAGT
>JBBSXW010000051.1:2085-13541 GCA_038045665.1 Nanobdellota archaeon | reverse complement strand
ATACAAGCAAGAAGATAATTTGTACTTCTGGCATCCTAGAAATAATTGTGTCGCTGGGTTCTACGCCGGCTCTGTTAGGGTCGTCTTCGATTGCGGCGGGGAGCCTCGGAGCTCGTTCGGCTGGCTCGGGGTACTCGCCGCACGAAGTGCGCGCTGAAATTTTTATAAAGATATCACAGAATTTTATAAAGATATCACAGAACAACCAGAAAAAGTTTAAATAATCATAAAAGTTCATAAATCTACCTAGAGGTTGTTATTTTAAGATTTTCTATATCCTAATAGAAATTTCTATGAGAAATAGCAAACTTGGGCTACATGCAAATTCATAGTGCATGGACGATTTAAGTCTATATGCAATGAAATTCAATAACGATAGTTAGTAATGATGAAAGACCTTTGGGAAGTCCGAGTGAATACTAAAGTTATGGTGAAACTTGATGAATTTGCTACATCTGTCGCTAGGTTCAACGCCAACTCTGATAGGGTCAACTTCAATTGCAACGAGGAGCCTCAGAACTCGAAATCTGAACAAGACGAGAACGGCAGGCTCGGAATAACTCAAGTCACTCTAGGTGCATGAAGATGAAAACCTATACTAATTTATACGAAAAGCTACGCTCTCTAGAAAACTTAGAAAAAGCATTCCAAAAAGCGAAAGAAAGAAAATCTCACAAGTCTTGCGTCATAAAATTTGAAGAAAACCTAAATCAAGAATTAAACAACTTAAAAAAAGAATTAGAAACATTCACATACAAGCCAAAACCGTTAAAGAAATTCATCATTAGAGACCCCAAAACAAGAGTAATTCATGCTTCCGCATTCAGAGATAGGGTTATCCATCATGCATTAATCCTCATAATAGCACCAATTTTTGAACCCACTTTTATATATGATTCTTATGCAAACCAAATCAATAAAGGAACACATAAAGCAGTTCTAAGATTTGATAAATTTAAAAGAAAAGTCTCTCAAAGCGGCAGGCTCGTTAGCAATAATTATAACAATAAAAACTTAGTCCGAGGGTTTGTATTCAAAGCAGATATTAAACACTACTTCGACACAGTAGATCACAAAATCCTAATATCAATTATCAAAAGAAAGATTAAAGATAAAAAAGTTATCTGGCTCATCCGGCAAATTTTAAACAATTTCAACACAGAAATAAAAGGCAAAGGCATGCCATTAGGAAATTTAACTTCACAATTCTTTGCCAATGTCTACTTGAACGATTTAGACTATTACATAAAGCATGAACTAAAAGCAAAATACTACATAAGATACGTAGACGATTTCGTCATCTTGCACAAAGACAAAAAAACCCTTGAAGAATACAAGATTAAAATAAATGGATATATTAAAAATTTGAAATTAGAGCTACATCCTACAAAATCAAAAATTCTTCCGCTAAGAAATGGTTTAACAATGCTTGGCTACAGAATATTCTATCATCACAAGTTATTGAGAAAAAGCAACATAAGAAAGTTTGAAAAAAGATTGGCCTCTAAACTGAAGCCATATAAACAAGAACTAATAATATATGAAGAGCTACTGGAAAGTTTAAGAGGGTGGTTTGGTTATGCCTTATGGGCAAATACATACGCCTATAGAAAAAACATAATGAAAAGGATAAACAGCATCTAGAAATTTGCCAATTGGAATAGTGAAAAATCAAAATATTTAAATAGTTACAAAAGTATATACTTGTAACGCAAAATGAAAGTCGTCACTGCAAGAATAGAAGATAAGTATCTTGAGGATATAAAAAAAATAGAAAAAGAAGAACATACAGAAAGAGCAGAAGTTCTGAGAAAATTACTAGCTACAGCCATAAGACGCTACAAGACAAAGAAGTCACTTGAATTATTAAAAGAGCATAAAATAACTATAAGAAGAGCAGCACATATGGCAGATATTCCATACATAGAAATGCTTGACTTGGCTTCTAAAGCAGACATAGATATTGGATACACACTAATAGACCTAGGAAGAGATACTTCATAAGATGGTCATAGTTGATTCTTCTGTGTTAATCCATCTGAGCAGAATATCTAAATTACCTTTGCTAGAAGAATATTTCAAAAAAATCTCAATCACTCAAGATATTTACGAGGAAATAGAACAAGGAAAAATCGGATTTAGTGAAATTGAAGAAGCACGAAAAAAATGGATTTTCATAGACAAGATAAAATATACTAACGAAATAAAAAAACAAGTGAATTAGAAGGAATTGAAGAAGCAGATGCGTCTATAATATTCTTGGCTAAAGAAAAAATGTAATCCTCTTTTGTATGGCCGCGATTAATAAATCAAAATTTAAAAATTTAGAATTAGCAATTAAAGAAGATATTCGTTTGGGTTTATACAAAAAGAAGAAATTCAAAAAATGAATAAGTATCTCAATTTCACTTAATCTTCTTTGTAACATCGATATTATTATTACATTTAGAGCATTGAAACCTTAAAGCATCAACAGTTTTTTTCTTCATCTCGATCTCATCCAAAATCTGCACTTTTTTTCTCTTAAAAGGAATTTCAATTTCATCTTCATTGCCGCAATAAGGGCAGATATATTTTATGCCCGCCATCAAGCTTTCCTCGTATTCCTCTTGCTCAACTCTATAGCCGCATGCAGGACAAGCATATTCCTTTGCCCTTATCTTGACTTTCCCTGTTTTTTCATCCTTGGGCTTTCCCATTAAACCCTTTCCGCATTTTGTGCACATTCCCTTGAAAACCCACGCCCTCACCTTGCCATTTCCAATATTCCTATTGGTAAAGTAAACACATTCATCCACGCTACTAGGTTCTCTCAACATTCTTTACTCGCTCACAGATTCATTAGTTTTATCAGCAATACTCCAATCCTGGCTAATAACAAATCCAACTATCTTCTTGGTATTCAAAACAGATTTATACAGCCACTTAAAATAAGCCTTGACAAATTCAATCTGATCTCCACCTTTCCTAAGATCTAGGTCATTTGCTCTAGCAATAAAAAAACCAACTAAGAATAATATAATAATGATAGTAATCACTATTTTCGCCATAAACTTCAATATTACTTAATATTTATAAATTCTTATATTCCCGATTTAAATGATAGCCCCATAGTCTAGAATTTTGTCCTAAACAAAGGAAAAATGGGCGATGGCCAATGACGCAACCCTCTGGAGGTTGAGATCCCAGGTTCGAATCCTGGTGGGGCTATATCATTCTCTAAAATATATATTATAGACGGATGTTACATGACAAACACGCGCAGCCTTTATAAATAAATTTCATATTTTATATTTATGATTAGATCTGCTCCAAAATTGTACTTAGACTGTATTAAAAATGCAAGGGATTTGTATTTACATGGTCTAGGCACCAATATAAGAAAGTTTATAGATCTCAATAAGTCCAAAATAAATAAATCCAAAAGACTAGTCTATTATTGGATAAAAAATAGAAGACCAATAAATATTGCGGACTTAATTAAAATCACTACAAATATTCAATTTTTATACTTGCTAAAAAAAGCAAAATACATAAGTGCTTATGCGAGTCCACATCTAATAAAATTACCTTCAAAACTTACTAGAGATTTGGCTTATCTATGTGGATACCACATGGGTGATGGTTGCATAACCAGAAATAATTTACAAATTTATTATATGGACACAAGAGAACAATTAATTAAAATATCAGATATATACCGTAAAAATTTTGGTATTTCTCTCAAAATTAAAAAACACGCAACTAAAGGTGCCTTTACAGCAGTAATTACATCCAAGGCTTTAGCTTACTTATTGCACTATTGTTTATCTCTCCCAATAGGGAAAAAGAAGAAGTTATTTCTTCCACATTGGATAGACAGCAAATTGAAAAAAGAATTTATTATAGGTTTCTTAGATGCAGAATTTGGAATAAAACGAAAGGAGTTTGAGTTTAGCGGAAGCAGCATAGATAAAAATTTTTTATGTAAATTACAGAAAGAATTAATAAAACTTGGTCTAGATTTAAAGTTATACGGACCCTATTCCTCACATAATGATCCAAATCCCAGATGGTTTTTAAAAACCTCTAAGGTTTCAGACATGTATCTTTTAGCAGAAGAAGAGTTTATTAGACATCCGAATAATTTAAAAGTGTTGAATAGCCATATACTAAATCATGCTCCCGTAGTGTAGAGATTGTATCGCACAATCCGGTTAAATTAACTTAAAAAGTTAAAATCAATCACCCGGCCCTCTCGCAACTCAAGAGTTGGTGTAAGGCCGTAACCCGAGTTCAAATCTCGGCGGGAGCAGAATTCTTATTTTTCTGTATAATTAAAATAGTAAAACATAAGTTATATAAACTTGTTCTACTATTCTACTATTTGAGATGGAAACAATAACTATACCAAAAGAAGAGTATAAGAAAATGAAAAAGAAAGCTGATTTAAGCGATAGTCTTTTGACTAAGCTAGTCAGAGGATTAGAAGATATAAGGGCGGGCAGGATAAAAGAGTGGAAAAAGAAGGCTATTCATTAAGTCTTTTTTTACTTCTTCTCTGTAATTATGCACTAATCTCTAAAGGTAGATTAAGTTTAAACCTTTGTAGAAGATCTTTTAAGATTTGAGTTCTCTTTTTAAAACTCAAAATTCCTATGCCTTTAATTTCTTCAGTATCTTCATCCTTTGTTACAAATACTCCCGGTTCTACTTCATCAGAATATTCTTTTTTAGGTGGAATTCCGAAAGTTATCTCTAAGAAATCTCCTTCTTCATCATAATAAATATCGTATGTATGGTGTTCTTGATTCATTTTATATAACTTCTAAAATATGCTGATACTATAAAACCTATGCCATTTAAATATTTAACTATCACCATCAGGTATCTTGGTGGATCTTTATTTTTGTAATACCTGTAATAATACCTGACATCTTTATCTAAACTCCAATCAGTTGTTTTATTGTACTTATAGCTTTTTGTTGTTCTTTTTTATCACTTAAAGCAACTACAAACACCACAACATGTTCTTCATAGATTAGATAGTATATTCGATGATTCCTAACTTTCTTTTCTCTGAAGAATTTATACCCCAAGGGCTTACCAACATAAGGATTAGTTTCTAGTTGTTCTATTTCTTTATCGATTTCTATTTGCAATGATTTATCTAGGTCCTCGTAATATTCATCAAATTCCTTAGTTGTGAAGATTTTATACACCGGCAAAAGGAAGTTATTTCAATTTAAATAGGTTAGTTTACAGAAAAAGTTATCCTTTGATTATGCTATAATGAGCTATTAACTGGCGGAGCAACAATCTAAAATTTTTCTGCGGTAGCCGGGAATCGAACCCGGATTTCAGGCTTGGGAAGCCCGCGTACTAACCATTATACTATTACCGCCTATCAGCAAGTTTATGCATCTCTATTATATATAAATTATATCCAACAACTATAAAAATAAAGCTAAACAAAAATTTTAAAGAAAGTGCCAGAAAATCTTACGCTTATTCAAGAAATGTACAGAAGACATTACGGCGTATCCCCTACTAAAAACGCTAGGCATTACAGAGAATTCTTAATTGGGGGCAATAGTTTTATAGAACATATATTGCTAACAAGCGAAGGCGAACAGCTTCCAGAAGAAATTTCAAAAAAATTATACATAGCAACTTTTTTCGCGTTATCAGAAACAAGTAGAGAAGGATTTATAGCAGCAGGAAATGAAAGAAACAATCTTCTATACCCATCATGGCAGATTACAATGCAACAACAGTTTATTGTTAAATTTTAAATCTTTAAAGCTCTTAATCTTTCTAACCTCTTTTCAACTGGAGGATGCGTACTAAGCAAATTCAACAGCCCAGATCCTCTAAATGGATTTATTATAAACAAGCTACTCGTAGAAGGATTCCCAAACCTCAGTGGGTTTATTGAAGCACCACTATGAATTTTTTCCAATGCAGAAGCCAATGCCTCAGGGTCCTTTATCACAGTAGCCCCCCTTTCATCAGCTAGATATTCTCTTGACCTTGAAATGGCTAACTGAATAATCATCGCAGCAATAGGCGCAACAATCGCAAGCACAAGCAACTGAATTAAATTCCCAGAATCCCTGTCTCTTCCCATTCCACCAAAAATAGCAGCCCATCTAGCCATAAATGCAATATAAGAAATCACTGCCGCTATAGTTGCAGCAACAGTCGCAATCAATATATCGCGATTTTTTATATGCGCCAATTCATGTGCAGCAACTCCTTTCAATTCCCTCTCAGACAAGCTATCAATAATCCCTTTGGTAAATGCCACAACCCCTTTCTTAGGATTTGGTCCTGTTGCAAACGCATTAAGATGATCGCTAGGTATAACATAAATCTTAGGTTTAGGCAGTCCAATCCCCACAGCAATATCTTCCACCATCCTATGCAACTTAGGATATTCAGATTCAGAAACTTCTTTAGCCCGGTACATAGCCAATACTATTTTATGAGAAAAAAAGTAAGAACCAAAGTTCATCACGATAGCAAATATCAAAGCAACGCTCAATCCGCCCCTGCCAAAGAAGCTTCCGATTATCAAAAACATTGCAGTTAAAATAGCCAATAACAGCACAGTTTTTAATTGATTTATCATTTTCAGAGCCAAAAACGTCAATATTTATATATATTTATAGCTTTTGTTTTTAAGGCATGAAAAACATTCTTATTTGGTTAGTCTCATTTTTAATCTTCATGGGTGCATTTAGCTTAGTATACTCATTAACAACTGATTTTTCAGTTGAAAACCTTAGCAAAACCATTTTTAGTTCAATATACAATAATGCAAACACATCAATCCAGTCTGAAATAATCAATACCCTCGATGAGAACTGTCTTTATTACAGTGGCGAAACACAGGACAAATTCGCACCCTCACTATTAGAACTATGCAATAACCAGACATTACTTCAGCAAATAAAAACAAATTGCCAAAACTACTATCAGCTTAAAAGCAGCACCCAGAACTTTAATCCAGATGTAGAATTTGAAAAAGCATGCTCAGACCTAACAAGCGGAGCAATAGAAAATTCATGCAAAACCATAAATAGCAAAGAGTTTAATATTGATAAAAATAAACTTTTGCCGCTATGTAATTCATATGCCAATAATAATCTTGACAATAAAACGTTTTTTGTTAAAACTTTATCTACATTCATACCAACAACAATGTCAGAAGAAAGCGCAGCATTATTGAAAACAACAAACATGATAAATACAATTTCAATAGCACTTCTAGCGCCACTTGTCATATTATTGTTTATCTTGCAATTTCATAACAAAAAAGAATTCTTAATAAGCTTAACTAATATTATCTTCAGCCTAGGCATTGTTATAACAGTCCCAATTTTAATACTGAAAGCATATGCCGTGATAGTTGGTTACGATACATCAGCAATAATCGCCAGCATGCAATACTTTGGAACAGAACCAGTTTATACACAAACTTCGCAACTTATTGGCATAATCCCGTTAGTTTTATCTGAAATATTAGGAAAAGGCTTTTTAATTACAGGAGTTATAATCTTAATTATAGGTATTCTCCTTAGAATAGTATTTAAAAAGGAGAAAGAAGTAGAAACTATAGACTAAAATGCCATACGATATAATAGTTGGAAGAAGTCAAGCGGATAAACAAAAATTCAGGAATAACGGCACGATTTTTTTAGGAAAGCATTTTGTTCAAATGGGGGAATTAGTTTCATTATCTAGCAGGGTTCTTATGGACGTTGCAAGAACCCACGTAGTTCTTATCGTCGGCAAGCGCGGATCTGGAAAAAGTTACTCAATTTCCGTAATAGCAGAGGAAATGATGAATCTTCCTGAAGAAATTTCAAAAAATCTTTCCATTATAATGTTTGATACTATGGGCGTATTTTGGACAATGAAGTACCCAAACTTAAGAGACCAAGATCTGTTAGAGCAATGGAATCTAAAACCCAAAGCGATAGACATTAATCTTCATGTCCCAGCAGGTTTTTTTAAAGAATATAAAGACAAAGGACTGCCCGCTGATTATTCGTTTGCAATTAAAACTGGCGAACTAGATGCATCAGATTGGTGCGACGCATTCGTTATAGACTTAACAGACCCATTGGGTATCATAATTGAAAAAACTTTGGAAGAAGCAAAAGAAAAATTCTCAAATAATTTTGATATAAGTGATCTTATTGAATTAATAAAAAAAGACAAATCCGCATCAAAAACAATTAAAGATGCAGCAATTAACAGATTCAAAAGTGCTGAAAGGTGGGGATTGTTCAGCAACAGAGGAACAGAACTCCAAGACTTAATCAAAAGAGGCCAAATTTCTATATTAGACTTAAGCGCATATTCAATGGCTCCAGGAGGAGGACAGCACATCAAAAACTTAGTCATAGGGATAATCAGTAAGAAATTGCTGGCAGAGAGAATAGTCTCGAGAAAGCTAGAAGAGCTAGATAATATCGGCTTAGGCGAGGGAAAATTTATCAAAAGCGATGTTGCATTAGAAAAACCATTAATCTGGATTATGATAGATGAGGCACATAATTTTATTGGAAAAGATAAGAATACCTCAACAAGCGAAGCATTAATACAGCTCCTAAGGGAAGGAAGGCAGCCAGGTATTAGCCTAATACTAGCCACGCAACAGCCCGGCTCCTTGCAGAATGACGTATTGACACAAAGCGATATAGTAATCGGGCATAGAATAACCTCAAAAACAGATCTAAACGCATTAAGCAATATGATGCAAAGCTATTTATTGCAGGATATCCATACATACATGAATGCCCTTCCAAGATTAAATGGAGCAGCAATAGTTTTAGATGACAACTCAGAGAAGATATTCCCTATAAGCGTTAGGCCAAAATTAAGTTGGCATGGAGGAGAAGCCCCAAGCGCAATTAAAGGCTCTCAAGAAGAGCAAATTAAAAAAATACTAGACCTTAAAAGAAAAATAGACTTAAACATGCCTGTCTATTAATCTAAATATGGAAAAACCAGTCTTAGGATTAATTGAAAAAGTAAAAATAAATGGCCTTGTCTTAAAGGCTAAAATAGATACAGGAGCAGATAGGAATTCGATATGCAGGTCGATGATAACAAAACTAAATCTAAAACCAACAGGCAAAAAAATATCAGTCAAATCATCGCACGGAACAACAAAAAGAAGCATATACTCTGGAAAACTAGAAATAGGCGGAAAGATAATCCAGACCGATTTCACAATTATAGATAGGAACAGTCTTAAATACAGCGTGTTGGTAGGAAATAATACTTTAAAACACGGATTTCTCATAGATCCATCAAAATGAAATTAGGAATAATCAGCTTAGGGGGGGCAAGTAGTAAGAATATTCTAACAGAAGCAAAGAATTTGTTTGATAAAGCAGATCATCTCAATATAAGGGAGTTTGAAGTTCGTGTAGACAGCAAGGAAATGTCAGTAATGTACAAAGGTAAGCCATTAGAAAATTACGACTGTCTTTATGTTAGGGGCTCATTTAGGTACGCCTTGCTTCAACGTTCTATTACTCGCGCTTTATTCTCAGAAGTTTACATGCCTCTAAACCCAAATTCCTTTACATTAGGTCACAATAAGTTCTTAACGCTCCTTGAATTAAGAAAAAACAAGGTACCATTGCCAAAAACATATTTTGCAGCAACAACTAAAATTGCAAAGGAACTATTAAATCAGGTACATTACCCAATCATTATGAAAATACCAGCAGGAACTCAGGGCAAAGGCGTTATGTTTGCAGATTCAATAAGTGCTGCAAAATCAATCCTCGATGCATTAGAAGTATTTAATCAGCCTTATATCCTGCAGGAATACGTTGAGACAAATGCAACAGATATTAGAGCAATTGTACTAGGGAAGAAAGTAGTTGCATCAATGAAAAGAAAAGCATTAAAAGATGAGCTCAGGGCGAACATTCACGCTGGCGGTAAAGGTCTTCCATACGAATTAGATTATGATACAGAACAAATTGCGATTAAGTCTGCCGTGGCTATTGGAGCAGATATATGTGCAATAGATATCCTTGATGCCTTAGGAAAGCCGCAAGTTATTGAAGTAAATCTCTCTCCAGGGTTAGATGGGATAACAAAAGCCACAGGCAAGAACATTGCAGCATCAGTAGCAAAATTTCTCTATGAAAAAACAAAGGAATTTAAGCTAAAAAATGAAAGTCAAGATGGCAAAGATCTCTTAAAAAATATTGAAAAGATTAAAAACCAAGAAATCCTAACAAGTTTAGATATTCGGACCGGGATAATAAGGCTTCCTAAAATAGTTACAGACTTAAGCGATTTTAACCAAGATGATGAAGTGTCTATAACAATAAAAAATGGAGAAATCATTATAAAGAAACACGAAATAAAAAAAGATTAAACAACAGTAAACTCTTCTTTAATAAATTCTCCAGAATCGTAGTCAAATATCGCCACATAATACACGCCACTTTCCCAACTTTGCGGGATAACATAGCTAAAACTAGTCTCGCTCAAACATTTTGTCCCTTCTCCGCAAATTAAAGTCTTGGACCCCTTTCTCAAATCATCAATCGCATAAACAAAGTCAGCCCTATTGTTTATACCTTCAATTCCGGGACTAATATCGACATAAATAACCTCGCCAGGAGTTACTATCTCGGGGGAAATATCTATCATAACTTTTGGATTGTCGCTAACAACAGATCCAGTAAAACTAAAATTAAAAGAAATAGCGACTAGCACAATTATAAATACGCTTCCAATTAAAATCCTACTCTCCCTATCCATAAACTATCCGCTATGAGTAATTCTAAACGTTTCAGAATTATACTCTGAGTTATAATTATCCCTTGTAAACCTAAAAAAATACGTGCCAGATTCCTGCCCGCAACTTAACCTGTAATTCTTGCTGTGTGCACCAGTACATATGCTGCCTGTACACAGGCTGTTAGAAGATCCGCCCACCCTTGTACCATCCTCTGCTCTGTGCATATAAAACCCCTTATCTATACCAACTGATCCAGCATCAACAAAAATATTAACAATCTTAGAAGCGTCATACCTTCTGCAGTCTACAATACCAGGATCAACTTCAATATGTACGTCTCCACCATGCAGCCTGCCACTAATATTCTTAAAATTAAAGGCAACCAAAATTAGTAATATGATTAACACTGCAAAAAGTAATATTTTTCGGTTGTCCATCGTCCATCTTACTCGGATATGATTTCAAATTTGTTAGAGTAATAAATCTTTCCACTGCTGGGGTTTCTAACACCTGCGACTAATGGACTTCCAAGTTTAGGATCACAAGCTAACCACATCTGGTATCTACCAGGCTCCAAAGAGCTTTTACTAGATACTGTTTGAGAATCCACTTTACGCTTAGTGTCTAACTTAGTGTCTAATTCATATATAAGTACCTTGCTATCTGGTGCTTTACCACTTATATCTAAGTAAAA